>JAJBUH010000147.1 GCA_020860445.1 Bacteroidales bacterium | reverse complement strand
ATCCGGATGGCTATTTTTCATTATTCATTTTTCATTATTCATTCTTCATTATTTCGCAATATGCACATCCAATTGCGGGAAGGGGAAATTGACGCCGGCGGTGGGGAGCTCTTTGTAGAAGCGCTCGTTGAGCTGGAAGAAGACATTCCAATAAAACTCATTGCGGGTCCAGGCGCGCGCTGAGAGATTGACGCTGCTGTCGGCCAGGGCGCTAACCCATACCACAGGCGAACGGTCAACCTTACTGATCATCTTGAGGGTCTTTTCCTCCTCAGACTGCTGCCAGTCAGAGAATTTGTTGCGCATGTGGCGATGGGGCGATTGGAAGAGGCTCTGTAACCACCCTTTCTTCTTGTTGTTTCCCTCAACGGCGCAGTCATACAGCGCCTCTTGCGCCGCAATGGCGCGGTTACGCCTATCATCCTCGACATACTGCTTGACGATGCGGTCATCGCTGGCAAAGATATCAAGGATAGCCTGACGTGCGGCATCAACATTGTCGCCATAACTGATCGAGATGGTCCAATCGACACGGCGATAATCCTCGCGGCTGTAGTTGTTGACCGACCCCGTCGACAATCCGCCATTGGGTATGATAATCGACTTGTTGTCGGGGGTGACGATGATTGTATGGAAAATCTGGATTTCCTTGACGGTGCCAGTGTATCCCTGCGCCTCGATATAGTCGCCCACCTTGTAGGGCTTGATGAGCAGAATCAACACGCCGCCAGCGAAATTCTGGAGCGTGCCGCTCAACGCCATACCTATGGCGACGCCAGCCGAGGCAAACAGCGCCAAGAACGATGAGGTCTCGATGCCGAGGATTCCAATCACGGTGACAATCAGCAAGAAATACAGCACCATGCGTATGAGCGACAGCACAAACGTGCTGAGCGACTTCTCGACACGGCGCCGCACCATTATGGCAGTCACCACCTTGTGGATCTTGTTTATGATGAATTTGCCAACATAGAACACCAAAATGGCCAGCGCCAAGTTGATCGAGAATGTGACGAGTTTGCTCGACACAGTGTTGAGCAGCTCATCAAACGGCAGCGATTTTAGCATCGCTATCTCTTCCTTGACGGTCGGAATTGAATCCGGCAGCATCGGATATTCATTAACAGGAAGCTCTTGTAGCATCTATTTAGGTATAAAGTGTAAGTTATAAGTGATAAGGTGGCTGACGCAATCAATCGAGCTTCAGCTCACCTGGTATCTGCAATAAATCGCTATGACAATATATCAATCCTCATGTCAATATAAGAGGGTGAGCTTCAGCTCACCTTGTGTCTGGATAGCGGCTACTGTGGCGAGCCACTGAGTGGTTCGCTCATTCAAACAATGCTGATGCCACATCGGCATACCACTGCAGCTCGTTGTAATTATTGGTAGTGGCGCTCGATGTAGTACGCATTATATAGGTCGACAAGCCACAGGTGGTGTTGATGGGCGTACTGGTCCAAATAGCAGGCGAAGCAGCGGCATAAGCCACAGTCAGGTCAAGCAGAGCGCGCCATTCCTGGTACTGCTCATCGCTCTGAGCCAGCTCTTGCACATAATGCTCGAGATCGCAATAATACCCGTTCGACGATGTGGTGTATCGTTGAGGCACGTACCCCGACGGCCAACTCGCCTCTGCCCCCTCGTAAATCTCACGAGTGGCACGAGCCAACGCCTCCAGGCCCTCGGTATAGACCACTGAAATAGTCACCGGACATTTGGCATTAGAGTCACTTGAGGTATTGTACAGATTCATATTATACTCAAAAGTGCTCTGAGCGGCACCCAGCATATCGGGGGTGTCGCTGAAGAAATACTTGAGATTCTTGTCATAGGGCATGCCCCACAGAGGCACCTCGGTGGCGCTGCCTACCATCACTGGCGCAGCATCGCGCACCTCGTAGAGCGTCTCGACATTGCCCATGTAGCAACAATCAAAATACACAAACGATAGCCCCTGATCCTTGATCACATTGTTGAGGCTGGTGATGTTCATATACTTCTTAAAGTCGCCGCCATAGGAATAGGTCTTCCCCGTGGTCTCTGACACGCCGTCTTGCAACCATCCGGTGCCATGGCCCCACAGCACCAAGCCGTAGTCCTCGGCTGGAGCCAATTCCTTGGTGTCGGCAAATACTTGCGACATCTGGGCCTCGGTCACCGATGAGGTGCCCGCTGGATAAATCTTAAGGGTGTCAATGCCAGCGGCAGTCACCTCCTTAAGCACCGGGATGCAGTTGGTCGAACTCGTGGCATAAGGCGAATGATAAATAATCAGTCGGCCCTTGCCGATTTGACCTTCGGCAGCGCCAGCGAGCATTTCGTTGAGGTCTTGTGTGTCATAGCCTGACCCACCAAGGCTGCTGCTTCCAGCCACCATGTACACCAGCACAGTGCGCGGCGTGGGGTCTGGATCAGGAGTCGGTTCGATAGTGGGTTCGTCGTTGCTGCTGCCGCAAGAGGCAAGCACCGGGAGAACGCCCAGCGCGGCAGAACGCAGAATAGTGATTATATGTTGGTTTATTTTTTTCATAACTGCAAAGTTACGAAAAAAGTGGGGATTATCCCCTATATCTAACTATTTTTAATATATCCCAGTGTCAATAGATAAAAAGAGTGCAATAGTACAGCCCCTGGTAAGAGCCGTGCTATCGCACTCTAATCAAGTATAGGTTATATCCTGATACCCCACATTCCGTGCTACCGCACTCCATGTGGGGTTAACAGACAAGAATCGTGCTACGCACTATAAATTAGATATGCGCTTACGTCAAGCTTACGTGCTTACGTTTAGCTTACGTGCTTACGTTCCTGTTTTACTTTGAGACGGCGTCCATCAGGGATTCGAAGGCGCGGCTGAGGCCGTCGGAATCTTTGCCGCCAGCCTGAGCGAAGCCCGGCTGACCGCCACCGCCTCCCTTGATTGCCTTGGCTGCTTCGCGCACCATGGCCGACGCATTCAGGCCATGCTTCACCACATCCTCAGTGAGGGCTACGGTGAGCAACGGCTTGCCGGTCGGATCGACAGTGGCAGCGAGGAACACGGTATGCTCGGGCGACTTTGCGCGCACACCAAATGCCACATTCTTGACCATCTCGGGCAGACGCACTCCGCCAAGAGCGGCAACCTTGAGACCGTTGACAATCTTAGCCTTGTCAAGCACCTCATTGATCAGCGCGACCTCTTTTTCGGCGCGATACTCGTCAACCTGCTTCTTGAGGCTTGCGCTCTCCTCGATGCTGCGCTTCAGGGCAGCCAGCACATCGGGCGCATTGTTGAACAGCGATGCGATCTGGCGTGCATTGTCGGCCATATCATCAATCACCTTCTCGACACGGGCGCCAGTGATAGCCTCGATGCGGCGGATGCCAGCGGCGATGCTGCTCTCCGATACGATGCGGATCATGCCGATGTTGCCAGTATTGTCAACATGCGTGCCACCGCACAACTCAACCGAATCGCCATATTTGATTACGCGCACCTCGTCGCCATACTTCTCGCCAAACAGAGCCATGGCACCCATCTCCTTAGCCTCGGCGATAGGCACATTGCGGCGCTCATCGCGAGCGATGGCCTTGCGCACCTCAGCATTGGCCAGATGCTCAACGCGTCGCAACTCCTCAGGCGTAACCTTCTGGAAATGCGAGAAGTCGAAGCGCAGCAGGTCAGGCGAAACAAACGAACCTTTCTGCTCAACATGCGTGCCGAGCACTTGGCGCAAAGCGGCATGCAGCAGGTGAGTAGCAGTGTGGTTGCACTGAGTAGCCATGCGCTTCTCGGCATCAACCCTGAGGGTGACAGGGTCGGTCGGGTCAGCCGGCATCTCCTTGGCGAGGTGCACACTCTGGCCATTCTCGCGCTTGGTGTCGAATATGGCAATCTCCTTGCCATCCTCAGTCACCATCACGCCGCTGTCGCCTACCTGGCCGCCCATCTCGCCATAGAACGGCGTACGGTCAAAGATAATCTGATAGTACTCCTTGCCTTTTTGCTTCACCTTACGGTAACGCAATATCGAAGCCGGAATCTCGAGCAGGTCATATCCCACAAATTCCTGTTCGCCATCGCTCAGGCTCACCCAGTCGGTAGCCTCGACAGCTGCGGCATGGCGAGCGCGAGCCTTCTGGGCCTCCATCTCGCGGTCAAACTCAGCATGGTCGAGGGTCATGCCATTCTCCTTGAGGATTAGTTCGGTCAAGTCAAGCGGGAACCCATAGGTATCATACAGCGTAAATGCCTCCTTGCCCGAAATCTCAGTCTTGCCCTCCTTGCGAGCGGCAGCGATATAGTTGTCCAGCAGACGGATACCATTGTCGAGAGTGCGCAGGAATGCCTCTTCCTCCTCCTTGATTACCTTCATAATCAGGTCGCGCTGCTTGGGTAGCTCGGGATAAGCCTCGCCCATGCTCTCGATCAGAGTATCGATGAGGCGATACATAAAGGCATCCTTCTGGCCGAGGAAAGTGTAAGCATAGCGCACAGCGCGACGCAAGATACGGCGGATCACATACCCGGCCTTGGCATTGCTCGGCAGCTGGCTGTCTGCGATCGAGAATGCGATGGTGCGCACATGGTCGGCTATTACGCGCATGGCAACATCCACGCGAGCATCCTCGCCATATTTCTTGCCCGATAGCTGGGCTATCTTGTCGATAAGCGGAGTGAACACATCGGTATCGTAATTCGATGTCTTGCCTTGCAGAGCCATGCACAGGCGCTCAAAGCCCATGCCGGTGTCGATAACCTTGGCGGGCAGCGGTTCGAGCGAGCCGTCGGCCTTGCGGTTGTACTGCATAAACACAAGATTCCAAATCTCAATCACTTGGGGATGGTCATGGTTGACCAAGTCACGGCCAGGCACGGCGGCACGTTCTTCGTCAGAACGCAGGTCGATATGGATCTCAGAGCAAGGTCCGCAGGGTCCAGTGTCGCCCATCTCCCAGAAATTGTCGTGCTTGTTGCCGTTGATGATATGGTCGGCGGGCAGATGCTTCTCCCAGATGGCAGCGGCCTCATCGTCGCGGCCAAGCCCCTCGGAGGGTGAGCCCTCGAATACTGTAGCATACAGGCGGTCGGGGTTGAGCTTGAGCACATCCACCAGGTATTCCCATGCCCAATCGATGGCTTCGCGCTTGAAATAGTCGCCAAACGACCAGTTGCCGAGCATCTCAAACATCGTGTGATGATAGGTGTCGTGGCCAACCTCCTCGAGGTCGTTGTGCTTCCCGGATACGCGCAGACACTTCTGCGAATCGGCCACGCGCTGATACTTGGCGGCTTTGTCGCCAAGGATAATGTCCTTAAACTGATTCATGCCCGCATTGGTGAACATCAATGTGGGGTCGTCCTTCACCACCATCGGGGCCGAGGGCACGATATGGTGCTCTTTGCCGCGAAAGAACTCCTTGAAGGACTCTCTGATTTCTTTAGCTGAAAGCATATATATGGTTTTTGGTTTTTGGTTTTTAGTTTTTGGAAATTATACCTTATACTATGGATTTTCGGGGTCAAACCCATCTGAAACGTTTTTTAATTTTTGGGTTTGAGCGAAAATCACTAACTTTGCGGTGCAAAATTACGAAAAATCTCTCAATTGTCACGCAAAGTATTCTATAAATATAATCCAGCGACCGATTCTTACGTCAGAGTCTACCCCTCAGCCAAGGAGAGATGGTGGGCTGTGGTGCGCCAATTCATTATCGGAATCGCCATAGGAGCCGTGCTCTGCGTGGTCGCATACTACTTCATCGACTTTCCACGCGAGAAGATGCTAAAGCAGGAAAACGAGCACCTGCGCACCGAATACTCCATACTCAGCCGCCAAGCCGACGAGGCAATGGCTGTGATGAACGACCTTGCCGCTCGCGACAATAATTTCTACCGCGTGATGCTTCAGGCCAATCCCCTATCCGATGCCCAGCGCTATGCCGGCCTGGAGAGGCAGAAAAGTTACGAACATTCCAACTCGCTCACCGACGACCAACTCGTGCAGTCGGTGAGCGACAAACTCGACCGCCTCGACCATCAGGTGTATTCACAGATCAAGTCGTTCGACTTTCTGCGCCAAGAAGCGCTGAATCAGAAAGACCGTCTCGATCACGTGCCAGCTATCCAGCCAGTGTCGGAAAGCAAACTCAGGCAGATGGCATCGGGCTACGGCTACCGCCTCGACCCGGTGTACGGCACACATAAATTCCACGAGGGCATGGACTTCTCTGCCCCCATCGGCACGCCGGTCTACGCCACTGGCAAAGGCACAGTGATTTCGGCCGGATGGCAGAGCGGATACGGCAACCTGATAGAAATCGACCATGGCTACAACTATGTGACTCGCTATGCCCACCTATCTAAGATATATGTGCGCAAAGGGCAGAAGGTAGAGCGCGGCGAAGAAATAGGAGCCGTGGGCAATACCGGCAAATCTACAGGGCCGCACCTGCATTACGAGGTGAGGCTGAGAGGCGTGGCGCAGAACCCGGTCAACTATTATTTCTACGACCTCACACCCGAGGAATACGACCGCATGGTGCTCCAGGCCGAGAATGCCGGTCATGTGATGGACTAAAAATTAAGGCAAAAGTCAAAAGTCAAAAGTCAAAAGTCAAAAGTTTTTGAGGATAAAGGCAAAAGGAGATGGAGAGCGATCTGGATAAAAAATATTATAAGATACAACAAGTGGCAGAAATCTTGGGGATTCCGGCCACTACGCTGAGATATTGGGAGAGCCAATTCACGATATTGAAGCCCAAGCGCACCTCTGGAGGCAGTCGGCTATATACGCCGTCTGACATCGAGAAAATCAAAATGATATATTACTTGGTAAAGGAGCGCGGATTCAAACTCGATAAGGCGCAAGAAATCATCAAACACAACCATAGCGGCGTTTCAAAACACTATGAGGCAATCGACCGTCTGCGCGCCATACGCAATCAGTTAAGTCAATTGTTAATAGCAATTGATTCCTGCCGCAGATAGACAATGTTGCGCCTCTCCGAGGCGCCTTTTGATGGGATGCTAATACCCCAGGCAGTTAGGTCGCTACGCTCCCTAACAGCCTGGGGCTAACATTGTTAAGCCTCTCCGAGGCTGCTAATCCAGGATTTTGCGGCGGAAGACGAAGTTGCGGCCGAGGTATTTCTCGCGAACCACGGGATTCTCGGCGAGCTCCTCA
Source organism: Bacteroidales bacterium (assembly GCA_020860445.1). Taxonomy (GTDB): domain Bacteria; phylum Bacteroidota; class Bacteroidia; order Bacteroidales; family Muribaculaceae; genus CAG-873. Next base: position 13,149 of record JAJBUH010000147.1, on the reverse strand, counting down.
GAGGTGCCTTGGAATAGGATTTGACCATCAAATAGCAGATAGGCGCGGTCGGTGATCGAGAGAGTCTCAGGCGCATTGTGGTCAGTGATGAGAATGCCGATATTCTTCTCCTTGAGCTTGTACACAATCGACTGGATATCCTCAACAGCGATAGGGTCGACGCCAGCAAAGGGCTCATCGAGCATGATAAACTTAGGGTCGATGGCCAAGCATCGGGCAATCTCTGTGCGTCGGCGCTCGCCGCCGCTGAGCTGGTCGCCCAGATTCTTGCGCACCTTCTGCAAGCGGAACTCAGCGATGAGGCTTTCAAGCTTTTCCTTTTGATATTCCTTGGTGGTGCGCGTCATCTGCAGTACGGCTCGGATATTATCCCCAACTGTCATCTTGCGGAATACAGATGGCTCCTGAGCCAGATATCCGATGCCAGCCTGGGCGCGCTTATATACCGGGTACTTGGTGATGTCAAGATCGTTGAGAAAGATGCGTCCCTCGTTGGCCTGAATCAGACCCACGGTCATATAGAATGTGGTAGTCTTGCCAGCGCCATTTGGGCCCAACAGACCCACAATCTCGCCTTGCGTCACATCAATCGACACATGGTTGACCACTGTGCGCTTGCCGTATTTCTTGACCAGATTGTCGGTGCGAAGCACCATCAGTCCGTCATCGCCGCCATGCTTTAAGCCCTCGACCTCCTTCTTGCTCTCCGGAAAGATTGGCTCTTGCGGCTGCAGCAGCGGGTCATCGACTGGCAGAGCATCGGGGCCTTGTCCCTCGGGCAGGTCCAGGTTGAGCGGCTGCGCCTCTTGGCTCTTGTCCTTGCGGTTGAATATGAGTCCCATCAGTTAATATTAGATACCTTAGTTCATACATAGACACCCTATGTATCCACTACAGTTATTTTTCATTCTTCATTTTTCACTTCTCATTCTTCACTTCCTCAGCTTTGCGCAGGCGGCTCTCAATGTAATCGGTGAGGAGGGTGATTGCCACACGGTTGCTGCCTCCTTGGGGCACAATCAGGTCGGCAAAACGCTTCGACGGCTCGATATATTGGCAATGCATAGGCTTGAGCACCTGCTGATAGCGGTCGATCACCATCTGCGGGGTGCGTCCGCGCTCGATGCAGTCGCGAGCGATAACGCGGATCAGACGGTCGTCAGGGTCGGCATCGACAAACACCTTGACATCCATCAGTTCGCGCAGCACCGGGTCGTTGAGCACGAGGATACCCTCGACAATCACCACATCGGTGGGCGCTACGCTGACCGTCTCTTCCTGGCGCGTGCAAGTAAGATAAGAATAGGTGGGCATCTCGATAGGCTTCCCGGCCTTGAGTTGCTTGATATGCTTGACCAGGAGTGGCCACTCGATAGCCGCCGGCTCGTCAAAGTTGATTTTGGAGCGCTCCTCGACTGGCACATGGCTTGAATCCTTGTAATATGAATCCTGAGGGATGACTGCCACCTCGCCGGGGGCGAAACTATTGATTATTTTGTTGACGACCGTGGTCTTGCCTGAGCCAGTGCCGCCGGCTATTCCGATTACGAGCATATCTGAGGTTGTTTAGAAGAGTTTCAAACACATAAAATCCCCTATTTGGGAAATTCTTGGCGAAATTACGAAATTTTAATGAAGAAACCACTGCAAATTCAGCAAAAAAGGCTAATCAGTGCGGCAAAAAATCACTAACTTTGCATTGCCGTTTGCCCAACGGGCTTTTTATCGGCGTTTTTTCCTATTTAAGCAATGATATCAGCATGGCTTTATCTAACTCGTTAGCAACATTTGGCCGCTACTGCCTCTTCATGGTCAAAGTATTCTCGGTGCCCGATCGCTGGAGAGTGTTCGGACGCCGCACCGTCATGGAGGTCTCCAAACTCGGCATTGATTCAATCCCACTGGTGCTCATCATCTCAGTGTTCATAGGCGCTGTGATCGCCATACAGATGCAGCTCAATATCGCCTCGCCTCTGATTCCAGCCTACTCGGTGGGTCTGGCTACCCGCGACATCGTGCTGCTTGAGTTCTCCAACTCTATCCTCTGCCTTATCCTGGCGGGCAAGGTAGGCTCGAACATCGCCTCAGAGATAGGCACTATGCGAGTGACCGAGCAAATCGACGCCCTCGAGATTATGGGCGTCAACTCGGCCAACTACCTGGTGCTCCCCAAGGTGGTGGCCTTCGTATTGTTCATGCCGGTGCTGGTAGTGTTCTGCATCGGCACATCAATCTTTGGCGGCTATATGGTGGCCGTTGTCACCGATATGATCACGGTGTCCAGATTCGTCTACGGTCTGCAAGCCCTGTTCCAGGAATGGTACGTATGGTACGGCCTGATCAAGAGTCTCTTCTTCGCCTTCATCATCGCTTCGGTTGCCTCGTTCTACGGCTACTACGTCAAGGGCGGTGCTCTTGAGGTTGGTTCAGCCTCGACCAAGGGCGTTGTGTCAAGCTCGATCCTGATTCTGCTTTTCGATGTGCTCCTCACAAAACTTTTGCTGCAATGATTGAGGTCAAGAATGTTACTAAGTCGTTTGACGACAAGACGGTGCTTTTCGATGTAAGTTGCACTTTCTATACTGGCAAGACCAATCTGATCATTGGCCAGAGCGGTTCGGGCAAGACTGTGCTTATGAAATCGCTCGTGGGTCTGCTGCGTCCCGAGCAAGGCGAAATCCTGTTTGACGGCCGCAACCTGCTCACTATGAGTTCTAAGGAAATCAAGGAACTGCGCAAGGAGATAGGCATGCTCTTCCAGGGCTCGGCTCTGTTTGACAGCGAGACTGTGCTCGGCAATGTGATGTTTCCGTTGATGATGTTCACCAACATGACTCCGGCCGAACAGCGAGACCGCGCCATGTTCTGCATCGAACGTGTCAACCTGGCTGGAGCCGAAAACAAATACCCGTCGGAAATCTCAGGCGGTATGCAGAAACGCGCCGCCATCGCTCGCGCCATCTCGCTCAACCCCAAGTACCTATTCTGCGATGAGCCTAACTCGGGTCTTGACCCTCGCACCTCGATCCTCATCGATGAGCTGCTGAGCGACATCACCCACGAATACGACATAACCACCGTGATCAACACCCACGATATGAACTCGGTGCTGGGCATCGGCGAGAATATCGTTTTCATCAACAAGGGCCATCGCGAATGGGTGGGCAACATGAAGGAAATCTTCGCCACCACGAGCGAGGCTCTCAATGATTTCGTGTTCGCTACCGACCTGTTCCAAGAAGTAAAGGAATACATCCTCAAAAACGGCTTCACCGCCCAAGGGGCAGCGCGCCGACACAAGGATGACCATCCCGACAAGCTATGAGATTCGCTGACATTCCCGGCCACGAAGAGGTGAAGGAGCGACTGCGCTCTCTCGCCGACACCGACCGCATACCCCACGCTCTGCTGCTCGAGGGTCCGGCCGGAACGGGAAAATTCGCTCTGGCGCGAGCTTTCGCCCAATATGTGCATTGCCAAAACCGCACCAATGGCGACAGCTGCGGCCGTTGCCCGGCTTGCCAACAGCACCAGACTTTCAACCATATCGATACCATCTTCTGCTTCCCAATTATCAAGAATCAGAAGAAGAAACTGAGCCTTTGCGATGACTATCTGCCTGAGTTTCGCGACCAGATGCAGCAGTCGCCATTTATGGACTACGACCAATGGCTGCTCAAGCTCGACAATATTAATGCCCAGCCAGTGATTTACGTCGACGAGGCTGCAGAATTGACGCGCAAACTCAGCTTCACCTCCCACTCGTCACGCTACAAGATAGTGCTGATGTGGCTGCCCGAGAAGATGAGGGAGGAAGCTGCCAACAAGCTGCTGAAAATCCTCGAAGAGCCACACTCTGACACCATCTTTGTGCTGGCATCCGACAACTCTCGCCAAATCCTCGGCACCATATACTCGCGTACCCAGCGCATAATAGTCAAGCGTTATCCGGACCAATTGGTAGCACAATACCTGACCTCGCAATTTCCGATGGACGAAGCCGAAGCCATGCAGACAGCCCGGCTAGCTGAGGGCAGCCTCACCGAGGCCCTCAGGCTAATCAGCCTGTCGAAGGAGCGGACCAAATATTTAGACTTGTTCAAGGAACTGATGCGCAAGGCTTATACCCGCAATGTGGGCGACCTGAAGAAATGGGCGGCTGATACTGCCGAACTCGGCCGCGAACGCGAGATGGGATTCTTAGAGTATTGCTCGCGCATGCTCCGAGAGAATTTCATCCTCAATCTGCGCCAGCCCACCCTCCTGGGCATGGACCAAGAGGAGTACCAATTCAGCCAGAAATTCTCGCCATTTATCAACGAGAGGAATGTGTTGCGCCTGTTTGACCAATTCAACAAAGCGCGCAACGACATCGCCGCCAACGCCAACGCCAAGCTCGTAAATTTCGACCTCGCCCTCAAGACAATCCTCCTCTTAAAGAATTGACAATACCCTTATTAAAGAATTATCAATCCCATACCCTTAATAATAGATTAGGGCTTCAGCCCTTCCCACCTGCATAGCGGCTACTGTGGCGGCCACTGCGTGGCCGCACCCCAAAAAGATTTTCACCCTCAGTGAACTATAACCCCCACCCACTTGTTACCTTAACAAAATCATCTAAACAACCCTTAATAACATAAGCCACAATGAAAAATCTCAACATCATCCTGGCAGTTATCGGCGGTGCTATCGCCGGTGCAGCCGTTGGCATGCTCCTCGCTCCCAAGCGCGGCAGCGAGACCCGCGAGGAAATCATCGATTTCGTAAAGGACAAATGCCCCTTCCTCAACCGCAATAAAGTAGAGGAACTCGCCGACCGCATCGCCGAAGAAATCCGTCACGCCTGACTGCCTGGTTTCCCTCCCTATTTTCCCGAATAATTAACTTAACAACAACATTCACACTATGAAACTGCTATATGCATTCTTAGGCGGAGCTATCGTGGGCACTGCTGCTGCCCTGCTCTTCGCTCCGGAGAAAGGCGCCGACCTGCGTGAACAAATCCGCCAAATCTTGGTGAAGAAAGGTATCATCAAGGAAGGCAACGTGCAGGAAGAAGAAATTGTAGACCAGATCGTAGCCGAAATCGAGGCAAAGAAATAAGGCCTACCTACCACCTAAGCAGGCGGGCGCACTGGCGCTTGCCTCTTTCGTCATATTCAACTATTATTTATGAACCAAAAATCTGATTCGCCACTCAAATCACTCGTCGATGCGTTGGCTCGCCTGGTGACCCTATACATCGAGAATGCTCGACTCACCGCAGCCGAGAAGGCCACTATGCTCATCTCGGTGTTTGCCATAGCCATGCTCGCCCTGATGCTGTCGGTGATTGTGATGATTTTCTTGGTGATGGGCATAGCCACCCTGCTCGAATCATACATCGAGCCTTTCTGGACATATTTCATCGTGGCCGGAGTATTCATCCTGATCATTGCGCTGATCGTGCTGCTGAGAATACCACTGATCTACAACCCAGTAGCGCGATTCATCTCTAAACTTTTGCTCACCCCTCCCAACCAGAACCAACAAAAGTCATGAACGAGCAAGTACCCTCACAGTGGCGAGGTTATAATTTCGACGACCTCCGATTCAACCGAGTGCTTTCCTTGACTCGCATCGAGCTGGAAAAGCACAAGATAGCCAACGACTACCAAGCCCTGATGGGCAACAACGGTCGCGCTTATCCCCTATTCTCTCGCTTGAGCAGCGCTATCAGTTATGCCGACTATATCCTCATCGCATTCAAGCTTACCCGTCGGGTGTTGAGGATGTTTAGCAAGAAAAAGACACAAAAATGAATGACTACTACGAGGTGAGGTTCGACCTCACGCCATGCTTTGAGGACGCTACCGACCTGCTGGCATCCCAACTCGCCGATGCCGGTTACGAGAGCTTTGTGCCTGATGCCAAGGGCGTGTCGGCCTACGTGCCGGCTGCAAGCTACAGCGTTGAGGCCATCGAGGAGATCATCGACAATTTCCCAATCAAGGTTGAGATAGACTGGCATGCCAAGCTGGTGCCAGGCCAGGACTGGAACCAGGAATGGGAAAAGAATTATTTCCAACCCATAGTGGTCGGCGACCAGTGCGTAATTCACAGTTCGTTCCATACCGACTACCCGGCTGTAGAGTATGACATCACAATCGACCCCAAAATGGCCTTTGGCACTGGCCATCACAGCACCACCTCGCTAATCATCGAGCAACTCTTGGTTATGGACCTGCGAGGAGCCACCGTCATCGACATGGGCACTGGCACTGGCATCCTGGCCATTCTCGCCGCCATGCGCGGTGCCACCACTGTCACTGGCATAGAGATTGACGAGTGCGCCTACGTCAACGCTCGCGACAATGTGAAGCTCAACCATCACCCCGAGATACTGATTATACACGGCGATGCCTCGGCTCTGAGCCATCTCATGGCTGCCGACCTGCTGATTGCCAATATCAATCGCAACATCATCACTGCCGACTTGGGATATTACGCCGCAGCCCTAAAGGAGGGCGGCAAAATGCTGTTGAGTGGTTTTTACCAAGCCGACTGCCCAATCGTGGAGGAAGCCGCAAAGCAAGCGGGCCTCACTGTGGCCAACCAATTTGTCAAGGCCGACAACTGGGCCGCTATATCTTTAGTAAAGAATTAAACCAGTGAGAGCCTCGAAGAAAATATTGATAGCTCTGGCGGCATTGCTGACTGCGATTGCCGCCACTGCCCAGCCCGGCACCCAGGATCATGTGAGATTTGCCTGGGGAGCTGGATTTCAGGGGTCAGTCGATATGAGCGGCCATGATATGTCATCAATTGGAATTGATGCTTATTTCGGCATGAGCACCCCCGGCATACAGATTCTCGGAGCTGGAGTTGGCATTTGCGAACCCGTGAGCAACTCATTCCACTCGATGCCAATTTATCTGATTGCTCGCAGTAGCTTTTCGGTCAAGCCCCAGTTGTGTTTTGCCGACCTCAGGTGCGGCGTATCGGTCAATGATGTTGAGGCCAATACCACACAGACTGGCGAATACGTGTCGGTAGGCGCTGGCATCAACCTGGCCTCATCGTCTAAATTCATCTCGCATCTGATTTTGGCATATACCTTTATTGGCCGCAGAGATTTTACGGCCAATGAGATAGATTACCATCTGCCTGATTTGCAGATGGTGACAATAAGGGTGGGAATAACATTTTAATGCATGGCGCCGGGGCGGCGCTGCCACACTGCATTGCGCCGAGGGCGGCGCTGCCACACTGCATTGCGCCGAGGCGGCGCTGCCACACTGCATGGCGCCGAGGCGGCGCTGCCACACTTTAGCTGCTACATTACTTAGGGTTGACGATGCGGTCGCCGAGGATTTTGGCGAATTGTGATTTGAGCTGGTACAACTCAAACACTTGCGTCATCAGTTCATTTACGCGCTCGCGATTGCCAGCTGCTGCGCGGGCCTCTTGATTTAGTTCGGCTATCTGCTCATCGAGAATAGCGTATTTCAATTCCAATACTCCCCGTTCTACCAGTTCGCGCAGCCTTTCGTATTCAGTCTCGACATGGGCATATTTGGTATGCACCTTGCTGAGCTGGTATTTCTCACTGGCCAAAGCGGTTGACAGATTGCGCACCTCATCATCGGGCGCCGACAAGAAGTAATCCTCAAGATATCGCATGGTGAATTGAGCCAAGCTATCCTGGTACTGTCGGTCGGCACGCTCAATCAGAGACTTCTCTCGATTTTGAATATCCGATAAGTCGCGGCCATGGAGGCGTATGTCCTCCTCGCCAGCCTTGATAAATTGAGCCCGCTCCTGTTGCAACTGAGCCGTGTGGGTGGCGAGAGCCATGGGCCAATCCTCCTGGAAGATATGCCAAGCGTCCTCCATCATGCGGGCACATACGGGGTCGGTCCACACGATATCGTCCATCCTCAACTCTGAATCGATAAATTCAATCACAGTCACTTGCTGGCCCGTCTCCTCACCTTCTTCATTCAACTCTTGCGCTATTGGCACATAACCGTACTTGACGATATATTTCATCAGGGTCAGTTCGTATCGGCGCAGGCGCACCGACCCCGGGGCTGGAGTTGGAGCCGGGGCAACTGGTTGGCCTTGGAATGTGGCTACAGGTTGAGCCGGTTGTTGCTCAGCTGGCACATCCTCCGGCCGGGGTTTAGGCTGACGCTGCTGCCGGTCGAGATTGTCGGCTATCGTCTTGTCAAGTTGCAGAGCCAGCACCTTCTCCTCAATCTCGAGCATGCGAGAACACTCTTTGAGATATACAGCGCGCGTCACTGCATCAGGTATCACCGCTATAGATTTGACGATATCAGTGATAACTCGCGATCGTTGTATCGGGTCGCCACCAGCATCGGACAGCAGAATGCGTGTCTTGAAGCGGATAAAGTCTACTTCGTTTTGCTTGATATATTCCTCGACCTGGGTCAATGAATGGCTCTGAGCAAATGAGTCGGGGTCTTCGCCCTCGGGCAACAGCAACACCTTAATATTAAGGCCCTCGGCGAGCAGCAAGTCGATGCCGCGCAGCGATGCCTTGATGCCAGCCGGGTCGGCATCGTAGATAAGGGTCACATTCTGCGTGAAACGATGTATCAGGCGCACCTGGCCCTCGGTAAGCGAGGTGCCAGACGATGCCACAACATTGTCCACGCCTATCTGATGCATCGAGATTACATCCATGTAACCCTCGACCAGGATGCACTTGTCGTGCTTGACAATCGAGCCCTTGGCTTGGTACAGGCCATACAGCTCGTAACTCTTGCAATAGATGGCCGACTCGGGCGAGTTGACATACTTGGCCATGGTCTTGTCGGTGCGCAGGGTGCGTCCGCCGAAGGCGACCACGCGACCCGACACCGAGAAGATTGGATAAATCACGCGGCCACGGAATCGGTCATAGACCTGTCCCCTCTCTGATCGAGAGCACAGGCCTGTGGCAATCAGATATTGCTCATTATAGCCCTTGGCAATGGCAGCTCGATACAGGGCATCGCTCTTGTCGAGAGCATAGCCCAGCCTGAATCGCTTGATCATCAAGTCGTTGATGCCACGCTCGCGGAAGTAGGCCAAGCCGATGTCGCGCCCATCTTGGGTCGACGACATGTTGGTCTCGAAATGCTCGAGAGCGAAGTCATTGACAGCCATTAGGGATTCGCGCTCGGTAGCTTGCTGCTTCTCAGCATCGGTAAGCTCGTGCTCGCGAATCTCGATGTTGTATTTCTTTGCAAGGTATCTCAAGGCCTCGTAGTAGGTCATCTGCTCGTGGGCCATGATGAAATTGACTGGAGAACCGCCCTTGCCGCAGCTGAAGCATTTGCAAATGCCCTTGGCACGAGACACAGAGAAGGATGGTGTCCGCTCGTTGTGGAACGGACACAATCCTATATAGTTTGCTCCGCGCTTCTTTAGGCTTACGAAGTCGCTTACTACTTCTACGATGTCAGCCGCATCAAGGATGCGCTGCACCGTCTCACGGTCAATCTTTTTCAAAATGAAAAATGAAGAATGAAATATGAAAAATGAAGAATGAAAAATGAAGAATGAAGAATGCCATCAAGGGTATTTTTCATTTTTCATTTTTCATTCTTAGTTTTTAGTTAGAATTTGGCATTTCGCATGTCGCCGGTTTCGTTGAATGCGTTGTGGAACGCAAACGACTTGTCGAGCGACACTGGGGTTTGGCCTCCCTTGCCCTGCTTGAGGTAATCGTAGAGAAGCTCTTTATACATCGGGTGAGCGCAGTTCTCGATAATCTCGTGAGCGCGTTGCACTGGATCCTTGGCGCGCAGGTCGGCGATGCCCTGGTCGGTAACCAGGATGTCGACTGAGTGCTCTGAATGGTCAACGTGAGCAGCCATAGGCACGATGTTGCTGATGGCTCCGCCCTTGGTGATTGATGGGCATGAGAAGATTGAGATATAAGCGTTGCGGGCAAAGTCGCCAGAACCGCCGATACCGTTCATCATCTTGGTGCCGAGCACGTGGGTTGAGTTGACATTGCCGAAGATATCGGCCTCGAGTGCGGTGTTCATGGCGATGACGCCGAGACGACGGATTACCTCGGGGTTGTTGCTGAGTTCGGCAGGACGCATCAGGATCTTGTCGCGGAACTCGCTGAGGTCGGCAAAGAGTTTCTCCTCGGTGCTGTCGGCAAATGTCATCGAGCAGGTACTGGCAAATGTGCACTTGCCCTTGCGCATCAGCTCAAGCACTGCGTCTTGGATCACCTCGGTGTACATCATGAACGGAGGAATCTCGGGGCTGTTGGCCAGGTCATAGAGCACGGCATTTGCCACATTGCCCACGCCCGACTGCAGAGGCAGGAACTCCTTGGGGATACCGCCCTTCTTGTACTCGTTGAGCAGGAAGCGCACTACGTTAGAGCCAATCTTCTTTGACACCTCATCGGGAGCGGTGAACTCATGCACGCCGTCGAGATAGTTGGTCTTGACGATGCCCACAATCTTGTTGGGGTCAACCTTCAGCACTGGGCTGCCGATGCGATCCTTGGGCGAGTTGATGTTGATAGCTGGGCGGTGAGGAGGATCCTGGAGCATAATCACATCATGCATGCCCTCGAGCTCCTTGGGCAGAGCCTCGTTGAGTTCGATGAAGATATGCTTGGCAAGATGGGCATAAGTAGGCACATTGCCCACACCAGTGCCAAGGATTATTTCGCCATCGGGGGTGATATGGGCAGCCTCGATGATGGCAAAGTCAATAGGGCCGTAGAAGCCGTAACGCACTTCTTGCGCCATCTCTGAGAGGTGACGGTCAAAGTAGTGGCAGTCGTGGCTATTGATGCGCTTGCGCAGGTCGGGTACATTCTGATACGGAGCGCGCATATTGATGGCGTTGGCTCGCGAGAGCATGCCATCGGCACGGTCGCTCGACGATGCGCCGGTGAAAAGATTAATCTTGTAGGGGCGACCCTCGGCATGCTCGGCCTCAGCCTTGTGAGCGATTGCGGTGGGGATTGCCTTGGGAGTACCGGGGGCTGTGAAGCCCGACATGCCTACAGTGGCGCCATTGGGAATCATTGCGGCGGCCTCTTCGGCTGTGATGTAATTGAATGCCATGGAAATAAGGTTAAAGTATATGATTGTTGGGTTTTATTACTGTCTGAAATTTGTTATCACTTAAAACTTAGGGGCGAGGATCTCGCCAAAGATGATGGCTCGCTTCAGGTTTTCCTTGTTGTGGAGCCCCGAGGCCTGGAGAGCCGCCGAGGGTGTGGGCTGGGGGCGCTTTTTGGTGACGCGCTGCCCCTCCTCTGGGAGGCCGACCGCCATTGATTGGGGAGCTGGCGTAGCCAGGGATGCTGCCTTAGCTGGCTTAGGCTCAGTTGCTGGCTTAGGCTTCCTAGGATTCCTAGGATTCCTACTGGAGCTGACTAGCGCTTGATGGGCTGATTGGGCTTGCTTGCGCTGCTCCTCGGTGGCCTGTTTCTTCTTTTTTGTCTCCACAGCCCACCCTACAAGCATGATTGCAATCCACAATATTACCCATAAGATGTTGTCAGCTTCCATATAATTTTGTAATTTTGCACAAAATTACTAATTATTGTGCAATCTACCAAAATTACTTTCCCCAAGATTCGACAAATGGACAAAAATATCTCACCAAACAACAAATCTGAGGCCCCCGGAGGGGCAAAAAAGCTCTTTATCGAGACCTACGGATGCCAAATGAACGTGGCCGACTCCGAGGTTGTGGCAGCCATCCTCGGCATGGAGGGTTACCAGCTCACCGAGGATATCTCTGAGGCTGATGCCATACTGCTCAACACTTGTTCGATTCGCGACAACGCCGAGCAGAAGATTATAGCACGACTGCAATACTTGGCCTCGCTGCGCAAGAAGAAAAACAAAGAGAAGCATCGGCTGATTGTGGGCGTGATTGGTTGCATGGCCGAGCGCGTCAGGGATAAACTCATCAATGAGATGGGTGTCGACGTGGTGGCCGGTCCGGATTCATACCTCGACCTGCCAGCCCTATTCGCTGCCGCCTCAGCTGGCGAGAAGGCTATCAACGTTGAGCTAAGCACCACCGAGACCTATCGCGACATTATACCCCGGCGCATTGGTCAGAACCCGGTGAGCGGATTCATAAGCATCATGCGCGGTTGCAACAATTTCTGCTCGTACTGCATCGTGCCTTACACCCGAGGACGCGAACGCAGCCGCCCAGCCGACAGTATCCTCTCAGAGCTGGCCGACCTGCGGTCTAAGGGTTTTAAAGAGGTAACGCTGTTGGGCCAGAATGTCAATTCTTACAACCACGAGGGATTGACCTTTGACCAGTTGCTCTGCATGGTGGCCGAGGCTGCGCCCGAGATGAGAGTGAGATTCACCACCTCGCACCCCAAGGATATGTCCGACGCTACAATTGCCGCCATTGCGTCGCACCATAATATTTGCAACCATGTGCACCTGCCGGTGCAATCCGGGTCGAACAAGGTGCTAAAGGATATGAACCGCAAATACACCCGCGAGTGGTATCTGGGCCGCATCGCAGCCATCCGCGCTGCAATTCCCGACTGCGGCATCTCGACCGACCTCTTCACGGGATTTCATGATGAGACCGAGGAGGATTTCCAAGAGACCCTGTCGCTGATGCGCGAGGTTGGGTTTGACTCGGCCTTTATGTTTAAATACTCAGAGCGCCCCGGCACCCTCGCCGCACGCCAGATGCCCGACAATGTGCCCGAAGAGGTGAAGATTGAGCGTCTCAACCGCATGATCGCGCTCCAGAATCAGTTATCGCTCGAATCGCATCGCCGCGACATCGGCAAGACATTTGAGGTGCTGGTCGAGAGCGTGTCAAAGCGCAGCACCGACCAGTGGGTGGGTCGTACCCAGCAAAACAAGACCTGCGTGTTCCCGCGCGGCAACTTCCGCCCCGGCGACTATGTGATGGTCAAAGTAATCGACGCCACCTCAGCCACGCTGATTTGCGAGCTGGCTTAATAGCTCCCACAAAGGAGCAAAGGAGCAAAGAGGGCCTCTTTGCTCCTTTGCTCCTTTGTGGGAGCTATTGGGGTCTTCTTTATGGCTTTATGCCCTTATGGCTTTTGGGTTACAGCCGCTTTACGACTTTTCATCACATTTTTATGGTCTTTTATTAGTCATTTTC
>JAJBUH010000109.1:13194-20595 GCA_020860445.1 Bacteroidales bacterium | reverse complement strand
TGCGCATGTGGCGTAATTGGTAGCCGCGTTAGACTTAGGATCTAATGACTTAGGTCGTGGGGGTTCGAGTCCCTTCATGCGCACAACAGGGCGCAGCGGCCGTTGATAACCTCAGCGGCCGCTGCTTTTCTTTATCAATCATATTCACAGGTTTATGAAACATTTCGCTGTTGCCTTAATGCTGCTTCTCTCCACCTCGGCATGGGCCCAGAAATTTTACTACGAAGGTGGATACTTTGAGCGCGACGGAGTGAACTGGTGCGAATACCGCCCCGACAATCAAATGCCGTGCAACTACTATAAGCAGGTGGGAGTGCAAGAGAATTACTTTATCATCGCTGATGCCACCAGCAAAATCGCAGTGCCCAAGACCCCTAAGCAAAGCTTCCTGATCTCTGACCCAGAGACCGGGGATTGGAAATTCCTGTGCTTCTCGGTCGATCCAAATGCGCCCAAGCGCAAGCCGGGCCTCTCGGCCGACCTTAAGGAGAAGGTGGTGAAGAATTTCCGCGCCACTACCCCTTATGATGGCATCCATCTATATACCTCGCCTTTCGGATTCCTCAATACCCCCAATGTGACATGCGATGAGGCTCGCACGATCCTCAACTCAAACGACTCGTTTGCAACCCAATTGCAGCCCGATGGCACCTTGGTGGTAGAACGCAAGGGCAATGTGGGGTATGAGAACTTTGGCGCAGCCTCCAATACCATGATTTCAGGCCAATTCGATGCTGGCAGGATTAAGAAATGCACCTACGTGTTCACATTTGACGACACTCGCCAGGCAGCCGCTGCCAAGGCTCATCTGGTCAAGCACATGGGAATAGCATCGTCGGGACGCGACGGCCAGCGCTATAAGGTAGCTTGGCTCAAGGAGATCAGCTACTTTGACATGCGCACTGAGGAAGAGGCTGGCAAGGCCAGATTCATTGTCGACGTAGAATACAAATGACGCGCCTCTCGGCCATAGCAGCCCTAATCCTATTGATAGTCTGCTCGGCAACGGCCAAAGACACAGCACAGCCAATAGCACAAGGCATAACTCAAGCCGATAGCATCCCAGCCGGGGCGCTATCGGCTTATGTGCATGCGCGCGTAGGGGGCAAGTCGACCTCGGCTGCTGCCAATTGGGCCCTGGCTTGGGGCGTAGCGGATGCCGACAATTACACTATTGCGCATGTCAGCATGCCGCCGCTTGCCGACTTGGCTGGACTGTACCCCACTAATATCGAGATAGAGGTGCAGCAGTGGAGGGGTGGGCAACTGACATGGAGCGAGACGGCGCTGCAGCCTATGGATGACCGCTATTTCTCTCTTAAGCTGGTGTATGACGGCATCGGGACGCGCCTCTACGGCGGCAGCAAGGAGCAACAACTGATATGCACACCTCCTTTCAGCGCCGATGGCGGTGCGGTAGAGCTCAGAGCCGAGACAGAATTGCTGTGCGAGCGCTTTGAGAGCTACTCGACGCGAGGCGCGGCAATGGAGATGTCGCATTTTCCGACCATGGAAAGCATTGACCAGTATTTGCTGACCACTACTGACCCATTGGAGGGCAAGTGGTGCTACATCGACCGCGATGTCGACCAAAACCGTGCCAGCATCGGGGGCAAATATACCCTGGCCATTGTCAAAAGCCCTGACGGCCAAGGGTATGACATTGTGTATCTGTCGGGAGCAGATAAGGAGCCAGAGAAATGGCCAGAGCTGCGCATCAAGGGGCGCTTGGCTCCCACGATATTCGCCAACAATTATGATATGGTGTGGATTGAGGCCGGAGGCCGGGCGTTGACTGACGACAATAATGCGGTGCTGAGCGCCGATGGGGCCTTGCTTACCCTCAAATTCCCTATCTACAAGTCACAACTGCGTCTGCGCCGCATGCCTTGACGCTGACCTCGCCAGCATCGGCCAGGTCGCGCACTGCTTCGATGACCATTTCGCGCTTGACGCCCAAGCGTGAGGCAAATTCTGACAGTCGGATGCTGGCCTCAGCGGCCAATGCCTGCCTGAGGCGCGTCTTGGCAAACTCTACATCCTTGGCCTCTTGCTTATGATTCACCTTGCGCATACGGCACACATCGCAGGTGCCGCACTCGGCCACATCCTTCTCGCCAAAATACCCAAGCAGAGTCTGCACGCGGCAGCGGTCGGCATCGAAGGCAAATCTCTTGACAGCCTCGATGCGGGCAGCCATGCGGTCGCGGCGGTCTTCGTAGACAGTCCGGGGCAGGAGCAGATAGCGGGGCTCTTCACGCGATGTGGTATAATATAGATAAGGTGTCTTTTTCTTCGGGATGAACAGGATGACCTTTTGTCGGGCCAGTTCGAGTAGCGCTTGGTAGACATCCTCCTCCTGCACCTCGGCGCGTTGGGCCAGTTGGCTCTCCTCGATAGGGGTGAAGTCAGCGAATAGGCCAGTGTAGGCACGCTGCAGGGCGCTGAATACGCGGTCGGTCTTGTCATCGAGCCGTAGCGAATAGAAATCAGCCTTGGGTAGGATTATCATCACGCGGGTGCGTGACTGCACCTCGTCGACAAACTCGACATATCCGGCCTGGGTCAGGATTTTGAGGGCCGCGTGGGCCACCGCCGGCTTGAGATCAAAGCGGTGGCAGAACTCGCCGAAGGCAAACTCATAAATATGGTCATAACCCCCACCAACAGCCACCTCGAGGAAATTGCCGGCCAATTCGTAGACGCGAGCAATGTAGTCCTTGGGCGGAAAAGCCTCGGTGAGGCGGCGCGTGAGCGTGGCCTTGTCGGCCTTGGCCACGATTGCCACGGCATAAGAGGGGAGGCCGTCGCGACCGGCTCGGCCAGCCTCTTGGTAATACTCCTCAAGCGATGAAGGCAGGTCGAAATGCACCACCGTGCGCACATCAGCCTTGTCGATGCCCATGCCGAAGGCGTTGGTGGCGACCATCACGCGCACCGCGCCAGTCTTCCACTGCTCTTGCCTCTCTTCTTTGTCCAGCGGGTCGAGGCCAGCGTGGTAATATTGGGCCGAGATGCCCTCGCGCAACAGAAGCTCCGCCAACTCGCGGCAGCGGCGCCGCGAACGCACATATACGATGGCCGAGCCCGTGGTCCCTTGCATCACCCGCAGCAGGGTGCGCTCTTTGTAATCGTCAGCGCGGACTATGTAGCTCAGGTTGGGACGGTCAAAACTCTTGGCGTAGCTCTGCCATCCCGGCCGGAAGCCGAGCTGCAGCATGATGTCGTCGCGCACCTCGGGAGTAGCCGAGGCGGTGAGGGCAAGCACTGGCACATCGGGGAATATGCGCCTGAGTCCCTGAATCTTAAGGTAGGATGGACGGAAATCATAGCCCCATTGCGAGATACAGTGGGCCTCATCGACCACGATGAGGCTGACATCCCACTCGCGCAGGCGCTCGATGAATGATTCTGACTGCAAGCGCTCGGGCGACACATACAGCATCTTGGTTTTGCCGAGGCGACAGCGGTCCATGGCCAGGCGAGCCTCGGCTCTCGACATGCCCGAGTGGAGGCAATAGGCGCGAATGCCGCGCTGACGCAGATTGTCGACCTGGTCCTTCATCAGCGAGATGAGCGGGGTCACAATCAGCGTCAGGCCCGGCAGCATCATGGCTGGGACCTGGAATGTTATGGACTTGCCACCGCCCGTGGGCAATAGGCCCAGGGTGTCATGGCCGTCGAGCACCGACTGTATGATTTCGGCTTGGAGCTCGCGGAAATTATCGTAGCCCCAATACCGCTTGAGAGTAGCGAGCATAAGCCTTAGTAGAGGCGTATCTGCTTCACCATCAGCTGCTGGGTGAAGTTGCTATTGCGATGCTTGCTCTCCTCGATGGTGTAGCAGATGTCAAATGGCTCGCCGGCATGTATGCGCGGGAAGTACTGGGCCATGTTGAATGCTATGGCATTCATGATTCGGCCAGTGGTGTCATCGATCACCTCGAGCTTGATATGCTCCTCTTGGCGCCCTACCAGGCGGCTGGTGCCGCAGTCGCGCACCTTGCGGGTGCAGAAGACCGGCTTCTGGTTGCCGGGTCCGAAGGGGTTGAACAGTCGCAGGGTCGACACAAACTCAGGGGTGATGTCGCTGAAGGTGATCACGGCGTCGATGTCGATTTGAGGGGTGAGCTGTTCGGGCAGGATGTTGGCTGCCACGTATTCCTCAAAGCGGCGAGTAAACTCGGGTATGTTTTCCTCCTTGAGCGAGAGGCCTACGGCGTAGGTGTGGCCGCCGAAATTCTCCAGCAAGTCGCGAGTGGAATCGACAGCCTTGTAGACATCGAATCCCTGGACCGAGCGCGATGACCCGGTGGCCAAGCCGTTATTGAGGGTCAGCACCACCGATGGCTTGTAGTATAGCTCGGTGAGGCGTGATGCCACGATGCCGATGATGCCCTTGTGCCAGTCTTTGTTGTAGATGACGATCGACTTTTTGTTTGAGTTCATCTCGCCTTGGGCCTCGAGGATGGCGTTGGCCTCTTCGGTGATGCGCTTGTCGAGTTGCTTGCGGTCTTTGTTGTACTGGTCGATGGCGAGGCTCAGCTTGGCGGCATCCTTGATGTCGCGGGCGGTGAGCAGCTCTACGGCTTCGCGGCCGCTCTGCATGCGCCCCGATGCGTTGATGCGGGGACCGATTTTGAAGATTACGTCGGTGATTGAGATTTCCTTGCCCCCGAGACCGCAGGTGCGTATTATGGCACGCAGCCCCATGTTGGGGTTGCTGTTGATGCGCTTCAGGCCATGGTAGGCGAGCACGCGGTTCTCATCGACCATGGGCACGATGTCGGCGGCGATGCTCACGGCCACCAAGTCGAGCATGCCTTCGAGTTCGGCTGTGCCTATGCCGTTGCTGATCGAGAAGGCTTGCATGAACTTATAGCCCACGCCGCAGCCTGATAGGTGGGAGCAGGGATAGGTGCTGCCTTCGAGCTTAGGATTGAGGATAGCCACGGCCGGCGGCAGTTCGTCGTCTGGCACGTGGTGGTCGCAGATTATGAAGTCGATGCCAAGGGTCTTGGCATACTTTATCTCCTCGATCGCCTTGATGCCGCAATCGAGGATGATGATTAGTTTGACGCCGGCCTCGGCCGCTTCGTCGATCACCTTCTTGGTGATGCCGTACCCCTCATCATAGCGCGTGGGTATGTAGTAATCAATCTCAGAATAGAAGTTCTGCAGGTAACGGTACACAAGGGCCACGGCCGTGGTTCCGTCAACATCGTAGTCGCCGTAGACCATGATCCTCTCCTTAGCTCCCATGGCATGGTTGAGCCGATCCACGGCTTCGTGCATCTGGGGCATAAGGAATGGGTCGTGAAGGTCGCGCAGCGAGGGATGGAAGAACCTCTCGGCCTCGTCGATGGATCGGATGCCTCTCTGCACGAGAAGCTCGGCCACCGTGGGGCATTTTGCGAATCGCTTCGACAGCTCATCTTCTAAGTTTTGATTTTCAGTAGATAGGGGCACGTAGTTCCATCTACTTGTCATTTATGTCGTTTTTTATTTTTTCGGTATCGAGCCGACATCGCCGAGGCTCTCTCGCGGGTGAAGAATGAGGGGAGTGTAGCCGCCAAGCCCTACTGTGGCAATATCAACCACAAAGGTAATAAAAATTCACAAACAATACACTCCCATTATGCTTTTTTAGCCGAAAATTTCACAAAATCTACTTTTCCGACAGGAAGAAGGCCTCCATGGTCACGACCTTGAGAATAAGGCCGGAGTGTTGGTTGGGGGTGAGGCCATCGGGCGAGATAAGAGTGGGATGGATAGCCTTGGCTCCTTTTATGGCTTGATTGAACGCGTTGTATCGATTGAGCAGCGCCTCTTCGTCTTTGGCACTCATTTTGTAAGGACCGAGACAGTATTTCATCTCGCAGAGATTGATGGCTCCGTCTGACCGATCTATCAGCAAATCGATTTGTGCTCCCGATGTGGTGCCATTGGCCTTGGTAGTCCAAGAAAGGGCGTTGGTAATAATCCCCCCAACGCCGAGGTAGCTCACAATCTGTCTCACATGCAGTAGACACAGACGCTCGAATGCCAGCCCAGACCAATTGGTGAAAGGTTGGCGTCCTTGCATTTTGCTCCAATAGGCTGGATCCTTTACTGCCTTCGACATGAATTTGTAATAGTAGAGAGTGAAAGGGTCAATGAGTTGGTATAAGGTGTTCTTAGAGCGGTTGCCGTAGGAGTGGTATTGGCGTATGAAGTCGGATTGCTCAAGCTCTTTGAGGTAGGTGGTGAGTTTGCCTCCCTGGCCTGACTTTATGGCCTCGGCAATCTCTTCCCGAGTCAAGCCGCATTTTTTGCCCGATAGGGCCTCGATAATGGCAATGTATGGCTCTGGTTTCTTGAACAGGGATTTGTAGAGGCGATCAAACTCGGTGGTGAGTTGGCCTCCTTTTGCAAAGCAGAGTTCATCTATATTTTGGCTTAGGCTCAGTCCACGGCGCAGCAATGACCAATAATATGGAATCCCTCCGAATATCATGTATCCTTGCAGCAAGTCGCGGCGCGAAAGTCTTAGGTCAAGACTGCGAGCGTATTTCTCACATTCGCTGAGATTGAACGGCCTGAGGTAGATTTGGCGAGTCACTCGGTTATATAGGCCTCCGTGGTTGTTTATGACTTTGTTGAGTATCCAGCTTGTTGCGCTCCCACAGATTATAAGCACGATGTCATCGCGCATTGAGGCGAATGAGTTCCAGAAATGCTCAAGGGCTGGTAGGAATTTGGATTTATGGGTATCAAGCCAGGGTGCTCATCGATAAATATGATCTTACGTCTGACCTTGGATTTATTGTTTATGAATTTCTCTAACCGCGCAAATGCCTCAAGCCAATTTTTGAGAGTTGGACATTCCTCGTCGCCTGCCTTAAGCAAAGAAGTACGGAAATTGAGGATTTGGTCTTTGGTGTTGGAATTAGCCAGCCCCGTGTGATGAAAACATAGCTTGCCTTTAAGTGTCTCTTTCACCATGAATGTTTTGCCCACGCGGCGCCGTCCATAGATGGCTATGAATTCTGACTTCTTCGACTCTATGGCTTCATTGAGTCGCTCTATTTCGCGTTCTCTTCCTATCAGCATGGCTTACTTGGTTTTAGGATGATACTTTTAATATTTCTATGTCGCAAAGATACAAAATATTTTCGGATTAGGGTGCGAAATCGCCCCTAAAAACACACATTTCGCACCCAAATCCGCGCATTAGGGTGCGAAATCTCCTCCAAAAACACACATTTCGCACCCTAATCCGCGCATTAGGGTGCGAAATCTCCTCCAAAAACACACATTTCGCACCCAAATCCGCACATTAGGGTGCGAAATCTCCTCCAAAAACGCACATTTCGCACCCTAATCCGCGCATTAGGGTGCGAAATCTCCTCCAAAAACACA
>JAJBUH010000109.1:12953-13094 GCA_020860445.1 Bacteroidales bacterium | reverse complement strand
GCACATTAGGGTGCGAAATCTCCTCCAAAAACGCACATTTCGCACCCTAATCCGCACATTAGGGTGCGAAATCTCCTCCAGGAACACACATTTCGCACCCTAATCCGCACATTAGGGTGCGAAATCTCCTCCAGGAACACA
>JAJBUH010000109.1:1633-12853 GCA_020860445.1 Bacteroidales bacterium | reverse complement strand
CATTTCGCACCCTAATCCGTATGGGTAAGTAGGAAGTTTTTCCTATAAATGTTTCACCCATCAATGACCATCGATGGTGAAACATTAGATATGGGGTATGTCTATAATTGGTAGGTGTGGATTTAGTAAATCATGAAATCTATTTTTTATTTATGGTGGCGAGGGCTTTGTCCATGGCCGTGAGGAAATAGTGGCCCTGGTCGAGCTGCTTTTTGACTTTCAGCACCGAGCGGCGCATGCTCTCGTAGCGCTCTGGGGTGACAGACGAGATGGCATTCTCCAGGTCGCGCAGCGAATCGACTGTGATGCCGATATTATTGTCCTTGACAAAGGGAGCCATGGCAGCCTCTGACCACAGGATTACCGGGAGTCCGGCGCGCAGATAGAAGGATGTCTTGTGGGGATTGTTGATTCTGAGGTATTCGCCCCAATTGCCCGAGCAATCATCAACTGAATCGCCGTCCCACACCAGACCCCATGTGCCTGGAGCAGTGGAAATGAATTCATCGCTGTCAATGAATCCGTGATAGTCGATGTGGTTCCAACCCAATATCTGAGCTGGATCCAAGCCGCGGCCGTATAGGTTGAGACGGCAGCGTGACAATAGGGAATCGAAATCCCAGAAGAATTTGTTTTTTCTCTCGCCCAAGGCGCCAGCATAAGCAATGTCGTAGAGCGACTTTGGCATTGGTTGCCTATCGACGGGGATGGCGCTGCGATAATCGAATATCTCCAGATCGCACATCGGTGTCTTCAGGCCGCTCTGCTCCAGATGCTCGCGCATGCGGGCATTGTGCACGATTACAAAGTCGGTCAGCGACAAGCGGTCACGCTCCTGGTCGACCGTGAGTTTTTGGCGTCGGAAAGCGCCCAGGTCATGGACGAGCGTAATGGTGCGCGCGCCTTTGGCATGGGCCACACGGCAGATGGGCCCGTAGAATTTCTTCAACGGGTACTGCACTACCACTACATCGCCACGTTTCAGACGGGCGAGCATAGCCAGAGTGGTGAGCGACTTAGTGAGGAATTTGGCTAAGCCATTCTTTCCCCCACCAACAGTCAGGCTCTTATATCCGGCCTCCTTGCAGAATTGGTCTATGTCGAGCTTCGCCTTGTTAGGCGAATGCATTGGCAGATAGTAAATCATTTTTTGTGGTCATGGCATGTGCCTTCGTCACATTTGCTCGGCTTTTTGTTTTTTGAGTCCTTTACGGCTTTCTTATTGACTTTGCCTTCAGGCACTACAGTGGCCTTGTAACCGATTTTGTCGAAAGCTTTAATCAATTGATCGGTGTTAATTTTCTCGGGGTTATATTTGACAGTGACGATTTGGTCTTTGGCTGAGGCTTCTACTTCCTTTACGCCCTTCTCAAATCGGATGTTTTTCTTAATCTTGTTTTCACAGTTCTCGCAGCTCATAGGCGGCTCCACGGTAAAAAACACAGTGGTCAAATCGCCAGCCTTGGCCAATACGCAGGCCATAATGGCTACAAAAAAGGTTAATAAAGACTTTTTCATGATTGTCATGAGGTTGAATGGTTTTAGATATCCGCAAATATACGACTTATTTCCAAATTTACAAAATAAAAAATTTTTTAGCACGCTCAATTGTATCGCGTGAAGTTGTAGCGGAAACCGAGATACACCAATGCGCCGTGGAGCGGCCCATAAATAAGTGTGGAATCAAAGTCGGGACCATAGGGGTCTTGTGCCCCAATTATGGGATTTGGTTGGCGATAGCCAGTGAGGTTTTCGCCACCGAGATAGATTGAGAAATGGCGGAAATTGCGTGTCACTTGGGCGCTGAGCTGCGGAAAAGCCTTGAATCTTTCGCCCCACGACATCTCGCCATTGTCCATGCGGTATGGAGTGGGCATGCGGCCCGAACCGTTGACCGTCAGCGTGGCATCAAATTGCCATATTCCCATCATTGGGGCGAATGAGGCCGTCACGAGCCACTTGTCGCGTGGCAACAAGGGCTTTTGCACCAATCCTTGGCCGTAATCCACCTTTACATCAGTGCGGCGCCATGCGGCAGTGACATCCAAATCTTTGATAATCGGATAGGTGGCCTCAATCTGCCAGGTGTGGGAATAAGACTTGCCGGGCAGATTCTTGAAATAAAGAGTGTGAGGGTCTGTCTCGAGGTCGATCAGCAATTGGTGCTTGAAGTCAGTGTAGTAATATTCGGCCGAGAGGTTGAGAGGACGACCCCACAGGTTGAAGAAACCCGACACGCCTGCTCCCATATTCCAAGCCTCCTCTTGATGCAGGTCGCTGTCGATGATTATCTCGCGGCTCGATGCCAGCAGGTAATTATTTTCGGCCATGGGATGAGGCGAGCGATAACCTTTGCCGATTGAGCCGTGCACTGACAATGCCTCGATAGGATTCCAACGGCCATGAAATCGAGGAGTGAACATCGAGCCATATACGCTGCTGTAATCATAGCGCACTCCAGCCATCAGCAGCAACTGTTTGTCGAGGTCGAGCGTATACTGGGCATAAGCTCCGCTTACCGCCTCGATAGATTTAGCTTTGCTCAGGGGGTCGGTCAAGTCGTGGGTCGCACGTAGACGTTCCCAAAGATAGTCGTAATTAAAGCTAAGGCCTGTCGACAGGGCGTGCCATTCGCCCCACTTGCGTTCAAACATCAATGAGGCGTAGAGATTCTGGTGGTCAGCCTTGTAGGCTTTGCCTCCGTATTGAGCATCCATATTATGGCCTGACCCCGAAAGTATCAACGCTACATTGCCATCATTATAGTGGTCAAAGATATAGGCATTTTTGGTGTAAGCCTCCCAGCGATGCGTCTCTATGTCAATGCGATAAGGATTGTCTATATGCTCGGTGTGGCTATGTTGGCCCGAGCGGCGCTTCTCATCGATATACCGAGCCACGGCTTGGAATACATAGTTGCGACCAAGATAAGCCCAGCGATCCATAAGGGCGAGTTGCCTCACTCGCGGCATGTCCATGAATCCGTCATTGTTTTCGTCATGGCCCGAAAAAGCATTTTCCCAATGGGCCAGAAGCCCAGTACTCCAGGTGTCGGTGAGGTGCCAATTGGCATCGGCGTTTGCCTCGACTTTGCCCATTTGGTCGACATAGCCGTTGGCTGAGTATTCCTGGTCGCTCTGTGGCTTTTTGAATTCTATGTTGATTTGGCCAGTGATTGATTCGTAGCCGTTCTTGACCGAACTGGCGCCTTTTGACACCTGGATCGACCGCATCCAAGGGCCAGCCACATAGCCCAGGCCGTAGGGAGCGGCTGCTATGCGAAAATTGGGCACATTCTCGGTCAGCATCTGTACATAAGTGCCAGCCAAGCCAAGCAGTTTGATTTGCCTGGCGCCTGTGGCGGCATCGTTGTAGCTGACATCAACCGATGGGTTGGTAGTGAAACTCTCGCCAAGGTTGCAGCAAGCCGCCCGTTTGAGTTCGGCTCTCGATATGAGTTGCGAGTTCGTGGCCTTAGACTTTGAGCCAGCCACGCGGCGCTGCGTCACTACTACCTCGCCCAATTCGACCGAGGCACTATCAGCCGGCTCTTGCGCATTGATGCCGCAAAAGCTGGCCAAGACTGTCAATATTGTAATTAGTGGTCTAATGACTAATGTTGTTTACGGCCTCCTTGAGCCGATTGAGGGCCAGGCGCAGAGTGGCGCGTGGGCATCCGATGTTAAGGCGCATAAATCCAGCGCCCTCTTTTCCAAACATTTCACCATCGTTGAGGGCCAATCGAGCCTCCTTTACAAACAGGTCGTTTAGCTCTCGGTGGTTTAGCCCGAGTGCGCGGCAGTCAAGCCACACGAGAAATGAGGCTTGGGGTCTCCAAGGCTTAATTTGGGGTATATGCTCGCGGCAATAATCCTCAACAAACCGCACATTCTCCTCGACATACTCCAGCATCTGCTGTCTCCAAGGATTGCCTTGACGAAATGCCGCTGTCGTGGCGATGGGGGCAAACATATTGGGATCGCACAGTTCGCTTGCCTCCAGCCAGCTATAGAATTTCTCCCTCAGTTCTGTATTAGGCACTATCGAGTATGAACTAACCACACCAGCCATATTGAAGGTCTTGGTGGGAGCGCCAAACACAATGCCTATCTCTTCCGCCTCTTTCGATACTGACGTGAACACGTGGTGGTCGGCCCCGAATAGTGGCATATCGCTATGTATCTCATCGCTCACCACGATTACTCCATGCTCATGACATAGCTTGGCCAACCTTTGCAAATCCTCCTTGCTCCACACCACTCCGGCGGGATTATGAGGATTGCTGAGTATTAGCAGTTTGCATCCATCTATCACGGATTCAAGCTGCTCAAAGTCCATGCGATAGGTGCCATTGTCTTCAATCAGAGGATTGTTAACAACCGTTCTGCCCATCGATTCGGTGACGATGCGGAAGGGATGGTACACTGGCGGTTGGATTATCACCTTGTCACCGGGCTTGGTGAATAGGTCAATCACAAAGCCTATGCCTTTGACTATGCCGGGGATATAGCTGAGCCATTCGGGCTCAACACGGTAATCGTGCCTGGTCTCGATCCAGTCTATCACGCTGGGCCAGTAATCTTCGGGCACAATGGAATAGCCCAGCACAGGATGGCCGAGCCTACGCTGCAGCGCCTCGATGATGAAATCGGGAGTGGCAAAGTCCATGTCGGCTACCCATAGAGATAGCAGGTCGGCATCGCCGTAACGGCTCTCCAAACTATCGTATTTTAAAGAATCAGTACCTCGGCGGTCGATTACTGTATCAAAATCGTATTTCACTTCCATAAGGGATAAAGTATAAGGGATAAGTGATAAGGTGGGCTGACGCACTCATAACTCATAACTCATAACTCATAACTCACAACTACCTGGTAGCCGGCTTCAGCAATGAGTTTTCGGTCGTCTTCCATGTCTGAGCCAACGGTGGTGAGCATGTCGCCCATGATGGCTGAGTTGATGCCTATGCGCATGGCTCGGAGTTGTAAGTCACGGCTCATCTGAGCACGACCGCCAGCAAATCGCAGTTCTACCGTTGGGTGTACGAAGCGAAATACGGCCACGGTGGTCAGAATTTCTTCATCGCTCAGCGGTTTGGCGTTCTCCAATGGGGTGCCTTTGATGGGGTTGAACAGATTGATGGGAATTGACACGGGCTTCGCCTTTCTGAGAGTAAGAGCAAACTCCACTCGCTGCTGTCGGGTCTCGCCCATTCCGATTATGCCGCCGCTGCACACCTCCAAGCCAGCCTCATGGGCAGCGCGGATGGTATTTAGCTTGTCTTCTATAGTATGAGTTGAGCAGAGCGATGAGAAATAGGATGGCGCAGTCTCCAAATTGCAGTGATAGCGAGTAGCTCCAGCTTCGCGCAGTTTCTCCATAGCCTGAGCATCTACCAGGCCCAATGATGCGCACAGTCCCAGATTAGTGCGCTCACGCAGCACTCTGAAGTTGGCGCAGATTTGCTCCAAGTCCTTGCCTTTGACAGCTTTGCCGCTTGCTACTTGTGAGAATCTCTTCACGCCAGCGCGCTCGTTATGCAGAGCCAGCTGCAAGGTCTCTTCCTCTTTAACTACTGGATATTTCTGGGCGGCGGTGCGGAAATGGCACGACTGAGCGCACCATTTGCAATCCTCCGAGCAATTGCCCGACCTTGCATTGATTATGCTGCAGGGCTGAAACTCCGGCTTGCCAAAATGGCGCGTAATCTGCGAGGCAGCCTCATACAGCCCCTCCTTGTCGGGATGCTCAGCCAATGCGTAAGCCTCCTCCTCAGTGACCTCTCCGCCACCCAGCACCCTATCTCTTATCTCTACTATATATCTATCCATCTGAAAAATTCTTCCTCTTTCTATCCATCAGCCCTATGCCTCCAATCACGCAGCTCAAGCTTTTGGCTCTGCAAAGTTACAAATTTTTCAGAAATTCTCCGCTAAAGCTCATCGATTTCCTTTTCACTAAGGCCAGTGATCTGAGAAATCTGCTCAGAGGCTAAACCCAGTTTCTTCATCTTACGAGCATTGGTGAACATGCTTAGTTGATTAGCGGCTAACTCTAATCCTTTCTTATACCCTTCTTCATATCCTGCTTCGTAACGTTCTGCGAATAGAGAACGCCAACATGATATATTATCCCAGTATTTGTCATAATGGGCCATTTCGCCAGGCGTAAGGGTCATATCTCTAATTATCTCTACAGCAGTAGTTATATCTTTATCTATCAACAAAGCCTCTGGGGCCATGGTCTCGTCCCTATCAGCCAGTAAAGTCAGGAAACTTAGCCATAATTCTGTGATAGTCTGAGGAAGTTTTGGTATTGAGTGAAACTCCATCAAATCTATGAATAAGAGGGTTACAGACTCAATCCTTAGTTGACGGAATATCTCATCCTCTTCAATGGTAATATAGGGATATTGATGTTTAAAGAATTGCAGATTAGCATCGCAATTGTTGAGCAGACACAAACGATAAACTAATTGGGACTCCCCTGTATCCTTTACTTCCACCTTGTGACTCAACTCTTTTAATACTTTGGAGAGACTTTCCATAAGGAATTCCTTTATCCAATGCAATTCTATCTCGACAATGAATGTATTCCCTTGTTGGTCTTGACAATTGATATCCAGTACCGATTCCTTTCCCTCTTGGATTCTCTTAAGAGTATCAAACGGTAAATACTCTACTTCGACTATCTTTTCCCCGTCTTTCAAAGGCAACAAGGCATTAAGGAAGCTCAAGCATATACTCTTATGCTCACCAAACACCTTTCGGAACACTATGTCAACTCGAGGGTCATATCGTACAATCGCCATATCTATTAGCTTAAGGGGTCGTTTAAATCTTCTTCTCCACAATCAAGGGCAACCTTGTATTAACCCAACGATTACTCTTGTATGCTGATCACACAGATGGGGTGGATAAGAGTTTATCTACCATAGCCCAATAATAGAAAGCTTTCACATTAGATTTCTTCAATTTGTTTAGCTTGGTATTAAGAGTGGTAATGGTCATTTCCTTGATTTCATCTAGCGGGGTCTTTTCAAAGCTGCGAAATTCAGATTTATCTGCAATCACCAACGCAGCAACGTATGCCACCTTGGCGGCATCTCGAATAGCTATATCCAACACATATTTGGTATCCACTACTAATCGATCTAAACTCTGTGTGCCTTTTAGAAGCAGTTCAAACTCTTCTGGCTTCTCGACTCCCTTGAGTGTGAGACATAGAGCCGTTTGAATAGCCTCCTCCAGTACATCCTTAGCTTCCAGATACTCCAAGCCTCTATAACCAAGCTCAACTTTGACAAACTTGTGGAAGGTCTTTTTCACTACATTGAAGTCCTCCGCAAAATCTATCAGAGACGCTATATCGTACATCTGCTTTATAACTTCTTGCGAAGAAGGTCTATTACCTTTATAAAAAGGTACTCCAGTGGTATGAGGCGCAAATGCCGTAAGTTTATCCCCTAGAATATCATCTACTGAGGGTACGGAAACCGTTATAGGCTGGTTATACTCGATTAGAAAGGGCATGGTAATAGAAAGATTCTCCACTTTGGCATAGTGGGCATCCTCATATAGCACATCAAGAAGAATAGTGTCTTCATCTCCTCTTGTACGGTAACTAACTTGGTAGTAAAATTTAGCATGCGACTTGGGGACATCATTTCGTGATTTACGTTCAACGAGTTTAACATCATAGAAACCATATTCCTCTGCATACTTTGATATGTATTGGGTTATATCTGTCCCTGGAGGGCAGATAACATCAATGTCAATAGAAAGTCGTTTGCTACCTTTGAGGTGAAGCATTACACACGAGCCCCCTTTGAACAAGAAAGGGCAGCCAGAACGAGCAAGCGATTCTAGCAAACATAATGCTCTGATTGTTTTCTCTATCAGTTGTTTGTCAAGTTTAGGATGCTTAGAGTGGATTTCTTCGATCCACTTCAAAGAGCGACTATCGGGATGTATCATTAGTCGTAGATTTGGTGACGGTCATTTATGATTTCTGTTATTTCTTGCTTGCGTCCGCGGCGCTGAGCATAACCCAACATACGTTTGACATTAATATTGTAGCCATCAAAGGCTGTATCGTACAAGCGAAGGGACTCAAAGTCGTGCCACACCGAAAAGTCAGCGTCTATGACAGCATCTACCAAGATTTTCTCAAGGCTGGCGCGAGTTTTTATTCCCTCATAGTTCAAGAGAGGAGCTCGGGATACAATGGGTTTGACCACAATGGCTGGTATGCCTTTAATATAGCGAGCATAATCATTAATGGTAGGTGTGACAAAACATTTTCGGGTTTTGATATTACTATCCAAAAGAGTAAATACCCCCTCTACGGCCTCCTTATCAACCTCAACATATACCACGTCCAGAGCTGCTACATAATGAGATATACGTTTGACATCATTAATATTCCAAATACACAAATTATCCATAAAAGGGTATTCCTTACGGATCAGCCACTCAATCTTAGCCATTTCTTCATCGAAATATGGTGAGAATATTCTCTTAGAACCTCCACCATATCTATAGCATCCTCTTGATGGCTTTATGAGTTCGCCATCATCTACCATACGTTTCAATAGCTTTAATACAGCACTCTTTGAACATTTTACCCCGCTGGAGGCAAAGTGCTTGTAAAGATTAGCGCAGGAGAATTCCTTTTGTTCCTTAGCGTATAATACTATGTCATTACGTGTAATCATAATTATGAGTGCAAATTTAGGACATTTTTACCAATAAAACAAGTTCGTTGGTAAATTTATCCTAAAAAAATGAGAAAATTCGTTGATGGAGTTAGGTGTTGATTCGATTCTGCACAGAGGCTACCCTAAGAGGGCGTGTTTTTTTATTCAGTGGGTGACCATTTTGGGAGTTGAGGTGTTATTATAGTAGAAACTTTTAAAACACACTATTATGGAAAATGACAAGAAAATATTGGGAACCAGCTACAATGTTTTCAACTGGATTTGGATTGCATGCTTTGTAGCTGTATGCGTACTGATCTTTTGCAGTGTACTCAGTGAAACTCTGGGTATCATCTTCTTTGGCGTGCTTCTGTTGACCGCCATCATCTCTGTAGCTATCAGCTCCAAGAGACCTTACAAAGGCTGGAACACCACAGCCTGGATCTCAGCCTTCTGCG
Organism: Bacteroidales bacterium; assembly: GCA_020860445.1. Taxonomy (GTDB): domain Bacteria; phylum Bacteroidota; class Bacteroidia; order Bacteroidales; family Muribaculaceae; genus CAG-873. Next base: position 3,697 of record JAJBUH010000109.1, on the reverse strand, counting down.
CCCTCATCGGCCTGTTCGTCGCCATCTTCTTCCTCCCGGCGTAAAGGTTTGACGCAAAAAGATAAAAAAGGAGAGAGACCTCGAGTCCCTCTCCTTTTTCACTATTCCTATTTTAGGACAATAAAAAAATCGCAATCCTCGATGAGGGTTGCGATTTTTTATGGTAATTGTTGGGGGATTATTCGGCGCTGGTGGGGTTGAGGAGCTCTTTGTAGTAGTCGCTCTTCTCGTACATGGCGTCGCGGTTCTCCTTGTCGCCCTGCTCCTGATAGAAGTTGCCGAGGAACAGGTAGCACTCAGAGTAGAGGCCGAGCTGGTTGTTGGCGTTGCTGGGGTCAGCGTTGGCGGGGTCAGCGTCGAGGATCTCAACAGCCTTCATGTAAGCGTCGCGCACATTCTCATCGCTCTTGCCAGCCTTGGCAAATGCGAGACGGCCGAGGCGCTGGTAGAAGATAGGCTTGACATCGTTGGTGTTCTCAATCACCTTGTTCACGTCGTCGATGCCGGCTTGAGCGTCAGCGGTGCGCATTTCCTCGTTGCCAGCCAGATTGGCTTGGTTGGCTGAGTTGAGCCAGCGAGTCGAAGCTGCCCAGTAGTCGTTGAGCGAAGCGTTCTCCTGAGCTTCCACCCACTTCTGGAATGTAGCGGCGCTCTCGTGGTATTTGCCAGCCTTGTTGTAGGCGTTGCTGAGGTTCTTGAGGTTGTCGAGCTTGGTGGGATCGGCAGTCACGGCGCCTTCGAATTGGATGAGGGCGAGCGAGTCTTGACCGAGGTTCTCGAGCACAGTGCCGTAGGTGGTGTAGTCGATGGGGTTGAACTTAACCTTGTCGGTAGTGGGCAGAGCAAAGAAAGCCTGAGCAGCCTGAGCGGCCTCTTCGTTGCGGTTGAGAGCAGCGAGGTCGAGCAGACGCATACGGTTCATCACGAAATAGTTAGGATCGGTCTTGGGCAGCGAGTTGAGGAGCTCGTTGGCGATGTCGAGCGACTTCTGATATTCCTCGTTAGCGTAGAGGAGCACAGCGTAGCGAGCCTTGTCCTGGGGGAAGTGGTTGGGGTTTTGGATGTACTTGCCGTACTGGTCAGCGGCCTTGGTCCACTGGCTGGTCTCGTAGTACTTCTCTGCGAGTTCGCGCTGAGCGAGAGCCGAGTTGGGCTGGAGAGCCACGAGTTGCTCAAGTTTCTCAACGCCGTAGAGGGGGTTCACGCCCATGTAAGCGTTGGCATACTTAACATAGCCCTCGGGGTTGCCCTCGTCAAAAGTAATAGCTTGCTCATACTTGGCAGCAGCCGAGCCGAGCTCCTTCTGGTCAAACAGACGGTCGCCCTCAAAGATGTAGATTGCGGGCTCTTTGTCCTTCGACTCTTTGTGAGCCTTGGTGAGGAGCTTCTCAATCTGCGACGAATACTTCACGGGGTCGGCATTGTAGTAAGCGCGAGCGATGTCGACAGTGATTTCGTGATTTTTCTTGCCCAGCTTTTGAGCAGTGCCGAAGTTGGCTTCAGCGCCCTTCTGGTCGCCATCGAGGAGCTGGATAGCTCCGAGACCTACGTAGTTGTAGGGGTTTTCAGCGTTGGCAGCGATGCCTTTGTCAAAGTTAGCTTTGGCGCTGGTCTTGTTGCCTTGAGCCAAGTCGGCCTGGCCGAGGTAGTAGTAGGCCATAGCCTTGTCGGTAGCAGCGTCATTGATGTTGCGCTCGAGGATTTCGCGGGCATTGTCAAACTGCCCAGCCTTGTAGTACTCGATGCCGTCCTTATAGCCGTCGGCATAGGCAGCCACGGCAGCGCCCAGCATGAGTGCGGGAATCAGGTGCTTGAGATTCATGCGTGTAAATTAATGGTTTATTACTTGTTTGTGTTGTTTGGTCGGATGTTAATATTGTTTCAGCGCTTATGGCTTTCAATCCGAAAGTCGATTAATCGTTATTAACGACTAATCGACCTCATTTATTGTGCCTTTATCACTAATACCTATAAGTCCTGTTTCAATCCTTTTGACTTTTGACTTAGTACTTTTGACTTTTGACTTAGTACTTTTGACTTTTGACTTAGTACTTTTGACTTTTG
>JAJBUH010000109.1:0-1533 GCA_020860445.1 Bacteroidales bacterium | reverse complement strand
ACTTAGTACTTTTGACTTATTACGGTACCAGCTCTACTATATTGATATTCATTCGCGCGGGCATCACACCGGTCTTCATGATCAGCTTCTGGCCGGTGAATCCGGTGACGAAGCTGTAGAATCCGGCTCCTGGACTGCCCGAGGGTGAGATGGTGATCATATAGATTGAGCGTGTCAGCGGGTAAGAGCCATTGTAGATATTCTCTTGGAATGGCCGGTAGGCTGTGCGGTCGTCAGAGCGCATCACGCCCAGGGTCTTGACCCCGGCCTCGTCGACGCGCGAATTGATGTCGTCCATGCTCAGGGCCGTCGAGTCGTTCTGCATCTCGCTGGCGAGGTCGTCGATGCTGTGGGTCTTGCGCAGGTCGGTCGAGAGCCAGCTCACACCGATCACGCCGATGGCGTATTTGTTTTTGCGCACTGCCTCAACTACTCCGGCGATTGACCCAGTCTTTTGGGCTGTTGGCCCGAGACTGCGGCCGTCGAGCAGCGAGTCGCGCATGTATTTCATCATCGAGCTGCCGTCGTTGTCAAATAGCACAACGATAGGCTTGTTGGGGAAGTGGGGATTCAAGTCCTCCCAGTTGGTAGTTTCGCCACTCAGGATTTCTGAAATCTCCTTCTTGGAGAGGAACTGAGCTGGATTGTCTTGGTTGACGATCAGTGCCACTGCGTCGACGGCAACCTTGGCGCAGCGCGGGGTGCGGTTCTTCTTTTTCAGCACAGAGGTTTCGGCATCGGTGAGTTCGCGAGGGATCACGATGGTGCGGGTGTTGATGGATAGCAAAGAATCGATAGCCTCGGCCTCGGTACCGTAGCGCGCAAGCACATGGGCATCGGGATAGATATACTCAAACACGTCAATCTCTTGCTCCATGATGTTTTCAAACGAGTCATCGCAGAAAAGCGTCGAGGTGCCAGAGGTAGGCGTGTTGGTTTTCTTTTCATAGCGGCCGCAGCTTGCCGTCAAGCCCAGTATGGCTAAGGCCGCTAACAGTAGGGATATGTGTTGGCGCATATTCACAGGCTGTAGATTAGTCGATTGGAGAGGGGTTGGAAATGGGTCACTTGTTGTAGTAGTCCGAGCCTACAAATTGGCGATAAGCGCGGAACACACCGTAGATGATAAGCAGAATGCCGAGCACGATGCGCACCCAGGTGAAGCTGCCGTCCCAGCGGAAGAAGTTGACAAGCAGAAGCACACCGACTCCTACGTAGACGATGATCATGAAGATTCCGAAAGCGATAGATACGGCTCTCTTGGGAGCGGGCACCACGGGGCGCGAATCGGTCTGTCTCTCGCCGTGCATTTTGCGGCGATAGTCTTCAAAATCAGAATTGTTGTTTTTGCTATCCATGACTTTAAGCGTATTTAGATGTTAAACGTGTGGAAATTCAGCCCCCTCACGGTGGGGGCCTAACTTCTTAATGATTTAACACCAAAGGGGCTCTTTATGTTCAAAAAAGTTCCGACCGCTAAGTTAGTCATTTTTCCCCAATTATCCGCTATTTCTGTTGACAAATTTTTTTCAT
>JAJBUH010000232.1 GCA_020860445.1 Bacteroidales bacterium | reverse complement strand
CCATGTAGGATGTAAGGAATCATTGAGTTTCCTTAGAATCGCTGAGTAGTTACGGGTTATGGAAAAAGTTAGTAAATTTGCAAATCTAATTGCAAGAACTTGTAAACAATACTTAATTGCCATTGCGATGGAACTTACAGTAATCCTACTCGGGGCCCTTCTCCTCGCCCTTATATGCGTCTTCTTCTACTATTGCCCATTCTTCCTATGGATTTCGGCTCGTGTCAGCGGCGTCAAGATATCATTGGTTCAACTCGTGCTGATGCGCATCCGCAAGGTGCCGGCATCGGTTATCGTGAGAGCGCTGATCGAGGCGCACAAGGCCGGACTCACCGATGTCAACCGCGATTCGCTTGAGGCCCACTATCTGGCCGGCGGTAATGTCGAAAAGGTCGTCCATGCCTTGGTTTCGGCCTCAAAAGCCAACATCGACTTGGGGTTCAAGATGGCTACCGCTATCGACCTGGCTGGCCGCGATGTGTTCCAGGCCGTACAGATGAGCGTTAATCCCAAGGTTATCGATACTCCCCCTGTCACCGCTGTTGCCAAAGATGGCATCCAGCTGATTGCTAAGGCTCGCGTCACCGTACGCGCCAACATACGCCAACTCGTTGGCGGCGCTGGCGAGGACACAGTGCTGGCCCGCGTAGGCGAAGGCATAGTATCATCAATCGGTTCGGCTGAGAGCCACAAGCAAGTGCTCGAGAATCCCGACTCAATCTCCAAGCTGGTGCTCAAAAAGGGTCTCGATTCTGGCACTGCATTTGAGATTCTCTCAATCGACATCGCCGACATCGACATTGGCAAGAATATCGGCGCTGCCCTGCAAATCGACCAAGCCGAGGCTGACAAGAATATAGCACAAGCCCGCGCCGAGGAGCGCCGCGCCATGGCTATCGCCCTTGAGCAAGAGATGAAGGCTCGCGCCGAAGAGGCCCGTGCCAACGTAATCCAGGCCGAGGCCGAGCTGCCCAAGGCAATGGCCGAGGCTTTCCTGAAAGGCAATCTCGGAGTGATGGATTACTACCGCATACGCAATGTGCAAGCCGACACCGACATGCGCAATTCCCTATCGAAATAAAGACTAAAGCCAATGGACATTATTTCTGAGATAGGCAACTCGCGCAATTACGCCCTGCATACCCACACCCAATTCTGCGACGGCCATGCTCCGATGGAGGAATTTGCTGCTATGGCCCATCGCCTTGGGTTCACTCACTATGGTTTCTCTCCCCACTCGCCGATACCAATCCCATCGCCTTGCAATATGAAGCAAGAAGATGTGCTCCCCTACCTGGCCGAGGTTGACAGGCTCCAAGCCAAGTATCCCGACATCAAATTCTACGCCTCGATGGAGATTGACTATCTTGGCCCGGAATGGGGTCCGTCAAATCCCTATTTCTCTCGCTTGCCCCTCGACTATCGCATCGGCTCGGTGCATTTCATCCCCAACCAAGATGGCGAATACATAGATATCGACGGTCGATTTGAGAGATTCAAAAAGAATCTGAGCGAGAAATTTCATGATGACTTACGCTACGTGGTCGACACTTTCTTCGCTCAGTCGCACGCCATGGTCGAGGCTGGCGGTTTCGACATCATCGGCCATCTCGACAAAATAAAACACAACGCCGGTCTGGCACATCCTGGTCTGGAGGACGAGGAGTGGTACGCCAAATTAGCCAACGACCTAATCGACCATGTGCTCGAAAAGAAATACATCATTGAGATCAATACCAAGGCTTGGAAGGAGCATCAGCAAATGTTCCCCAGCCAACGGCATTGGCGCCGTCTGCTCGAGGCGGGGGCGCCAATCGTGGTCAACAGTGATGCCCACTATCCCGCATTAATCAATGCGTCAAGAAAAGAAACACTCGCTGCGCTCGACTACCTGCGCGGTAAAGCATATCCTAAATAACCAAATAAAACTAAAAATCTAAGATGAAGGCTAATCTGAGTAAGCTTATCAAGCTCGACAGAATTCCTGAGCGCTATTACGCCCCTGCCAACGAGGTGGAGAAGGCAGCCCTCAGCCGTGAAGAAAAAATCACTGTTGATATTTTTGAATCTGTCGTTGATGGCGCTCGCATCGAGGCTGAGCGCATAGCCAAATTGATCAACCATGCCGTTGAGGCCAAGGGCAAATGCGTACTCGCTCTCGGCGCTGGCAATGGTACCCATAGCGTATACCAATCACTGATCGAACTCAATCGTCGCGGCAAGGTCAGCTTCCGCAACGTCATCGTGTTCAACATCAGCGAGTTCTATCCCACTGGCGAGGGAATGCCCAGCACCCTGCAGCGCCTCCACACCCTGCTGCTCGACCATGTTGACATCCCGGCATATAATATACACAGCATCAACACCAATGTGTCGCGCGAGGAAATCTACCAAGTGTGCAAGGACTATGAGCTTGACATCAACCGCGCCGGCGGCATCGACCTGCTGGTCTGCGAAATCGGTCCGCAGGGAGCATTGGCTTTCAACGAACCCGGCACAAAATACGGCAGCGGCTGCCGTCTGGTTTTGCTTGGCAACCAACTGCGCCATCAGGTAGCCAGCGACTACAAGTGCGAAGAGGCTCCCACCACAGCCGTCACCCTCGGCATCTCTGACATCATGCAGGCTCGCAACATCGCCGCCATGGCTTGGGGCGAAAATACCGCCAAGGTTGTGGCCAAGGCCATCGAGGGTCCTGTAACCGATGCCCTGCCAGCTTCCTATCTCCAGACCCACGCTCACGCCACCGTAATAATTGATCTCGCTGCAGCCGACGACCTGACCCGCATCAGCGAACCCTGGAAGGTTACATCATGCGAATGGACCGACAAGCTCACTCGCCGCGCCATCGTATGGCTCTGCAAGATGACTGGCAAGCCTATCCTCAAGCTCACCGACCGCGACTACAATGATTGGGGCTTGGGCGAGTTGCTGGCAATCTACGGCAGCGCCTACAATGTTAATATCAAGATATTCAACGACCTGCAGCACACTATCACCGGTTGGCCTGGTGGCAAACCCAATGCCGACGATTCTACTCGTCCCGAGCGCGCCAACCCTTATCCCAAGCGTGTGATCGTATTCTCGCCCCACCCCGATGATGATGTTATCTCGATGGGCGGCACTCTCAAGCGTCTGGTCGACCAAGGTCACGATGTGCATGTGGCTTACGAGACCTCGGGCAACATTGCCGTAGGCGACGAGGATATGATGCGCTATGTGATGGTGATGGACGGCATCGCCAAGGATTATGGCTTTGACACCCCGACATTTGAGGAGAAGAGCAAGGAAATCAAGGAATATGTGCACAATAAGAAGGCTGATGACATGGATTCGGCCGATATCCGCCAACTCAAGACCGTGATTCGCCAATGCGAAGCTCGCACCGCTTGCAACTACATCGGTGTCAAGAAGGATCACGTGCATTTCCTGCGCCTGCCGTTCTACGAGACCGGAGCTGTCAAGAAAGGCGACCTCGAGCAGCGCGACATCGATATCGTAAAGAAACTGCTGATGGAGGTCAAGCCCAACGAGGTGTTTGTGGCTGGTGACCTGGCCGACCCGCACGGCACC
>JAJBUH010000198.1 GCA_020860445.1 Bacteroidales bacterium | reverse complement strand
AAGCCTCAAGCTTGTTCATTTAACCACCTCTGTGTTTTTATTTTTGGTTTGTTTTTCTATAATCCTTGTCTTCAGTGGTAATGCTCTCACCTTGGAGCAAGCAAGGGCCGAGGCGCAAGACCATTACCCCTTGGTCAAGGACTACAACCTGCTGCAACTGACTGAGGAATACACCCTCTCCAACGCCCAAAAGGCTTGGCTACCCCAGGCCTCCGGCTCATTGCAAGGCAACTGGCAGAGCGCGGTAGCCTCATATCCCGATGTACTCAAAAACATGCTGCAGCAAAACGGCCTCGACATCCGAGGCATGTCGCATTTCTCATATAAAGCCGCCATCGATGTGAGCCAGATGATTTGGGACGGTGGCCGCATAAAGGCCCAAAAAGACATCGCCCGAGCCCAAACGCGCGAGAACATCCTGTCCGACGATGTGGAGCTCTACCAAGTGCAAGCCCGAGTGGATGACCTGTTTTTCTCCATCCTGCTGCTCCAGCAACAAGGCACTGCCGTTGATGCCACGATAGAATTGCTACGCGCTAATCTTGAGCGCATGCAAGCCATGGTTGACAATGGCGCTGCAATGGTCAGCGATGCCGACGCCATCAAAGCGGAGCTGCTCTCAGCCCAGCAGCAAAAGCTCACTATCCAATCTACTCGCGAAGCATATTCCGAGATACTTGGCATCTACCTCGGCCATCCCGTCACAGGCCAGTTATCCGAACCCGCTCCGGCCGCTGCTCCAACCTCCAATAGCTTTGATTGGCGCCCAGAATCGCAATTGCTAACGGCACGCAAGCAGACACTGCAAGCTCAAGAAGAACAGATCAAGGCCCAAACGCGCCCCACTCTCTCGGCCATGGCTCAGGGGTATTTCGGTTATCCCGGCCTCAATTTCATGGAGGCTATGATGAACCGCGACCCCAAATTCTGCGCCACCATAGGCATTGCCCTCAATTGGCCTATCAATCAGCTCTACACTAAAAAGAATAGTCTGCGCCAACTGCAAGCAGCGCAAGACCGATTAGATGTGGCGCAGGAAGTGTTTGATTTCAACAGCCAAGTGCAAGCCACGCAGCAAAGGCGCGAGAAAGACAAACTGCGACAACTCTCCCTCACCGACGAGGAGATTCTGAATCTAAGGATCAGAGTGCGCCAAGCCGCTGAGGCGCGTCTCACCGAGGGAATAATCGAACCCACCGACCTGCTCCTAAAAATTACCGATGAGAAGAACGCTCGCATCTCGGCCAATTCTCGCCGCATCGAATATATTCAATCAACCTACAACTTGTCGCACACCTACAATTCCTCGAAATGAAAAAGATACTTCCAATCATATTCCCAGCCCTCGGACTATTAGCCGCTTGCTCCTCTGGTAATGATTACGACGCGCAAGGCACATTCGAAGTCGATGAAGTAATAGTCTCTGCCCAAACAGCAGGCCAAATTCTATACCTTAATGTCGAAGAGGGGGATACCCTACAAGCTCTACAGGAAATCGGACTAATCGATACCTTGCAATTGTACCTCCAGAAATTACAACTGCAACAGCAATTCTCCTCTACCCTCGCCTCTCGGCCAGACATAGCGCGGCAAGCCTCATCTCTGCGCGAACAGATTGCCGGAGCAAAGGTCAATCGCGACCGCACCGAGCGTCTGCTCGCCAAGGGCGCCGCTACACAAAAACAACTTGATGATTACAATACCCAAGTGGCATCACTCGAGGGCCAACTGTCGGGATTGCTTTCCCAATTAGAAAACAGCACCACCTCGCTCACCGACAATGCCGCCGCCATTGAGGCGCAGATGGCATCAGTCGAAGACAATCTGCGCAAATGCCATTTGTCTTCGCCCATCGATGGCGTGGTGCTGAACAAAAAAGCCATGGCTGGCGAGGTCGCCGCTTTCGGCACTCCCCTATTCAAGATTGGCAATCTCGATGACATTTACCTCCGCGCCTATTTCACCAGCGACCAATTGTCAGACCTAAGACTCGGACAAAGAGTAAAGGTTGTGGCCCTCTACGGGGGTGACAACGAGAAGGAATACCCGGGTGTGATTTCTTTTATTTCCCCTACCAGCGAGTTCACCCCCAAGACAATCCAAACGCGCAATTCGCGCGCCAACCTGGTGTATGCGGTGAAAATTAGAGTAAAAAATGACGGGCTCCTGAAAATCGGTCTAACCGGAAATGTCTATGTCAACGATAGTATCGACAACTGACCTGACCAAGCGCTACGGCAAGGGGCTGGCTCTCGACCGAGCGACCATAGAGGTGCCTCGCGGCATCATCTATGGCCTGATCGGACCAGACGGAGCTGGCAAGACTACTTTGCTTCGCATATTGGCCACGCTGTTGTTACCAGACTCGGGCGAGGCTACGGTTGATGGCCTCGATGTGGTCAAGGATTACCGTGCGCTCAGAGCTCGCATCGGATACATGCCAGGCAAATTCTCGCTGTATCCCGACCTGACAATTGAGGAAAATATCAATTTCTTCGCTGCCATCTTCGGCACTCCCCGCCAGGAAGCAGAAGAATTGATTGCGCCTATCTACCAGCAAATCGAGCCTTTCAAGAATCGTGCCGCTGGTAAGCTGTCGGGAGGCATGAAGCAGAAACTCGCCCTATGCTGCGCTCTGATTCATAAGCCGACAGTTTTGATACTCGACGAACCCACCACCGGTGTTGACGCTGTGAGCCGCAAAGAACTGTGGGACCTCCTCGACTCGCTCCGCCATCAAGGCATCACCATACTGGTAGCCACGCCCTATATGGACGAGGCAAGCCGTTGCGACACTATTGCCCTTATCTCGCAAGGCAAGATCATGGACATCGACACTCCCGAACGCATTGTGCTCAAGCATGAGTGCAAGACAGTCGAGGAGGCATTCATCAAACTGATGGGCAGCGATGCCACAGCAGATATGAAGCGCGCCTATTATCCCCGGGCTGGCAAAGCCATAGCCGTCGAGAATCTCACCAAGAAATTCGGTAATTTCACTGCCGTAAACAATATAACTTTCTCGGTCGACCGAGGCGAAGTTTTTGGTTTTCTCGGTGCCAATGGTGCCGGCAAGACCACGGCTATGCGCATGCTGTGCGGTCTCAGTTATCCCACCTCTGGCCACGGCACTGTGGCTGGTTATGATGTTTCGACCCAAGCCCAAGAGATAAAGAAATGCATAGGATACATGAGCCAGCGATTCTCGCTCTACGAGGATTTGACTCTATGGGAGAATATACAATTCTTCGGTGGCATCTATGGCATGGATTCGGCTCAGATTGATGCGCGGGGCAAAGAATTGCTCGATGAATTGCAATTCTATGGAAGGCGCAACGAACTGGTGGCAGACATCCCGCTGGGCTGGAAGCAAAAGTTGGCATTCTGCGTGGCTATGCTGCATCGGCCTGATATAGTATTTCTCGACGAACCGACCGGAGGCGTTGACCCAGTGGCTCGTCGCCAATTCTGGGACATCATCTATCAGACCGCCGCAAAGGGCGTCACCATCTTTGTCACCACTCACTATATGGACGAGGCCGAATATTGCGACCGAGTGAGCATCATGGTCGATGGGCGAATCAAGGCCCTCGGCACTCCAGCCCAACTGAAAGAGACCTATCATGCCAAGGATATGCAAGAGGTATTCTTCACATTGGCACGGGAGGGCCAAAACCCATGATGCGGGCTGCTTTTGTCAAGAAAGAGACACTGCATGTGCTACGCGACTGGCGCATGCTGCTTGTGGTTGTGTTGATTCCGGTGGTGCAGATGCTGCTGTTCGGTTTTGCTATCTCCACCGAGGTCAACAATGTCGATGTTGCCGTCACTTGGCAGAAATACAGCGAGGATGTGCGCCAGCACATCCAGCGTCTTGAGGCTAATCCTTATATCACTCTGATTGGTCGAGTCGACCCTGAGGCAGTCTATCCCCTGCTGCGCCGGGGAGGGGCAAATGCCGTAGTATGGTTTAGAGATGGCGAGGAGGCGCAAGTGATAACAGATGCCAGCAATCCAGTGAATTCCCAGTCAAGCGCCGGATATGTCACAGCCATACTCACGGGCGCTCACGGCAATCCCATGGTGGATACCCATTACCTCTATAATCCATTGCTCAAGTCGGCCTATAATTTTGCGCCGGGAATCATGGGGATGCTGTTTCTTTTGGTCTGCGCTTTGATGACTGCCGTGGCCATCGTGCGCGAGAAGGAAACTGGTACTCTCGATTTGCTTCTGGTTTCTCCGGCTCATCCATCGATGATCATCACCAGCAAGATGGCGCCCTTCTTTGTGCTTTCATGCATCGACCTGCTGCTAATCCTGCTCATTGCGCGCTTTATGCTCGATGTGCCCTTGTCAGGCGGAGTGCTGAGTATCACTCTGCTCACCTTGCTCTACATCGTGTTGTCCTTGGCTTTCGGGCTTCTTGTCTCTACTATCGCCAAAAATCAGGTGATGGCGATGCTGATTTGCGGCATGGTGATGATAATGCCTGTGGTGATGCTCTCGGGCTTGATGTTCCCCATCGACAATCTGCCCATCATCCTTAAGCAATTCTCGGCGATAGTGCCAGCGCGTTGGTACATCGATGCGATGCGCAAACTGATGATTGAGGGTCTGTCACTTGCTGATGTATGGCTTGATGCTGTAATCCTGCTCTTTATGACCGCTCTGATAATGGTTGTCGCAATTCGTAATTTCAAAGACCGCACCCGATGAAAACTCTATTGACCATGTTGCGCAAGGAATTCAGACAATTCTTCCGGAGCGCCTTCTTGCCAAAGCTATGCATCATGTTTCCATTGGTGGTTATGCTGGTGATGCCATTGGTGACCAACATGGATGTCGAGCATGTAGGTGTGGCTCTGATTGACCATGACCACAGCAGATTCTCGCGGCTTGCTGCTTCGCAGCTAAGTGCCTCGAAATATCTGGAGCTGCGGCACACTTGCCAGACCTACCCTGAGGCTTTGGCCCTCTTGGAGGCTGGCGATGTTGATGTGATATTGGAGATTCCTTATCGATTCTCCGACCGATATGATACCCCCGCTCCGGCTACACTCTATGTCGGGGCCAATGCTGTGAATGCTACAAAGGGCACCCTGGGACTGCAATATGTACAAACGATGGTCTCTGAGGCTATGGGCCAGGAATTGGGAGTAAAGGCAGTGTCGAGCGTCAGGGTCTCGACGTTGAATATGTTTAACCCTACGCAAAACTACAAGCTCTATATGATTCCGGCCCTGATGATTATGCTGTTGGTGATGCTGTGCGGATTCCTGCCAGCGCTCAACATCGTGGGTGAAAAGGAGCGAGGCACCATCGAGCAGATTAATGTCAGTCCCATTTCGCAGTTGAGCTTTACGATGGGCAAGGTAGTGCCGTATTGGATAATCGGAGCAATTGTTTTGACCTTGGCCATGCTGGTTGGTTGGGCTGTCTATGGCCTGTCGCCATGGAAAAGTCCCGGCGCTGTGTATCTGGCTTCGGGCCTATTCATCGTGGTGATGTCGAGCATGGCTGTAATCTTCGCCAACTTCTCTGGCAATATGCAGCAGGTGATGTTTGTGATGTTTTTCTTCGTGATGGTGTTTATCTTGATGAGCGGACTGATGACGCCTATAGCCTCAATGCCTACGTGGGCTCAACGAGTTACTTACGCTATTCCTCCTCGCTACTATGTCGATATCATGCGCTCCTCATACCTGCGCGGCGCCTCCATCGCCGACCAATGGCCCAGCTTCATCGCCCTCGCCTCCTTTGCCCTCGGCTTCACCACCCTCGCCATCCTCACCTACCGCAAACAATCCTAACCCCCACCCCAATCCTTCGGCATTCCAAATGGAGAGGTACGCAGTGCCCTCGAAAGTTGGCTTCGTAAATAGTTCAGAAGACCGTAACATCTCCGCCTTTGATTATCTACCTAAAGAAAAGTAGTTGACGACAGAGAGGTGCAAGATGGGAATGTACCTGTGCTGGTGCCATGGTGTGGAAACCGGGGAAAGGGATGAGGTGGTCGAAATCCCCATTGCGCCACTGGCGCAGAGGATCATCTGTGCCAAGCAGCACATACACCGAGTCTTGGGGAAGACTCCGAGAATCAGGCATTTCAAGGCTTTTGAATTCATCAATCAATACTTGGGTCACTTCATAGGACTGATGCTTATCTTTACGCGGCGACTTGTATTTTGAGGGTGTCGGTTGAGAGGTCTGCGGGGAAGATATGGGGGATGCGGCGATAGTGTCCATTGATATCTGAGTGGCTGTGGACTGACATGCGCCATTGGCCGTCAAAGTCACGGAAGAGCATACCATGACCAAAATTTAGTGGAGTGATTAGTTCTGGCTCCTGATGCCAGGGACCATGGATGGTTCCACTCTCAGAATAGGCTACGCCTTGGCAATAGATGTCACCCTTCCAACTGGTCCAAATCATACCCAAACGCCCTGTGTCGGTGCGGAATAAGAAAGGCCCATCTGTCACTTCGCTCTGCTTTCCCGTAGATGCTGCGCCTCGGGCATCATCGTTGTTCCAAGGGGCGTCACTTGCGCGGAATAACAATTCAGCCTCTCCGACAGTACCACTCAGATCAGGGCGCAATTGGATTGCCTCGATGGTGCCATCGAGTTGTTGCAGCCATTCCCAGCAATAGACCATATAGGGAGTGCCGTCAGGCTCGACCCAGAAAGTTCCATCGAGCGTTGGCTTATCGGCTGGAAGGTAATTATCTGGGCCAACAGGGCGATAAGGTCCCATGGGATTATCGCTCACCAGAACATGGCTTGCGCGCCGAGGAATATCTTCTCCATTTTGATGATCGATGATGATATCTGGATTGGTAAATGTTGCGAAATAATAGTACTTACCATTATATTTATGGAGCTCGGCTGCCCATATCGCTGGATGGGCGCCCATCCAAGAAGCAGTGTCTGGTTGAGCCACGTCATAAGGTCCTTCCCATACCTTCAAGTCGGAACTGCGCCATAGCTTACCTCCAGTCCCAGTCATATAGTACAATCTGGTGGCCTCATCGGCCAATATAGCTGGGTCGCTCAATATGATAGAATCCAAAGGCACATTATGGCGCACCATCTGCCCTTGAACGGAAAAACCAAGAATAGTCGTTAAGAGGTAAAAGATTATTTTCTTCATGATATTTGAGTTTAGTTTTGTTTTTGTTACTATGCTATACCCAAAAGTTCGATTTCGAATATGAGGGTTGAGCCGCCAGGGATGCCTGGTTGAGAGTATTTCCCATAACCCATCTCGGCTGGGAGGTAAATTTCCCACTTGTCGCCTACCACCATTTGCTGCATGGCTATTATCCAACCCTCGATGAGGTCGCTCAATCGAAAGGCTGGAGCCACTCCGCCAATGCTGCTGTCAAATGTCTTGCCGTCAACGGTCTTGCCTGTGTAGTGAGCAGTGACTATGCTTCTGGGCGCCGGGTGTTTCCCATTGGGATTTCCCGATTTCAACACTTTATAATAAATGCCTTTAGGCAAAGGCTTGACTCCATCTTCCTTAGCTTTGTCAGCCAACCACTGCTTGTTTGCTTTGGCGTATTCTTGCTTATTCATGTTTGATAATACTATTATTCTTGAGTTATCTTAGGCCACAAAATTAACCCAAAATTCTTAATTCTCAAAATTTATCTTGTTATTCTTCGGATGATTTGGAAAAATTCGTTAACTTTGCAATCTAACTGGCTTAGGTTATCGATATGGAATCTATTAAATACCCCATAGGCATCCAGACATTCTCTGAAGTGCGAGAGAATGGTTATCTTTACCTTGACAAAACCGATTATATCTACAAATTGGTCTCAACAGGTAAATATTACTTTCTGAGTCGTCCACGACGATTTGGAAAGAGCTTGCTTATCTCAACCATTGAGGCATACTATCGAGGCCAAAAGGAGTTGTTTGAGGGCTTAGCGATTTATGACCTTGAAAAGAACTGGACAGAATATCCAGTGTTTCATTTCGATCTGAACACCGGCCTCTACAATAACCCCAAGGGGGTATATGACCGATTGAGTTTCCAGTTGAACGAGTATGAAAAGGTTTATGGCATTTTAGAGAATGAAGATTCGCTCGGCATAAGATTTGGACGCCTCATCCAACAGGCCTTTCAAACCTGTGGTAAGCAAGTCGTCATCCTTGTGGATGAATACGACAAGCCTATCCTTGAGACTATACATGATGAGGCCCTTCAAGAAGGGTATCGTCAAGACCTTAAGCCTTTCTATGGTTGTCTCAAGACATACGACCGCTACATTAAGTTTGCTTTTCTTACAGGTGTCACTAAGATAGGGAAGCTAAGCGTATTTAGCGACCTCAATAATCTTATTGATATCTCTATGGAGGACCAGTATGCTCAGATTTGCGGTATCACTCGCAAGGAAATAGAGACCGAGATGGCTGAGCCTTTAGCTCAGATGGCGCAAAAGCAAGGGCTTACCGTTGAGGAGATGCACTTGCGCTTGAAGAAAGCTTACGATGGATACAGATTCTCTTGGGCGGATGCAAAGGTTTACAATCCTTTCAGCTTGCTATCCGCTTTCCGCACTATGCGGATAGATGACTATTGGTTCGAGACCGGTACCCCTACTTTCTTGGTGAAACTGCTTCAAAAGCATGGCTTCAATCTATGGGAGATGGACTCGGTTGAACGAATGGTGAGCGATATCAAAAGCGTCAACTCTTTTGCCTCTGATCCCATACCTGTAATCTACCAGAGCGGTTACTTGACAATAAAGGAATGGGACGAAACTTTCGGCATGGTTACCTTAGCATATCCAAATGCAGAGGTGCGCCGAGGATTCATCAATTCCTTATTGCCTTGCTATGCTGGCGAAAGAGCCTCAAAGGAGTTCGACATAAGAAGATTCGTGCGAAAAATAAACGATGGGGATATCAAAGGCTTCATAGAACAAATTAAGGCTCTCTTCGCCGACATTCCTTTTGTCGAGGCTGTTGACTTTAATTACGAGGGTGAGTTTCGTAATATTCTCTATATCATATTTTCCCTCCTTAGTTTTTATGTCGAGGCGGAAAAACACATGAATAAAGGGAGAGTTGACTTGGTAGTTAAAACCAAGGCTACTGTCTATGTCATGGAATTTAAAGTTAATGGCACTGCTGAAGAGGCAATGGCGCAAATCAATTCAAAGGATTACTCATTACCATATTCTACCTCTGGCAAAAAGATAGTAAAGATAGGCGTAGCCTTCAGTCGAGAAGACCGCAACATCAAAGACTGGATAATAGACGAGGATGTTTAGGATTCTTATCTGAAAAAAGGTTGTCTCGGGTTGCGAGAAGGGGATTGCGTGGTTAATTGTTGTGGGATTGGGAGATTTTTTGTAATTTTGCGGGGAAAATAGGTTTATTTCTAAGGATTGCAAATGGAAAAGAGAGAAAATACTGCCATTTTGCTGCTTTATTGTCCCGATCAGCAAGGCATTATTACAGAGATTACACGCTTCATCGCCGACAACCGAGGCAACATCGTATATCTGGATCAATATGTGGATAGGCACGATGGAGTGTTCTTCATGCGCATCGAGTGGGAGCTCGAGGGATTTACCATCCCACGCGACAAGATCAACGACTACATCGACACCCTCTATGCCAAGCGCTATGGCATGACCTATTACCTCTATTTCACCGATCAAAAACCCCGTATGGCTCTGTTTGTATCAAAGATGAGCCATTGCCTCTACGACCTGCTGGCCCGCTATAAGGCCGGAGAATTGGACTGCGACATCCCTTGCATCGTCAGCAATCACGAAGACCTCAGATATGTGGCCGACCAATTCGGCATCCCCTATTATGTGTGGTCAATCAAAAAAAGACCATTCCAACAAGCGCGAAGTCGAAGAGGCCGAGATGGAGCTGATGCGCCGCGAAGGCATCACCTTCATAGTCCTGGCCCGCTATATGCAAATCGTCACCGAGGATATGATCAAAGCCTACCCCAACCGTATCATCAATATCCACCACAGTTTCCTGCCAGCATTCGTTGGAGCCAAGCCTTACCATCAGGCTTGGCAGAGAGGGGTGAAGATCATCGGTGCTACCAGCCACTATGTGACGACCGAACTTGATGCCGGTCCCATCATCGAGCAAGATGTGGTGCGCATCACCCATCGCGACACCCCCGAGACCTTGGTGCTCAAGGGTCGCGACTTGGAGAAGATTGTGCTGTCACGCGCCGTCAAAAAGCACATCGAACACAAAATCCTCACCTACAACAATCGCACCTTCATCTTCACCTGAATTAGTCCCAAGAAAAAAGGCACCGCAATCGCGGTGCCTCCCTCAAAGATCCATTATGCCTTATTCTTTACTATAAGCGATTGAAACACTCCCCGTCTTATCAACTGAGTATTGAAATTTAGCGTTGAAGGGGAAAATCGACTTGATTTCACTCTCAGTGATGTATGATTTGTTGTAGCCACCTTGTGCAGTCTGGGTCCACATCATATTGCCACTCAGATCATACGAGGTCAGCGTAGCGCTCACCGTGGTGCCAAAAGAATAGTAATTTTGGCCATAGTCAAAGTCGCTGCTCAGTGTCTGATTAATCTTAATAGTCGAACTGGCCGGCACCCTGGTATAGGCCTGGGTGGTCAGGGTGTATAGTCCATCCTCGTCAGGCACTACATTGTCCTTGACCGTATTGCCTTTGTAATCTACATATTCTACCGAGGTCACTACCTTGCCCTCCTGGTTGAGGCCAGTCTGGGTAAACTGGAGCGTGATGACATACGAGCCGAAAGAGTTGGGCCCAATAATGGTATCATCGTCATCGTGGCCGCAGCTCCCCATGGCTACGGCGCAGAAGCAGGCTACAGCCATGCATGCGTATCGGATTAGTTTCATATCGCGGTTGATTTTTTTCGTTAATAATGACGGTTGTCTCTAATGACAATTACAAAGGTAAGGATATTTTGACAATCCACCAAACTTATCCGACTTTTTTCCATTTTTATCGCCTTTTATGCCAAAAACCGTAATTTTTCTCGAAAAATTGCCGTAACTTTGTAGTCGGAAACATTCCATCCAACCACAAGCTAACCGTATATCATGACACAAGCCATAGGATTTGACAACGATAAATATCTCCTCACCCAGTCGCAACACATCAAAAGCCGCATCGCACAGTTCGGAGGCAAGCTATACCTCGAGTTCGGCGGCAAGTTATTTGACGACTACCACGCCTCGCGCGTGCTCCCGGGATTCAAGCCCGACAGCAAGATCAAAATGCTCGAGCAGCTCAAGGACGATGCCGAGGTGATAATCGCCATCAATGCTGCCGACATCGAGAAGAACAAGATACGCGGCGACATGGGCATCACCTACGATATGGAGGTGCTGCGCCTGATCGACGCTTTCCGCAGCTATGGACTGTATGTGAGCAGCGTAGTGATGACCCGATTCACTGGTCAAGCCAACGCCGTGGCTTACCAAAAGCGCCTCGAGGACCTGGGCCTGAAAGTCTATCGCCACTACCCCATCGAGGGCTATCCTCGCGATATCTCGCGCATCGTCAGCGATGAGGGCTATGGCAAAAACGAATACATCGAGACCTCGCGCAGCCTGGTGGTGGTGACAGCCCCCGGGCCGGGCAGCGGCAAGATGGCCACATGCCTATCGCAAATCTACCATGACAACAAGCGCGGCGTGAAGGCCGGATACGCCAAGTTTGAGACTTTCCCCATCTGGAATCTGCCACTCAAGCACCCCGTGAACCTCGCCTACGAGGCGGCCACCGCTGACCTCAACGATGTTAATATGATTGACCCGTTCCACCTCGAGGCATACGGTAAGACCACCGTCAACTACAACCGCGACATTGAGATATTCCCCGTGCTCAACGCCATGATGGCCCACATCTTGGGCAAAAGCCCATACAAGTCCCCCACCGATATGGGCGTCAATATGGCAGGCAATTGCATTGTCGACGATATGGTGACGCGCCATGCCGCCAACGAGGAGATCCTGCGCCGCTACTACTCCACCCTGACCCAGATACGCAAAGGCAGTGCCTCGACCGAACAAGCCGACAAGATTGAATCGCTGATGCGCCAAGCCGAAATCCAGCCAGAGGATCGCCGCGTGGCCGTCGCTGCCAAAAAAACGCGCCGAAAGCACTGGCGAACCGGCTGCAGCCATCGAGCTCCCCGACGGCTATATCGTCACCGGCAAGACCAGTTCGCTGCTCGGCGCCGCCTCGGCAGCATTGCTCAACGCCCTTAAGCATCTGGCCGACATCCCAAATCCGGTCAACCTGATTTCGCCAATCATCCTCGAACCAATTTGCGAACTCGAAACCGAGAAGCTCGGGCATAGCAATCCGCGCCTCCATACCGAGGAGGTGCTCGTGGCCCTGTCGGTATGCGCCCTCACTGACATCAACGCTCGCAAAGCCATCAATGCCCTGCCACAATTGCGTGGATGCGAGGCCCATGCCAGCGTCATCCTCTCGCAAAAAGACGAAACCATATTCCGGCGCCTCGGCATCAACCTCACCTGCGATGCCGTATACCAATACTCAAAGCTATACCACGGTTAAAATGAAAAATGAAGAATGAAAAATGAAAAATACCATCTGGCTGGTCATTTTTTATTCTTCATTATTCATTTTTCATTTCCATCTAATATCATGAACCTGATTGGACTTGCCGATTGCAATAACTTCTTTTGCTCATGCGAGCGAGTGTTTCGCCCCGACTTGCGTAGCCGCCCCGTGGTTGTGCTCTCCAACAACGACGGGTGCGTCGTGGCACGCTCAAACGAAAGCAAGGCTCTGGGCATCAAGATGGGCGATGTCTATTATCAGGTGCGCGATGTGCTCGAACGCGAAGGCGTAGCGGTATTCTCCTCTAATTACACCCTCTACGGCGACATGTCGCGCCGGGTGATGTCGCTGCTCAGCAAGTACGCTCCGCGCATCGACATCTATTCGATTGACGAGGCTTTTCTTGACTTCACTGGCATGGGCACCCCCGAGGAAATTCTAGAATATGCGCGCCGCATGGCCCGGCATGTTAGCCAAGGCACTGGCATACCTATATCTGTAGGCATAGCCACCACCAAGACCCTGGCAAAGATTGCCAGCAAATTCGCCAAGAAATATCCGGCCTACCAGAGCGTGTGCATGATTGATACGGATGAGAAGCGCCTCAAGGCGCTGCAGCTATTCGACATCGCCGACGTGTGGGGCGTGGGCCGACGCTATGTCAAGCGGCTCAATGCAGCCGGGGTGAACACCGCCTACGATTTCACCCTCAAGCCGTCAGACTGGGTGATGCGCAATTTCACAGTGGTGGGTTTGCGCACCTGGAAAGAGTTGCGCGGCGAGAGCTGCATCTCGACTGATGAATTGCCGCATAAGAAGAGCATCTGCACCAGCCGCAGTTTTCCCGACTCGGGCATCAATCGCCTCGGCGACCTGGAGGAGGCCGTGGCCAACTTCGCATCGCAATGCGCACGCAAGCTCAGAGAGCAGCGCACCGCCTGCCAAGCCCTCACAGTGTTTGCCTACACCAGCCGATTCCGTCCCGATCTGCCGCAAGATTACATATACGCTAATTGTTTCCTCCCCACCGCCACCGGATGCCTCACTGAGATAGTGAGCGCAGCCGTTGATGCCATTCGCCGAAATTGGAAGAGCGAGGCATACCGATACAAAAAAGCCGGAGTGATTGCTTGGAACATCTGCCGCGACGATTCGATCCAATTGTCACTGTTTGACCCTCGCGACCGCGAGAAAATGTTCAACCTGCAGCGTGCCATTGATGTGGTCAATCTGCGCAACGGCCACAACGCTGTCCGCGCCGCCGTGCAGGGTTACAGCAAGACCTGGCATCTCAAGACCGAGCACCTGTCGCGCCAGTTCACCACCAACCTGGGGCAAATAATTGAGATAAAAGCTTAGCCCGCAAAGGAAATTGTAAATTTTGTATATTTTAACAAATTTGTCAAAAATCGGCAACAAAAACCGACTTTTTTGGAAATTGAAAAATTATTTCGTTTTTCTTCAAAAAATTTGGTTTGTTAACAAAAAGGTGGTATATTTGTCGAAATTTTTTAGAGAGACATAAAATTACTTAAATCTCATTTGATAAACATATGGCAATAGTCTCCAAAAAAGAGGTGCACGACCGAGTGATGACCCTCTACGAAGCCTGCGAGGCACAGCTCACAGATGCTGAACGCCGTGAACAGGCCAAGTACGCCGACATGGTGCAAAACCACGACGACAAAATCTTCCTATGCAAGATGCTCGACGAGACATCGCAGATCCGCGACAACAAAAAGCTGGCTAAACGCATTCAAGAGCTGGTGAAGGAGTATGGAATCCCCAAATTCTTCAACTCGCGCGACCGCATGCTGTTTCGCCTCTTCATGCTGACCGGCTCCCTCCCCCTCGTCCCCGACATCGCTATACCTATTATAAAGAAGCGCACCCGCAAGGACACCGCCGCTGTGTGCCTCGATGCTGAAGAGAAGGCTCTCGACAAGCACCTCAAGACCCGCAAGGACCAAGAGGTAGGCCAGAACGTGAACCTGCTTGGCGAGGTTGTGCTTGGCGATCGCGAGGCTGACCGCCGCTTCTACAGCTATCTCGAAGCCCTCGAGAATCCCGAAATCAACTATATCTCAGTCAAGATTTCTGGTATCTACGCCCAGACACATGCCCTCAACTACGAAGAGGCATTCCCCGAACTGGTGCGCCGCATGTCAATGCTCTACCAGAAAGCTATCGACTTCCCATACACCGACAAGCACGGTGTGACAAAGCCCAAGTTCATCAACCTCGATATGGAGGAATACAAAGACTTCCACATGACCAAGAAACTCTTCTTCGAGGTGCTCTCCAAGCCAGAGTTCAAGAACTACGAGGCTGGCATCGTGGTGCAAGCCTATCTGCCCGACGCTTGGGACTTCCAGACCGAGCTGCTCGAGTTCGCTCACAAGCGCGTGAAAGAAGGCGGTTCGCCCATCAAGATGCGCCTCGTCAAGGGTTGCAACCTGGATATGGAAAATGTAGTGTCGAGCCTGCGCGGCTGGCCGATGCCTTGCCGCGACAGCAAGGTTGAGGTTGACGCCTGCTACATGGATATCCTCGACCGCGCACTCCTGCCTGAGAATGCCAAGGTGCTGCACATCGGTATGGCTGGCCACAATCTCTACTCAATCGCTTACGCATATCTCCTCACTCAGAAATACAAGACACCCCCAGAGCATTTCTGCTTTGAGATGCTTGAGGGTATGGCCAACCACTTGTGGCGAGCCCAGAAGGACCTCGGCTGCTATGTGCTGCTCTATGCTCCGGTCGTAAAGGACGAGCACTTCCTCAACGCCGTATCATATCTGGTGCGTCGTCTCGACGAAAACACCGGTCCCGAGAACTTCCTCAGCTACTCATTCAACCTCAAGCCCGGCACCGACACTTGGCGCTTCCTCTCTGACCAATTTGACCAGGCTTACGACCTGAAAGGCAAAATCTTCAACGGCCAAAAGCGCCAGATGGACCGCAACAAGCCCTATGAGGCTTGGAAGGAAAGCTGGGAGATGAAGAACGAGCCCGACACCGATTTCGACCTCTTCCCCAACCAGGAATGGATTGAAAAGGTGTATGAGAAATGGATGAAGAAGCCCGGCGACAAGGTCGAGAAGATACCCGTGCAAGTCGGCACCAAGACCGTCGACACCAAGGATGTGCACAAATACTATGACCGTTGCCAAAACGACGAAGTACTGGTATGCGAAATGTGCAAGGCCGGCAAGGACCAGATGGAGAAGATTCTGGAAATCGCCGACAAGGATCCCGCTGGCTGGCGCAAGAAATCGCTCGAAGAGCGCCACAAGATCCTCACCAAGGCTGCCAACGAGGTGGCTGCCATCCGTGGCGACCTCATCGGCTGCATGAGCGCTATCACCGGCAAGACTATTGTTGAGGCCGACGTCGAGGTCAGCGAGGGTGTTGACTACGCTCGCTTCTACACCACCTCGGTCAAGAAATTCATGGACCTTGGCACTGTCGACATGAAGCCTAAGGGAGCCGTGTTGGTTATCTCACCTTGGAACTTCCCATGCGCAATTCCTCTCGGTGGCGTATGTGCCGCTCTTGCTACTGGCAACACCTGTATCCTCAAGCCCGCAACCGTTGCTGCTCCTGTGGCTTGGATGTTTGCCCAAGCTATGTGGAAAGCTGGCGTGCCTAAGGACGCTCTGCAAGTTGTCATCACCGACCGCGAGGCTCTGAAGATGCTCACATCTTCGCCCGTGATCAAGCACACCATCCTCACTGGTGGCACTGATACCGCTCAGAATATCATCCGCAACAATCCTGAGAAGCCCCTCTCGGCTGAGACTGGCGGCAAGAATGTGATGATCATCACCGCATCGGCCGACCGCGACCACGCCATCATGAACGCTTGCGCTTCGGCATTCGGCAACGCTGGCCAGAAATGCTCGGCTTGCTCGCTGCTCCTGGTTGAGGAGAGTGTCTACAACGACAAGCAATTCCAAGAGAAGCTCATTGACTGCGCTACCTCGATGAAGGTTGGTTCGGTTTGGAACAAGGGCAACGTGGTTGGCCCGATGATCACCAACAAGAACGAGAAACTGCTCCAAGCCATCTCGAAACTCGAACCGGGCGAAAGCTGGCTGGTTGAGCCACGTTGGGTAGATGAGAAGCACTACATCCTGGCTCCGACAGTGAAATGGGGCGTAAGACCCGAGAACTTCTCGTTCCGCACCGAGCTCTTCGGCCCGATGCTGAGCGTAAGCCCAGTCAAGAATCTCGAAGAGGCTATCAAGCTTGTCAACTCGCTCGACTATGGCTTGACCTCTGGTATCCAGAGCCTCGATGAGAAAGAGCAACACTACTGGCGCGACAATATCGAAGCTGGCAACCTCTATATCAACCGAGGCATCACCGGCGCTATCGTGAATCGTCAGCCCTTCGGCGGCATGAAGCTGTCGGCATTCGGCGGAGGCATCAAGGCTGGTGGTCCCAACTATGTGGCTCAGTTCATGATCGTCACCGACAAGCCCGGCGCTGTGAAGGATTGGGAGAAGAGCTATCGCGATGCTTACAAGCAAGAGTTCAACACCGTTCGCGACTGGAACAAGTGCATCGGCGAGCAGAACCTGTTCCGCTACCTGCCTGTCAAGACCATGTGCCTGCGCCTATTCCCCGGCGACAAGCTCGAAGACGTGAAGAAGGTGGTGTTTGCTGCCAAGCTCGTTGGCACCAAGCTCACCATCAGCGTGGATCCCGATTCGCCACTGCTGCCCGAACTCAAGAAGCTCGGCGTGGAGGTTAAGGAAGAATCGCTCAACACATTCCTCCAGGACCTCAAGAAATATGAGCGTCTGCGCACCATCGCCGACAAGGTGCCTCACGCCGTATGGCAGGCCGCAGCTGATGCCGACAAGTACATCGCATCGCTCAAGCCGATGAACGAAGGTCGCCTCGAGCTCATCAACTACATCAAGGAGCAAGCCGTCAGCTATGAGTATCACCGCTATGGCTCAATGCCCGTAGTGCCCGAGGAGAAATAATTGACAACACTACCCACTCACTGACCGAGGTACCCATGCAAAATGGGACCTCGGTCTCTTTTTGGTCCTCGGTAAACTAAAACTGTGCAAACATCTCACAAAATACGTTAACCAAATGTACCGAAATTCAATATTTTAACTATCTTTGCACCATAAATTAAACATTAAAAATCTCATCCCCCATGAAGCAATTTTATTGGTCTCTCATGGTGCCGGCTCTGGCTCTTGCAGCCAGTTGCTCAGCCCCTAAGGAGAAGCAAACCTCAGTCAGTTGGCAAATAATCGAGAATACCGATTCTAACTATCTGCACCGAGTAGTTGTGAAAGGCGATCTCGATTTTGACCGTCTGGGCTTCAATGCCTTTGCCCGCAAAATGCATGCCGTAAACCCACAGGACACCATCATCGAGATTGTGCCCGGGTATTATATGATTTCTTCGCCACGCTTGGCTCAGGGTGGCGATAGCGTAGTCATTGACATCGTGACCCGTGGCTCATTCTCAAGCCGCGCCTATGCTCCCGATGGTTTTCATCGCATCGAATCTGACCTCTCCACCACCCCCGTGGCATATACTCGTATGCCTATCACCGAGCGCAAGCAGTGGAAGCGCCCCTCAGGCCGTGACGTGATGCCTTACGGCCCAGAGGTCTATGACATCAACGAGCAAATCTTTGCCTCCCAGACACCTTGTGCCTACGCCGCTGTGCCATCATTCAAAAGCGTAAAGATGACGCAGGGCTCATCAGCCACTCCCCTCAAATCAAGAATCAGCATCGCTCCGCAATCCCACGCTGAGGGATACTCAATCGAGGTGCGCGATGATAGCGTAATCGTCACTGCCGCCGACCAGCGCGTAGCCCAGCAGGCTCTCTATTCATTCCAAAGCCAAATAGAGAGCGGCTCCGCTCAGTTGCCAAATGCTGTAATCACCGACTACCCCGACCTGCCCTATCGCGCCCTGATGCTCGACATCTCGCGCAATTACCAGACCCCGGAGACAATGAAGCGCATGGTCGACTATATGGCGCAATACCGCCTCAACACCTTGCACTTCCACGCTGTCGATGATGAGGCTTGGCGCATAGAAATCAAGCAGCTGCCCGAACTCACCGAGGTTGGCGGTCGCCGAGGATTCACCACCGACGAGCACAACTATCTGGCTCAAATTTTCTGCGGCGATGGCAACCCCCAGAATCTCGCAGGCACCAGCAATGGATATTTCACCCGAGATGAATTTATCGACTTCATCAAATACGCCCACAATCGCGGCGTGGATGTAATCCCCGAAATCGAATCTCCCGGCCACGCACGCGCAGCCATTAAGGCAATGGAGAAGCGTTATCGCGAAACCGGTGATGCCTCCTACCGACTGATTCACGATGGCGACACATCAGAATACACTTCAGCTCAAGCATTCCATGACAATGTAATGAATCCGGCCCTCCCCGGCCCATACAAATTCATGGAGGCAGTGGTTGATGAACTCAAGGCCATGTATGATGAGGCAGGCGTGCCGTTGGTGGCTGTCCATATCGGTGGCGACGAGGTGGCTCATGGCGCTTGGGATGGCTCAGCCGTAGCCCAAGAATTCATGAAAGAGCATGGACTTGAAAACCAGACCCAGCTACACGGTTACTTCGTAGAACAAATTGCCAAGATGCTGCAACAAAAGGGGATACCTATGAGCGGCTGGCAAGAAATCGGCGTTGGCCATACTGATGAATACAATGCCAAGATGGCACCAAATGTGCATAGCGTGAACGTATGGCAAACCATTGGCCGCTATGGCAATGTGCCTCAACTCGCAGTTGAGGGCGGTTACAACACCGTGCTCTCAAATGTCAACCATTTCTATATGGATATGAAATACAATGACCATCCCGAGGAAATGGGTCTCAACTGGGGTGGCACTGTCGATGAGTTCAAAGCGCTGCACGGCATCCCAGCTCGCCTGTGCCAAGCTGGCAAAAAAGCCAAAGGTAAGGTTATCGGCATTTCTGGTCAGTTGTTTGCCGAAACTATGCGTTCGCCTGAGATGATGGAATCATTTCTCTTCCCCAAAATGCTCGGCCTTGCTGAGCGCGCTTGGAATGTGGATTCCACTTATTCCGACACCGAGTTCAATTCTATCATCGCCATGCGCGAGATTCCAAGATACGAGCGCGAAGGGCGCAACTTCCACCTGCGTCAGCCAGGCATCAAGATGGCCGAAGATGGCTCGATCCACATGAATTCGCCCTACCCCGATGCTCAGATACGATACACTCTCGATGGCTCAGAGCCTTCGACAGAATCAGAATTGTATTCTGGGCCGTTTGACAAGGCAGAAACTGAGCAAGTGAGAGCTCGTCTCTACTTCAAGGGCAAGGAATCGCTCACCACTATCCTCTATCTGACTGAGGATTGAATTGGTCAAATTGGATGAAAAATACTCCCAAAGAGGCTCTTTGGGAGTATTTTTATGACAAAAACCACAGATTGTTGTTGTATTTAATGTAATTATACGTAACTTTGCAGTCGAAAAAACAGAACAAACATTAACCAAACTCAAAATTAAGAAGAAAAATGAAACTTTTTCATGCAGCAGGCATAGCGCTCCTGTGCGGAGCTCTCCTGATTGGTCAGACTTCTTGCTCATCTATGTCTAACACTGGCAAAGGCGCACTCATCGGTGGTGGTGGCGGCGCAGCTGCCGGAGCCGGAATCGGCGCTCTCATTGGCGGTGGCAAAGGAGCCGCTATCGGTGCCGCTATCGGTACAGCCGTAGGCGCTGGCGCTGGCGCTCTCATCGGCCAGAAGATGGACAAGCAGCAAAAAGAGCTTGAGCAGCAACTGGCTGACCAGGCTACCGTGGAGCAAACCACCGACAGCAACGGCCTCCAGGCTATCAAGGTGACATTCGAGGGCGGAATCCTCTTCCCCACCAATGGCACCACTCTCAGCACAACTGCACAAGCTGACCTCACCAAGTTTGCCGCTTCGCTTATCAACAACCCCGATACTGATGTACGCATCTACGGATTCACCGACAACACTGGCACAATGGCTGCCAACGAGAAAGTAGCTACCGGTCGCGCTGATTCAGTGCTGCAATGGCTTGTAAATTGCGGCGTATCGCCCTCACGCCTCATCGCTCAGGGTGTGCCTATGGCTGACTACATCGCCAGCAATGACACAGCCGAAGGCCGCGCTCAGAACCGCCGCGTCGAGATATACATCTACGCTAGCCCCGAGATGATCCAGAAAGCAGAAAACGGAACCCTCTCTTAAATGAAAAATTAAAAATGAAAAATTAAAAATGGCCCTCAGC
>JAJBUH010000079.1 GCA_020860445.1 Bacteroidales bacterium | reverse complement strand
TGGCCATCCGGAACGGAACCCGGATGGCCATTTTTCATTATTCATTATTCATTCTTCATTTGTAGAGGCTGACGCGTACGCGTTGGCCTTTGATCTTTGTCTGGGATAGGGTGGCCAGGGTGGCATCGGCTTTGTCGCGGGGTATGGCAGCCAGGGCGCAATGGTCTTTCACCACTATCTTGCCTACCTCCTTGCCCTCCAAGCCGCATTGCTTGGTCAGGGCTCCGAGTATGTCGCCACGCGAAAGCTTCTCTTTCTTGCCGGCATTGAAATATATCGTGGCCACATCGCTGCGGATAGGGTTGGGGTTGTCATCCTCGGGAATGTACTCATAGTCGTAATCTACATATTCGGGGATGTTCTCTTGCTCTGACACCAACAGATACACATAGCCCTCGGCATCGACGCGGGCTGTGCGGCCGTTGCGGTGGGTCCAGCCTTCCTTGGTTAGGGGCAAGTGGTAATGCACCACGCTGCGCACCGCGTCAATGTCAAGGCCGCGGGCACCCAGGTCGGTACTGACGAGTAGGGGAGTGGTGCCATTGTTGAGCATGTCAATGGCCACCTCGCGCTGCAGTTGGTCCAGACCGCCGTGGTACAGGCCTATTGGTAGGTCGGTATCTTTCTTCAGGAAATTGTAGACCCTCTCGGCGCTCTCGCGATGGTTGACAAATACGATGGTCTTGCCGTTGGGCAGCGCCAATAGCAAGCGCTTTAGGGCTTGCAGTTTGTCCTTGTCATCGCTGCGCACCAGCGCGATGGTCATGCGCGAGCGCGGCGCTTGGGCCCTCTGCGAGAAGTCGAGCACCTTGGCTTGCGACAGGTCGATAAAGTCAGGCATTTCCTGGAGCGGGGTAGCTGATGTGAGCATGGCATAGCGCAACTTGCGCATACGCTTGACTATGCGCTGCATCTGGTCGTGGAATCCGAGCTCGAGGGCCTTGTCGTACTCATCGAGCACCAGCTGGTCGGCGTGGCTGATGTCCAAGGTGCCACGCAGCAGATGGTCGAGCAATCGGCCTGGGGTGGCGATTACTATGTCGGGGGTTACGCTCAGCGAGTTCACCTCGTCTTGCATCGAATGGCCGCCGTATAGGGTCACGGTGCGGTAATCTTTGGCTACGGGTCGTACCACGTCGGCTATTTGCAGCACCAGTTCGCGCGAGGGCGCGATGACCACTGCCTGCACGGCGCGAGCGGCATCGGTGTCGGGGTGGGAAAATAGGCGGCTCACCATCGGCACGGTGAATGCCAGAGTCTTGCCGCTGCCAGTTGGGGCGAGCAGTATGATGCGGTTGCTGCGAGCCGCATTCACTGCTTTTTGCATCGGGTTGAGTTCCTCCACACCGTGGCGCTCCCCGATTTGCTGCAGTATCTCTTTTAGTGTCATAGAGGGTTTTTGGTCTTTGGTTTTTGGCATTTGGAGACAAATGCCGTTAGTTACGAAAAAAGGAGGAGACCTAATTGGGTCCCTCCTCTTATATAACAATCGGTAGAACAGCAAAAGTCACTGTACCAACCTATTTTTCATTTTTCATTTTTCATTATTCATTTTTCATTCTTCAGTTCCTCATTGGCTTCGCCAAGGGCTTTGGAGATGAGATTCTTCATGTTTCCGTAGATTACCTCGGTGAGTTGCTCCTCGGTCATGTCGCTGCTGAGCTGCTCATCGGTGGCAAAGTCGCCAAGGCCTACATATTTCTGGTTGGTGCCGTCGGGGAGCAGGAATATCACGGTAGGTATTGATTCTATGCCGAAAGCTTGAGCGGTCTCGTGCATGTTGTCGATGTCGACAGCAAAGAACCAAGCTTTGCCCTGGTATTCCTCCGAGGCTTTGTCAAATGCCGGGGTGAGTTTCTTGCAAGGGATGCACCAGGTGGCGTTGAAGTCGAGCGCCACCAGGCAAGGCACCTTCTGGTCGGGGCGGAACAGGTTGTCGTCGGCAAGCATGGCCACGCCGTCGGCTCCGGCATAAGCCTCAGAAATCATAGCCTCGGTGAGCATCACATCGTTGGCTTGCTCCTCAGGGGTTTCGGCTTGGCTCTTTGAGGCCTTGTTGCAAGAGGTGGCGCTGACGGCCAGGGCAGCCATGGCTGCATAGAAGAATAGTTTTAGTTTCATATCTTATCGATTTATGTTTATATCCTCTTTTTCTCTCTTAAAGATGTTGAAATATGTTTCAAATCTGAGTATTTACCGCAAAATTAGTTAATTTCATTAATTCCACCAAATATTGATGGGGTTAAGATTTCGCCGTTTGGCCGATTTTGAGTAATTTTGCACAATAATTAAGCCAATCAAGCTGATGAACGACTTTTTCGCGGTGCTGCGGCGCTTTGTGCCCCCTTACAAAAAGTATTTAGCACTCAACATCATCTTCAACTTGCTCACAGCCGTGCTGACCCTGTTTTCATTTGCTGTGATCATCCCGATTCTGGAGATGTTGTTTCGCATCAAGACCGATGTGTACAGCTATATGCCCATAGGGTCGGCTTCGATCAAAGATGTCGCAGTCAACAACTTCTACTATTACACCCAGGAATCGATTGCCCTGTTTGGGCAGTCGGCTACCCTCGCATTGCTTGCCGGGGTGCTGGTGGTGATGACCGCGCTCAAGACTGGCGCTGCATACCTCAGTTCATACTACATCATACCTCTGCGCTCGGGCATAGTGCGCGATATACGTAACTATGTATATGACAAAATCACAACCCTTCCCATCGGGTTCTTCACCTCAGAGCGCAAGGGCGATGTGATGGCGCGCATGAGCGGCGACGTGGCCGAGATCGAGAACTCGGTGATGGCCTCGCTCGATATGATGTTTAAGAATCCGGTGATGATTATCGTCTGCCTCGGCATGATGATTGCCATATCTTGGCAGCTGACCCTGTTTGTCCTAATCCTGTTGCCGCTCGCCGGCTTGGTGATGGGCAGGGTAGGCAAGAGGCTCAAACGCAAGAGCTTGGAGTTGCAGAATCTGTGGGGCGAATTGATGGCCAACATCGAGGAGACCCTGGGCGGACTGCGCATCATCAAAGCTTTCAATGCCGAGGGCAAGGTCAAGGCAAGGTTCCATAAGGAGAATCAGGAGTTTTACCGCCTGTCCAACTCGGTGGCTCGGCGCCAGTCGCTGGCTCACCCTATGAGCGAGTTTCTGGGTACTATCGCCATTGCCATTGTGTTGTGGTTTGGCGGCACGCTGATATTGAGCGGCGTGTCTTCGATGAATGCGGCCTCGTTCATATACTACATGGTCATCTTTTACAGCATCATCAACCCGGCCAAGGACCTCTCAAAGGCTGCTTATGCCATCCAGAAAGGTCTGGCCTCGATGCAGCGCGTTGACCGCATCCTCAATGCCGACAATCCCATCAAGGATCCGCAGAATCCTCGCCAATTGCCCATGGCCGATGCCGATATCAAATATGAGGATGTTACCTTCGCCTACGGCGACCGCGAGGTGATCAACGATGTCAATCTGGAGATTCCGGCCGGTGCCACTGTCGCTCTGGTGGGTCAGTCAGGCTCGGGCAAGACTACCCTGGCCGACCTGTTGCCGCGATTCTATGATGTGGCTCGCGGCCGTATCACCATCGGCGGCATCGACATACGCGACCTGAAGGTGCACGACCTGCGCTCGCTCATGGGCAATGTCAACCAAGAAGCTATCCTATTCAACGACACCATATATAATAACATCACATTCGGGGTTGAAAATGCTACTATGCAGCAAGTCGAAGAGGCTGCCAAGATAGCCAATGCTCGCGAATTCATCCTATCTACCGAACAGGGCTACGACACCGTGATCGGTGACCGTGGCTGCCGCCTCTCGGGCGGTCAGCGCCAGCGCCTGTCGATAGCCCGCGCTATCCTTAAGAATCCGCCTATCCTGATTCTCGACGAGGCCACCTCGGCTCTCGACAGCGAGAGCGAGCACCTGGTGCAGGAGGCTCTCGAGCGCCTGATGCGCAATCGCACCACCATCGTGATTGCCCACCGCCTGTCGACAATCCGCAATTCCGACATGATCTGTGTGCTCCACGAGGGGCGTATCGTAGAGCGCGGCACACACGACGAGTTGCTCGCTCTCGGGGGGTACTACAAGCGCCTGGTGGATATGCAATCCTTGGCCCAATGAGGGAATAATAGCCCGTGAGGCTAAAAAATAATAGTTTTAGTCGATAATTTAGTTAAAATTGTAGGTATTTGTTTTGGGTAAATTAATATTTTTGTATCTTTGTGCTTAGAAATTTTGTGATTTGCTAAAAATGCCCTTAAAGGGTTGTTAAAAGCGATGCAGGATTTCCCTGCTGATTTGTAAACTTAATCCTATTCTTTCCGCACATGAAAGCAAAGCTGTTATGTGTACTTTTGGCATTATTCGGCGCTGTGACATGGGTCTCGGCGCAGACACAATAAGTCAGAGGTACAGTGCTTGACCAAGAAGGCGACCCCATCACTGGAGCCGCAGTTGCCATTACGGGCACAGAAATGCGCGTTGTAACCGACATCGATGGCCGCTTTTCTTTGCCCAAAGTCGATTCCTCTCACAAGACGGTGACTGTGACCTTTGTGGGTATGGAGACAGTCACCCAGAAGATTACTCCCGATATGGTTATCGTGATGCATTCACAGTCGCAGATTATGGACGAAGTGGTGGTCGTAGCCTTCGGTAAGCAGAAGCGCGAGGCATTCACCGGCTCGGCTGCAGTGGTCAAGAGCGATGACATCGTAAAGCGCCAGGCCAACAACCCAATCTCGGCTCTCGAGGGCAAGGTGCCCGGTCTGACCATGCTGCAAAGCAATGACCCCACCAGCGAGAACACTATCAACATCCGTGGTTTGAGCTCAATCAATGCCTCCACAACCCCTCTGATCATTCTTGATGGGCAGCCCTATAATGGCTCATGGCGCGATATCAACCCCGCCGACGTTGACAATATCTCGGTGCTCAAGGATGCCGCCTCCAACGCCCTCTATGGCGCTCGCGGCGCCAACGGTGTGATTATGATTACCACCAAGAGCGCAACCAAGGGCAAGACCAAGATCACCCTGGATATGAAGTGGGGTGTCAACACCGACGCTCTGCGCGATTATGATGTAATCGATGACCCGGCTGAGTACTACGAGGCTCACTATCTGGCTCTGCGCAACTACTATGCCCGCAGCCTCGGATACAGCTCATCGAAGGCTCACTTGGCAGCCAACGACGCTATGACTGGCACCAGCATCGATGCCGGCGGCTTGGGCTACATCCTATATTCAGTGCCGCAAGGCGAAACCCTGATCGGCAGCAATGGCAAACTCAACCCCAATGCTACCCTTGGCAACCGTGTGTACAACAACGGCCAAATCTACACCCTGTATCCCGACAGTTGGAAGGATGCCGGTCTGCGCAATGGCTTCCGTCAGGAGTACAATTTGTCAATATCGGGTGGCGCAGAGAAGTATTCAACCTACTTCTCGCTCGGCTACCTCAGCGATGAGGGTATCAGCTACGGCTCCGATGTGACTCGCTACACCGCTCGCTTCAAGACCGACTATGATGCTTATAGCTGGCTCAAGATTGGCGGCAATGCCAACTATAGCCATTCAGAGTACAATAGTATGAACGGCGCATTCTCGACCGTGCACACCTTGGCTCCCATCTATCCGCTGTTCCTGCGCGACCAGTATGGCAATGTTATGACCGATGCCCGTGGCCCGATGTATGATTACGGCGATGGCACAATCGGTTTTGTGCGTCCCGCAGAGAAGAACTACAACACCATCCAGGGCGACAAGATTGATACATACAAGCGCAACAGCAACGACTTTGGTATCACTGGTTATGCCAATATTACCTTCCTCAAGGATTTCCGCCTCACCATCAACGGCGGCGTGCATATCAACGAGTATCGCACCAATACTGCTTATAATCCCTACTACGGCTACTACGCAGCTACTGGCGGTTATGTGTCGACCACTACCTATCGTCGCAACACTACCAACTTCCAGCAACTGCTCAACTGGAACCACAAGTTTGGCAAAAACGATGTCGAGATCCTCATCGGCCACGAGTACAGCCGCTATTCAACCGCCAACCTGAGCGGTTCGAAGACCAACATCGCTATCTTTGACGAGAATATCGAGCTCGACGGCGCTATCACCAATAGTTCAATCAGCGGTTCTACCTCGCTCTACAATGTCGAGGGTTATTTCGGCCGCGTGCAGTACGACTTTGACAGCCGCATCTATGCTTCGGCTTCGTATCGTCGCGACGGCAGCTCGCGTTTCCACCCCGACCACCGCTGGGGTAACTTCTGGAGCGTGGGTGGTGCCTGGATCCTATCAAAGGAGGAATGGTTTCCCAAGAGCCCGATGATCAATATGCTCAAATTCAAGGCCAGCTACGGCGAGCAAGGCAACGACGGTCTGAGCAGCAGCTACTACTGGACCGACTACTATGACATCGTAAACAGCAACGACAATGTGGCTTACACCTTCTCATGGAAGGGCAACCCCGACATCACTTGGGAGACCAACGGTAACTTCAACGCCGGTTTTGAGTTCGACTTCTTCAACAGCCGTCTCAATGGCCAGGTGGAATACTACAACCGCATCACCAAGGACATGCTCTACTTCAAGAGCGTGCCTACATCGCTCGGCTACTCAGGCTACTATGACAACATCGGCGATATGAAGAATTATGGTGTGGAAATCACCCTCAATATCGGCCTGGTGCGCAGCCAGAATTTCAACTGGAACCTCGACCTCAACATCGCCCTCGAGAAGAACAAGATTACCTATCTGCCCGACAACAACAAGGGTCTGATTGTCGACGGCCACGATGGCTATCAAAATAGCAATTACTTCTACGGCGAGGGTCTGCCTCTCTACACTTGGTATCTGCCCAAGTATGCTGGTCCGTCGGAGAATGGCGAACCCCAATGGTATGTGCTCAACGAGGACGGCACCACCACAACCACCACTACCTACGACCAGGCAAGCTACTATCTGCTCGGCACTGCTCTGCCCGATGCTTACGGCGGCTTTGGCACCTCGATCCAATTCTTCGGATTTGACCTATCGGCCAATTTCACCTTTACCCTTGGCGGCAAGAAACTTGATGCCGGTTATGCCTCTCTGATGGGTTCGCCCTACGGTTCAACCATCGGCAACAACATCCACCGCGACGCTCTTACTGGCTGGAGCGAAGATAACACCTCGGCTTGGATTCCGCGTTGGCAATACAACGATACCCAGAATAGCCTCTATTCTGACTTCTTCCTGATCAGTGCCAACCAGCTCACCTTCAAGACTTGCCAAATTGGCTATACTCTGCCCAAGAGCATCCAATCGAAACTGCATGTGTCAAACCTGCGCATCTACGCATCATGCGACAACGTATGGTACTGGACCAAGCGCAAAGGCTTTGACCCCCGCGGTGACCGCACTACTTATGACGCTACTGGATACTCGCCTATGCGCACATTCGTTGGCGGCCTCAATGTGGTATTTTAAGTCAAAAGTCAAGAGGTAAAAGTCAAAAGTATTTTGATAGGATAATGACCTAAGACTAGGAGTTGAAATTACAAAAGAGAAATCAGAATGAAATCGAAACTATTATACATAATGTTGGCGGCCGTGGGGCTGGGTGCTACCTCATGTCTTGAGAGCCCTCTGCCACAGACCGACAATGCCACCGCCGACCAGGTGGCCAAGGCCGACAAAGAGGGTCTGGTCAATGGCCTCACCCAATATCTCAATACTCCCATCGCCGACTACGACAATGTGGTGTACACCGGCATCGGTTATCCCGAGCATATTATATGGCACGATGTGATGACTGCCAATACCACCCTGTGGAGCACCAGTTACAACTACTGGACCGCTTATACCGAGCTCCTCTACACTGGCAATTGGGCTTGGATGTATTACTATTGGGTGTACTACCAATACATAGTGTACAAGGCTGCCCTCGTAATCCAGAATTGTGACGCGGAGAGCACCGAGGATGCCCTCTACCTCGCTACCGGTCTGTCACACCGCGCATTCGCGATGTTTGACATGACTCGCATGTATGAGTTCTTCCCAACTGGCACCTCGCTTGACGCTGCTTACTATCCTACTCTCAAGGGTCTGACAGTGCCTATCGTTACCGAGTACACTACCGAGGAGCAGGCCAAGGCTAATCCACGCGCTCCTTTCTACAAGATATACCGCTTCATCCTCAACGACCTGCAGGGAGCTGAGGAGGCAATTCTTAAAGCCACCGCATCGGGCGCTAAGAATTATGCCACTGAGGGCATGATTTACGGTTTGGCCGCTCGCTTCTGGCTTGAGCTTGGCAGCCGTTTCACCAACTATCCTGATGACCTGGCCGAGCAAATCGCTCACGACAATGACCAATGGGAAGAGCTTGGAGAAGCCTACCAAAATCTCCCCGCTATTGGCATCACCACAGCCAATGAGGCATTTGAGAAAGCTGCAACCTACGCCCGCAAGGCCATCAACAGTGGCTACACCCCGCTGTCACAAGACGATTGGTATAATACCTCGACTGGATTCAACAGTGTCAACAGTTCTTGGATTTGGGGTATCCTGATGTCGAGCAGCGACAAGATGGTGACCTACTACACATGGGAGAGCTGGGCATCGTTTATGTGTCCTGAGGCTTCATGGGGCGTATCCAACTCTACTTACAAGGCTACTTTCCTTATTGATGCTGACCTCTTCAGCAAAATCAGCGACAGCGACTGGCGCAAGCTCACTTGGATTGATCCGGCCGACTGGGTAGAAGACAATCCTACGCCTGACGAGGAAGAAGCATTTGAGAAGCGATTCAACTCTAAGTATGCCGATAAGACGCTCTTCTCATTTGAGGAATGGAGCCAATACACTCCTTATGTGGGCTTTAAGTTCCACCCGGGCAGCGGCAACACTACATCATCGACCACTGGCAACAAGATGGATATTCCATTGATGCGCGTCGAGGAGATGTACTACATCGAGGCTGAGGCTATCGCTCATACCCAAGGCGTGGCAGCTGGCGCAACGGCTCTGGCATCGTTCACCAATACATATCGCTACACCGATGGCAGCTACAAGTGCACTGCATCATCGATTGAGGATTTCCAGGAGGCTCTGTTCTTGCAGAAGAGCATCGAATTCTGGGGCGAGGGTGTAATCCTCTACGACCTCAAGCGTTGGCGCAAGGCCATTACTCGCGGATACTCGGGCAGCAATCACCCGACTTCGTATCAGTTCAACTCAATCGAAGGCTATGTGGCTCCTTGGACTATTCTCTACATCCCTCTCAACGAGAGCTATCAGAATCAATCGCTCATACTCAATCCTGACCCCGCTCAGGTATCTGAGGAACTCCGTTATCTCGAATAAGTTTTGGGTAAGACTACAGATTTTCACAGACTTACACTGATTTTGAAAATGACTACAAATATGATTTCCAAATACAGATATATAGTGGCGGCTCTTGTGGCTGGAGCCATGCTGGCAAGCTGCGAAGATGACGACCATGAATATGTGCCCGGTGAGCAAGACGCTGCCGACTGCATGGGAGTATACTTCGACGCTGACACTCCCGAGGAGTTCCTGATAATGGACGAGGCTGACTATGTGACCGCAATCACTGTGCACCGCCTCAACTCTTCCAGCGCTGCATCTGTGCCACTGGTGGTAACCAGCACTACCGATGCTATCGTATTCCCATCAACGGTTGACTTCGAGGCTGGCAGCGCAGACGCTACATTCGAGATCGATTTCACCAATATGCCCACTAAGCAGCAAGAGACTTTCTCTGTGACGGTGCCTGATAGCTATATCGCTCACTACAAGGCTACCAACTTCGACTTCAAGGCTACCGCCTTGGCTTCGCAGTGGGAAGATGCCATGCTCGATGGCTCTGACGTAGGTTTCTATTTCTCTGAAAAATGGGAATGGTTCACCGATGCTACTGTTGACATCACCCAATCGACCTTTGAGCCGGTAACCAGCACGATGCAGACTCTGCCCGGTGCTGGTCGTTTCCGTGTGCTCAATTTCCTTAACACGGGCATCGATGTGACTTTCACCTTCATCGAGTCGCCTTACGAAGACTATGCAGGTTACTATCGCATCGTGCCTCTCACCAACTATCGCACGATGGTTGACGCTTATGCAGAATCAGACCCGACTACCGATTACGGTGATCCTTACTACAACGGCTGGTATGTATATGAGTCAGGTGTTGGTTACGGCACTGCCAACTTGGTATTCAGCGATTCAGGCAAGGATGCCGCTATTGAGGGTATCGGTTTCTGGCATTATTCTGAATCAAACGCTATCGAGTGCTGTTTCGCTAGTCTGAAAGAGGCAGATTCTACCTCGACCGACTACAATGTGGCTGTGATGGCCGTAACCACCAACGATGAGGACTACTATGGCTTGCTGCCTAGTTGGATCTACCTCTCCTTCCGCTGGGATGGTCCCTCCGGCCTCTAAGGTAATTTAGAGATCCATCAGCCAAAGCAAAGTGCGAAGCACGGCTCTTGTCTGTTAACCCCACATGGAGTGCGTAGCACGGAATGTGGGGTACAGAAAAAGCCTCCATCTTACTAAGAGTGCGTAGCACGGCTCTGGAGATAGTAAACCAATTTATATGAATAATAAAAGCTTTTAGATATGAATGCTTTTCCGAAATATATAAGCAAAATGGCGCTTGCAGCGGTGGCATTGTGGGCCGTGGGTTGCAACGACATTGAACTCGACGGTTTCCAGTCGCCGGTGGTTGATTCCTCGCTCACTGGAAGCAGCGGTGATGTGTCGGTATCGACACTCACTTTCTGGTGGGATGCTGTCAGCGGCGTCACCCAATATGGTTACGTCCTCTACAACGATGAGGGCGTGTCGCAACGCAACGGCTTGACTTCTGAGACCTCAGTGACCTTTACCAAGCTCAACGCCAACACAACTTATGTGCTCGAGGTTGAGGCTTACGGCACAAATGGCGAAACCACAAAGCGTTTCACCATCACTGCCAAGACTGACGCAATTGTTACTCTCGACACTCCGGATGTCAGCCTGATGACGACCTCGCAAGAAAATGGCAAGATTGTGATCCAATGGGTTGCAGTGGCCAATGCTGATAGCTACAACTACTATCTGTATTCTGACGAGGGTGATGTGCTGCAGAATGCCACCACTACCGAGACTACAGTGAGCTTCTCTCTTGACGCCGGTACATATCAATTGGGATTGACCGCCGAATCTGAAAATGAGGCCTTCACCACATCTGGTGTAGCTCTGTTCACCTTCAATCGCACTCGCGAGCTGCAGAGCTCAAAGAGTGTGACCTACACTCGCGGCGATACTGGCGATAAATGGTCGCTAACTATGTCAATTTATGACGATGGCGCTTATGTGGTTGAGAATATCTTCGGTGCCGAGGGGTATAACCTGGAATTTGCCATCGCTGAAGACAATTCTATCTCAATCCTCAACGCTGCCGAGAATGTGCGCGGATATGATGTGGTATATTACGGCACTGGTGAGAACGACTATGTGGCATATTACTGCACCACTGGCAATGCCTTCTCGTGGTTTGAAGAGAGTAAGTCTGAGGGTAAGGTGGTTACTCTCTATGCTATTTACGACCTCAGCTCAACCGACCATTGCGACGATACCATTGCTTGGGATGTGCCTCGCAAGGCTATTACCGAGGATGACGTGATTGGTACTTATCGTGTGACATACTTCTACCTCAGCGATTATGTATTGCTCTCTGGTCAAACAAGCTGGACTGCTCTGGAGAACACCGGTTATCTCGTGACCATCGAAAGCACGGGTGAACCCGACGAGCTCCAGGTTTCGGGTCTGTTGACTGGCAACATGTCGGACAATACATCCTATTTCCCGGTTAGCGACTATGCTAAATATGACACCCTGATTGCAACTCTCAGCGGCGGCAAGCTTATCTTTGAGGATCAAGATTGTTTGAAGTATGCTTCACTGGAATGTTATGAGTGGGTTGACTACGATGCCCAAGAGTATGAACATAGTTATGAGATGACAGCTACAGTATCGACCACCGATGGCGGCATCGAGCTTGACGAAGAATTCTTCTTCTGCATCTCCTACTACGACACCCTCTACGACTATTACGGCACCTTCACCCTCGAAAAAGTAAACTAATCTTCTTTAAGTAAGAAGTAATAAGTAATAAGTAAGGCCATCCGGAATCGCTCGGATGGCCTTACTTATCGCCTCGGAGAGGCGAGACAATGTTAGCCCCAGGTTGCGCAGGTGCGAAGCACCGTAGCAATCTGGGGTTTCTGTATCCCACCATCAACGAGCCTCGGAGAGGCTCAACAATGGTATATAAACAAAAAAGGATGTCCGTCTCTCGGTGAGAGACGGACATCCTTTTGCAAAGGTACGTATTATTTTTGATTTACAAAAATTTATGAAATAAAATTCTCAATTTTAACATTTGTCTTGAGAGGGTAGATGGAGGAAATAATAGTCACATAATATTTATTTTAGGTGTAACTAACTGTAAATACGCCCATTATAAAGGATGTCCGTCTCTCACCGAGAAACGGACATTATCCAGAAGCGTTATCTGCGCCATTAGACTGTTAGAACAAAGCTATTCACAATAGGTGGGTAGTGAGATACTTAAAAATCATTATCTCTGACTCAAGAATACTACTTAAATGTCAGGGTTGTATATAGAAACTTATTCCGATTTTGTCTTGATGGATAAAAAAGAGATGAAAGGACAAAGTCACATTCTAAGTCTTAGGGATGTTTAGAATTGGCTATACATATTATGTGGTTGCTCTGTTAAGCTGCCTTTTATTCCCCTTCTCAACACAGGCTGAGACGAGGCAATTGGCCGTATCCATAGGATTTCCAGTCAACAAAACAGAACTTCTGCCTGGATTTGGCGACAATAAGGCACAACTCGCTCAAATGGAGGACTTCCTGAATCAGCTCAATCCCGACTCTATAGATGTCATACGAGTCGATGGCTACGCATCGCC
The DNA here is from genome assembly GCA_020860445.1 of Bacteroidales bacterium. Lineage (GTDB taxonomy): Bacteria > Bacteroidota > Bacteroidia > Bacteroidales > Muribaculaceae > CAG-873. The sequence continues at coordinate 7,926 of JAJBUH010000079.1, read as the reverse complement.
CGAAGGACCCTACGCTCACAACATGCGTCTGGCCTTAGGCAGAGCTCAATCCCTCATTAATTATATCGCTAACCATACCTTAATACCTGCTGATAAGCTCGCCGTGGGCGAAACCTTGCTTTCATGGGAGGCACTACGCCCAATGGTGGAGGATTCCCAATTGAAGGATATCGACACCGTACTTGCACTAATTGACGTGGCAATATCTGACCACGGCGAGGCTTCCCAGCTCGATGTGCTGGGTAAGCTCCAGCGTCTCAATTCCGGTTTGACGTGGCGCCAGATGAAGCGCAATTTCTTCCCCCAGATCCGCTATAGCAAATTGGATATAGAGCTATTGCCACCCTCAGAAATCATAGTAGAGCCTGTAATCGAACCAGAGCCTGAAAAGACCATCGAACTCATAGACACTGCTATGGCTCCAGTCACTGCCATGGGCCAATTGGAAATCGAACAGTGTCCACGCAGCCTTTACCTGAAGACTAACGGAGTGGGGTGGCTAATGCTCGTAACAAATTTAGCTTTTGAGATAGAGCTGTCGCATCGTTGGTCGGTTGCTCTACCAGTATATTACTCTGGTTTCAACTATTTCAAACATAAGATAAAGTTCCGTACAGTCACTATTCAGCCTGAGATACGCTATTGGCTGACTCCAAATGAGTGCGGAAACACAGAATGGTATGTAGGCACTCACTTCGGCCTGGGTTGGTATAACTACGCTGCCAACGGCAAATACCGAGTCCAAGACCACGACGGCAACACTCCAGCCATCGGCGGAGGCGTAGCCCTGGGCTACCGCATGCACTTGGCTCGGCGCTGGAGCCTGGAGTTCTCGGTCGGCGCCGGCGTCTACGATGCTCGCTACGACAAATACATCAATGATTACAACGGACAGAGAGTTGTCACTGACCGACACCGCACATGGGTAGGCATCGACCAAGCCTCGGTAAGCATAGTCTATAAAATCCCATTGAAGAAAGGAGGCAGCAGATGAAAAAACCACATGTGAGCGGTATCCTGCTGGCCTTTGCGTCTCTTCTCTGCGGCTGCGTCCACGAGTTCCCCAACGTTGAGGAGCCCGAGGTGGCGAGGCAGCCTGTGACCGTGCACCTGAGCTTCGACTACGAGATGCCGCCGTACCGCGACCTGCTGTACGAGAACGGCGTGCTCACCTCGCGCACGGCGTCGGAGGAATACGATGCCCGCTACTACGTGGGCTTCTACATGGCCGCCGACGCCCGCGCCGCGGCGTCGCGCGTGCCCGACGACATCCAGGTCATAACCCGCGACGACATCGGCGAGCTCGGCTGCGACCTCGTCCTCGACATCCCCGAGGGGCCCCTGACGGTGATGGTGTGGACCGACTACGTGCTGCAGGGCACGACCCGGGACCTCTACTACAACGCCGACGACTTCGCCGCCATCGCATTCAGCGACCCATACGTGGGCAACACCGACATGCGCGACGCCTTCAGGGGATGCACCGAGTGCACCATCAGCCCCGAGGGCGGCGAGGAGATATGGGTCGAGATGCGGCGCCCGATGGCCAAGTACAAGTTCATCGCCACCGACTACGAGCTGTTCCTCTCCCGTGCCGAGGCCAGAGCTCGCGCCGAGGCCGCGCGCGCCGGCGATGACCCGGACGAGGTCACGGTCGACATCGACGACTACACCGTCCGAATCGTCTACCCCGGCTTCCTGCCGAATGTGTACAACATGTTCACCGACAAGCCCGCCGACGCATGCACCGGCGTTAGCTTCGAGTCAAAGATATCGCCCCTGGGCGACGGCACGGCTGTGCTCGGCTTCGACTACGTGCTGGTCAACGGCGACGAGTCGCTGGTGACCGTGGCGGTGCAGATCTGGGACAAGCAGGGGCAGCTGGTGTCGGGCACCGAATCGATGAACGTGCCGCTGCAGCGCTCGATGCTCACCACGGTCTCGGCCGACTTCATGACGCAGGAGGCCAGCGGAGGCGTGGGTATCTCGCCTGGCTTCAACGGCGAGTTCAACATCTACATCCAATAATTAGGCGAAGCCTCCCTGTAAGCTTTAAATTTTACCATAACGATAGACAACTAACAAACAACCAAATAAACCAATAACAAAAACCCAAAGACATGAAAAGATTAACCTATCTTGCCGCCGCAGCCTCTATGCTGCTGGCATCGTGCAGCGACGAAATCCGCACGGGCGTCGCCAACTCGGGCCAAGAGGTGCAGGTCACCTTCTCAGCCTCCCTCCCTGAGCAGATGCTCAGCCGCGCCACCAACGTCAGCGACGGCACAACAGCCGACCAGCTCCAGTACACCGTATTCAAGGGCAGCGACGTGGTGACCAGCGGATCCGTTACCAGCGCTTTCCCTAACAGCTCCAGGACACAAAGCGTGTCCTTGCCCCTTATCACCGGCGAAACCTACAGCATCGTATTCTGGGCAGACAACGCAAGCAGCCCATACGTCTACAATGACGGTGTTGTTACCATCGAGGATTATAGCAAGGTGAACGCCAATGATGAGAATGCAGACGCGTTCTTCGGCCAAGAGCTTGACTACACAGTCATTGGCGCTGCCTCCAAGACTGTGACCCTTACTCGTCCATTCGCCCAAATCAACTTCGGCACAACCAAGGCCGACTACGAGGCAGCCCTTAAATCGGGCCTTGACGTATCTGAATCGGCAGTCGCCATCAAGACCCAGACCTACAAGACCCTCAACCTTCTTGACGGCTCGGTAGATGGCGAAACCGATGAGGTGGTTTATGCCAGCCATGCAACTCCCACAGACACTGACGATCCCTTCAGCCTTACTCCTGACACTCGCGCCGCGCTCACAGTCGAGGGCACAGATTACGTCTATGTGGGCTACGCTTACGTGCTGACCCAGCCGGTGGATAAGTCTGAAAACCTTAACGAGGTAACCCTTACTCCGGCAGCCACCACCGAATCGATTCGCACTTACACCAACGTGCCTGTCAAGCGCAACTACCGCACAAACATCATCGGCAACCTATTCACATCGTCGGTTGACTGGATTGTCAAGATCGACCAGAATTACGTAGACGATATCAATGTGGAAATCTGGGATGGCAGCATTCAGCAGCCCGCCATAAGCGGCACCACAGTGCAAATATCCAATGCCGCTGAATTGGCATGGCTTGCAGATTACGTGAACAATGCAACCGAGAAGGTGTCTCGCGCAGAAGAGATTCCATTCGATTTCTCGGGCTATACAGTAGAGCTTACCGACGACATTTACCTAAACGATGAGCCTTGGACTCCAATCGGCCTCAATGCTGACAGTTCGCGCAAATTCAAAGGCACATTCGATGGCAAGGGCTACACCATCCACAACCTCTATGTGAAGCAGGATGCAGCCTACCGCGCAGCCGGTCTCTTCGGCGCTCTGAACGGTACCATTAAGGACTTCACAATCGACGGCGCATACGTCAACAGCCTCTCGAGCGGCAGCTCAACTGACAACGGCATAGCAGTAGTGGCTGGCTCAATCTACACTTCAGGCACCATCGACAATGTGACCGTTAGGAATGCTGAGGTCTATGGCAACCGCTATTGCGGCGGCATAGTGGGCTATGCTTACGGCAACGTTACAAACTGCGCCGTTGACGGCATTACCCTTGTTTGCACTCCTGATAATCTCACCGGCAGCTACGACAACGGCGACAAGGTCGGTGGCTTGGTGGGCTACTTCTGTGACGATGCCTCGCGCAATGTGGTCAGCAACTGTCAGGTTAGCAATGCTGATGTGACAGGCTACCGCGACCTCGGCGGTCTGATTGGCTGCGCAAACAAGGCTACATCGGTTACCAACTGCACTGTTTCCGACAGCAAGATCACGGCATCTTCGACAAATTCATACTCCGACCACTCTGCAGGCGAGAACATGGGCAAGATCATTGGCCGTCCCCAAAACGGCTCAGTGCCCGAATCCAACGTAGCCAACAACGTGACCTTAGGCGCTGCCTTGGAGGCTACTCCCGACACGTTCGGTGACATCATGAAGGGCCTCACTACCGATGCAGTGATTACTCTTGCTCCTGGCGAGTACACTTTCAGCGGAACCACTGGCAGCAAGAGCTGGGATAGCACATTTAAATCATGGGACTGGACTGAATATGCCACCTATGAGGGAATGGAGGTTTCGGTCTATGAGAATTTCTATGAGGGCCAGAATATCACTCTGATTGGCAGCGGCACCGACCAGACTGTTTTCATCAACAGCGACGGCTTCTCCAGCAGAATGTCGGCAGGTGGCATTAGGCACCAAGTCATGGTCAACAAGGCCAACATCACCTTCAAGAACATGCTTGAGATTGTGCGCTGGTACTCAATCATCGATGCAAAGAACGAGACCCACGAAGACTGCGTGATTTGGGGCACTGCCTATCCGCGCTCTGAGACTGTCAATTTCAACAACTGCAAGTTTTACACCACTACCCAGACTGCGACTATCGAAGGGACTGAGTACAGCATTAACAACAATTCATCGAGCGAATTCAATGGCCCGATTCTGTACGGAATGTATTGCCGTTATCTTAACCTCAACGATTGCGACTTCTATGCCAACCAGAACAAGGCTGTGCAGATTTACGCTACCGCGAGACCCTATGTTCTGATAGATGTCAACGCTACCAACTGCACTCTTTACGGAGGAGCTTCCAAGCAAAGCAACGACAACCGCGCATTCTTCGAGGTGCATGGCGATTGTTACATCCACGGCAACATGAATCTCGACAATTGCTCAATCAATTCGGCTGATACTGGCAACTGGCCAGGCGGTCTTGTTTATGATGGTCCTTGGGATTCTTCTGACGATATCACCTTCTTCAACCTGACAATCGATGGGGACCCAGTGCACAGTGCTACTTGCAATGCTCCTGTTGACATCGTTTGGACTGGCAATTTCCAGTAAGCCCATTTTCTCTCTTAAGGTCATGGGGGTTAACGCCCCCATGGCTTTCAAATAGTCGGTGATCGTAATGGTGCATCGACAAAATTGGATGGGCTTATGCCCTGTCCTAATTGACGGATATGAGATAACAAATGACTAAAATTATCGCTATGAACAAATTCGCTTACATGGCTGCCGCTATGGCTCCGCTGCTATTCTGGAGCTGCTCGTCGGATGGCGAAGATGCTGTGCCGCAGGAGCAGACGGCTGCCGTGACAGTGGCCCTGTCGCTCCCAGATGGGATGTCGTCGCGCGCCGAGAACGGCGACGGCACCAAGGCCAACGACCTGTACTATACCCTCTATGACGTGAACAAGTCGGCAGTGACAGCCTACACTGGCGTCAAGGAGACAAACTTCTTCACCAACGGCAGCCTCCAAAACACCCTGACGCTGCAGCTGGTGGTGGGCAAGACCTACTACATGGCTTTCTGGGCCCAGAATGCCGACGCTCCCTACACCTTCGACTGGAGCAACGCCACAGTGTCGATGAACTATGTTGACGGCACTCCCGCCAACGCTGAGGCGAGGGATGCTTTCTTCAACTGGGCCACAGTCACAATGACCGGCCCGGAGACCATCTCGGTCGAGCTCTACCGCCCGTTCGCCCAAGTCAACATCGGCACCAACGACTACAACGCAGCCGTGGCAGCCGGCACCACCGTCACCAAGACGGCTATTGAGATAACCGCCGACACTTACGCCACGCTCAACCTGCTCACTGGCGCTGCCTCCGACCCCGTGGCTGTTAAGTTCGGCCAGACCGACATGCCGAGTGACGACCGCGGCTTCCCGACAAGCGAGGATGCCAACGCCAAAGACCCAGACACTGGCTGGACTTGGCTGTCGATGAATTACCTGCTGATGAATGCCGTTGATGCCACCAACAGCGGCGGCAACGAGGTGATTGGCAAAATCACCCTCTCGACCGACCAGACTGAGGACAAGGAGTACGCCAACATTCCCGTCAAGCGCAATTATCGCACCAATATTATGGGCACCCTGCTGACGGCTACCGCCGAGTTTATCGTCGAAATCAATCCCGACTTCGACTCTCCTGACTTTGATGAAGTACAATAAAGCATAAACCCTTATTAAGCAGAAGATTCCAGGGCGCTGTGTAAGCGCTCTGGAATTGTAAATATTTCAAACTCATAATCAATTTAAATTTACAGCTGCAATTGAAGCCAAATTCCCATATCCAGTGGTTTGTGTTGCGTGATCTCAAACGCCCTAATGCTAAGTATCTTAACTCTCAGATGCTGCGCGATAAGGGCTTCGAGGTCTATATGCCTATGAAGCGTGTGCAAGCAAATACCCCAAAGGAAGAACTTACCGTGGAAGTCCCTATCTTGCCTTCGGTAATCTTTGTCCATAGCTCCGAGGAGGCACTTTATCCTATAATTGCAGCTACAAATACTCTGCAATTCTACTTCGTGCCAGGAGCCTTTCAGAAAGCGATGATTGTCAGGGATGAAGATATGAATTCCTTTATTCGAGCTACTACCAGTGACGCATTTATTCAATCAATTGCTCCCGAAGAGATTAAACCCCACATGCTCGGCAAGAAAGTGCTTGTCAAGGGAGGTCCTTTAGATGGCCTGGAAGTAACATTGCTTAAAGTACGCGGAGCAAAGAAAAAGCGTGCAATCATAGAAATTCCCAACCTTGTTGTGGCAGTCGTACGAATTGATTATGATTTTTTATCCTTAGGTTAGTCTCTTATAACCATTAGATTTATGTCTGATAGTCTATCGAGTAAATAATTTCAATCGCGAGATTGATGATCTGAAGAGTTTCTATCCGTTGAACTCCCATATTGATAAAGGCTACGCTGAGAAGGGGTGGTACAATTCCCCTTTTCAATATGTTTCTAAATAAAGACTCCTGTCCAAAGAGTGGGTAGGGGTCTTCAATCTATTTAAATTCACGAAACAATTGCCTTAATATGAAATCGAAAGACAACACTAAGAAATCTACCTTGTACAGTGTAGCAATGCGCCTATCAGCTTTAAGCTACGAGCAAGGGAAAATATCATCGAGCAGAAACTTCAAGGCGGCAGCGTTAGCTTTAGACAAGTATGGCTTTGGCCAAAAAACTCTTAGCGAGATTGGGAGTACCAACATGGAGCAATTGCAAAACGCTATGTGCGCCCATGGATTGAGTGCAAATACCTCAGCAGGATATATGCGCAAGTTGCGTCGAGCCTACCGTGTGGCTGTTGCCGAAGGACTTGTTCCTGACAATCGCCCTTTCGATTCCGTATCTACTGCCACTACCGAAACAGTCAAGCGAGCCTTGCTGCCCGAACACATGACTCGCATTCGCCTACTCTCTCTTGAGGATAATCCGCGTTTGGAATATGCTCGGGATCTCTTCTTATTTCTCTACTATTGTCAAGGAATGTCGTTTGTAGATATGGCACACCTTAAAAAGGAGGATGTCTGTCGTGATTCTCTCACATATCGACGTCAAAAGACAGGGCAACTCATCTACACCCATCTATCCCCTCAAGCCAAAGCAATCATCACTCACTATTCTGATCCAAAAAGTCCTTATCTGCTACCGATTATCTCAAACCAAGATGACCCAACTGTGGGGCGTCGCCAGTATGAGACAGCACACCGCAGTCTCAACCGACGACTTAAGGTCATTGGAGCCATGGCAAATCTTGACATCCCACTTACCACTTATGTGGCTCGACATACCTGGGCGAGTATTGCCCACGCAAAGGACATAGCAATTTCAGTGATTAGTGCCAGCCTGGGACACACTTCTGAGCGCACTACTCGCATCTATCTTGCAGCTCTTAATCATTCCTCAATAGAATTAGCTGCCCTCACTGTCGCCAATGCAATATGAGCCTACTAATAGCTGCCCCCAAGTACCCCCCTAAGTCACTATGGGTATTCAGTCTATATTGGCTTTAACCACCGCATTGACTTGGGGGGGGTAC
>JAJBUH010000120.1 GCA_020860445.1 Bacteroidales bacterium | reverse complement strand
GAAAAATTTAATTGTTACAAAAATTTTTACTTCAGAATCGCTGAGTAGTTACGCGATTCATTAAAGTTTTGCGAATCACATATAGACTATCACCTAAAGTCATATTTTGTATCCATGTAATAATTTTCAACTCATCATGAAGAAGATCATCATCACCGTGAAAACAAATGTTATAGTGCCACATACTCCACTCCTTAGAATTATAAAATCGAACAGAATTATCTTCGTTCCCCTAAGTAAAACTCAGAGGGAGCCGCCTTTACTTAGGGAAGACAATAAATGATTGTGTTCTTATTAGGAACCAACAGTTATTAGGGAGGCTAGAATTTTTATAAAGTTCTCTGCTTCCTTCATATAATCCTCTACATCTTCCTCAGTAAACTCCACAAAGTCATGATAATCCCCATCATTCCTGGCTTTTAAGAGTTCGCTGTATAATTTAAACCAATTATGCTCTAATACACCAGTCTTAACAAAATATTGAGACAGGAGGGGTACGATTGCCTTATGGCTCTTGACTGGAATATTTCTTGAAGACAACAGAGCATTAGCTGCGTAGAAGCATGCATAGTAAAGCCTGTTAACTACCAAGGCCAGAGTATAGGAATCCCTAAGCAACCGCTTGGCCTCCTCCAAAGTTTCAGTGGCTCGTGACAATCGGTAATTAACCAGATCAGATTTATTTTGTGGGGTCAGTGTCATATCCTGATGCCTTCAGTCATTACATTGGTATAGAAATCATCGATAAAAGGGCGGTTGTACCATTGCTGGCGTGAGTATATGGTAGGGCTCACATCGATATTGCTCTCTATCATAAGGTCATAAAGAGGATAGGTAATCTTACGTCTTTCTTTTAGATTTAGGTAAGTGGGGGTGATAATAAGGATATCAAAGTCTGAATCTTCTTTGGCTTCTCCCCTCGCCTCAGAGCCATAGAGAATCACCTCGGCATCAGGTGCTACCTGCCGAAGGACACGCTTGATTTTTTCTATCTGCTCTGGCCGTTTCATATCCCGTAGAGGTTTATGGCAAAGTTAAGTGTTTTTTCCCAATTCCCCAAGAATATCGGGAAAAAATGTTATTTGCGGAGGCGGGAGATGGCTTTTTCGAGGGATTCGGTGGGCTCGATGATGTTGTAGCCCTTCCAGAAATCGGGATCCCAGAATAGGAGGGCTTTGTCGGAGAAGGCGTCGGTGGAGCGGAAGGCATCGCTGCGAGAGATGTTGTCGGAGACCCCGGTTTCACGATCAACGGTTACCATCTCGGCCACGGCGGTGTAGCCCGAAGCGAAGAGGCGCCTCTTCCAGTCGCATTTGAATCGCATCTCGTTTTTTATATAGCTTAGATATGTCATGCCATCGCTCCCTTGGCGGTAAGCGACGGTGAATCCTACCTTTTGCAAACTGAATCTTAACCCAGCTGGCTTTTTGCGTAGTATGGTCTTTACGGCCAAGGCCTTGTCGCTAAGATCGAGTTCGAGCTCAGCGCGAGTGAAAGCCAGCGCTTGCGCGTCGACATACACCATGCCCTGCATCAGCGGATAGGACAATTTCTGTATTGGCCTGATGCTGATAGCATATTGCGGGTGCCCGTCAAACTCTACCATCGGCTCCATCTTAAACTCGTAGGCGTCAAGTTCCGTCTCGCTTAGGAAGAAGTCGGGATTCTTTACAAAGTCAAGCATGATTGACAGGTTGGGACCTCCGGTGATTTTGATGGCGAGGGTGTCCGAGGCATTCTGGCTCATAATCTTGCGAGCTTTGAGCACTTGGGCGCGGTCATTGCCGGGGGTACGCATCCGGTAGGCCGACTTGCTTACGCCCATGATTGCCTCTGACACCTCGGTGTATTTCTTGCCCTTTTGTATTGTCTCGCGATAGAAGATCGAGAGGCGGTCGCGCGTCTTGGGATAATTGTCGGGTATCTTCTTGAGGGCTTGGCGTATTATGTCGTCGGGGTTACCCCAGTAGACAATCATTTCTCCGAGCAGCATTGAGGCTCGCTCAAGCATTATCGTCGTCTGCTTGTCAGCCTTGGCGATCGGAAGCGCGGCGTTGCTATACCCGAGCATTGAAATCACTATTGTTTCGTTGGCCAAGCTGTCGGGTACGGTGAGCGAGAATGCGCCGTCGCCGTTGGTGATGGTGCCGATATTGTGGTCGGCGATGCCGACATTGGCGTTTGAGACAGGTTTTTTGCTCTTAGAATCTTTCACCACACCCGACACCACAATCCCCTCGCTTACTTGCGCATGAAGCGTCACCCCAGCTCCTGCCAGGACCCATAATATTAATATGGCGCAAATCATCTGCCTCATGCCTCGCTCAAAGATTTATGGCTTTAGATTTTTGTCTAAATTATAGCGTTGGGGTGATAAGTGACAATATCGTCTATCTTCCCTATTTTGCTCCCTTTACTTTTGACCATCGAGAGGAATTGATTACATTCCTCACGGGTAAAGACTTTTCGTATGTAAGCATAGTAGAGAAAGTCTAAGGTGGTCAGGTAGGTAATGTTGTTTTCAACACAATAATCAAGGATGTCCTTAAGATTACTACTTCCAATAACATCTTGATTATATTTGCAATAGGCCAAGCATGCGCTTTCGCCATCACCTTTCAGTGCTCTTAAACGTAAGAATTCTTTGGCGCATTCACCTGAGGGAGCAAAACGGAGGAGTGTAATTTTACTCTTATACCAATTCAACCAATTTGATATTATGGCCTGTGTCGCAGGGCGTTTCTTCAGTTCATTGTAAACAATATCAAGGAGTATATATTGATACTCTGGGAAAATGTCACACAATTGAGACAGCCGTTCACCCTTGATGAAGTGAATGATGACATCTGCATCGAGCACTATCTTAGTCTTCATGGGTGGATTCGAGCTTGTTGAGGATTTCTAAGTAATGGCCCTCTGAGATTTTTTCCTGTTGGAACAGAAGATAGGCTTTTTCGCCAATATCCCCTATGATTAGATTAGCATTGGCAGGAGAGTAAAGATGGAGTGGGAATCCCAGAGCTCGGGCGTCTTTTGTGGGATTACTGCATAATTCATCCTTGCGGTTCTTGTCAACCAACCTTAACCCCACCAAGCGAAAGAACATGGCAGTCCTGGAGACACCGAAGTAATTTTCCAGCCGTACCAAGGTGGGCATCGATACCATATTGGTACCAATCTCTTTGAGGGGAACCATTTGTAATATGGCTTCTTCCGGCATTAGTAGTAAGGCTGCGAAAGCGTCGGCGGCTTTTTCGGCATCAGGTTTCTGGCTACCGTCTCCGCAATTGTGAGGGGAATGGGAAGGGTCGACAAAGAGATGGTAAAGCTCGTGGCAAATTGTGAAATTTTGTCTGCCCAGAGGCATATTGGAGTTGATAAGCATGTACCGACCCCCCATGTGATCAATAAGGCTCATTCCGCTAAAGGTTGGGGACATCGGACGAAATGCGGCTATGACATTCAGTTTCAGTAAAAGGGAACGGGTGTCTAGGGGTTCGGTCTTGGACAATCCGTACTTTTGCTGAAACTCGTCAACTTGTCTCTTTATCAAATTATAGTCGATTCTGGCCATTCATTAACCGATTTAGCTTGACGTTGGTTTTAATCAGATCCTTAAACCATATTATTTCTTTGAAATCGCTCTCTGACAAACCCTCTATTCTAAAGGCAGTGGATAGCATTTCGTGGCGCGCCTCTTCACTCTCTTCGTAGAGCAGATAGCTCTCGCATCCAAATAAATCTGAGGCTTTAATTAAAATATCATAGGGCATCTCCCTGGCTCCTAACTCGTAATTGGCGTATGCCGAGCGAGTCACTCCTATGGCTGTGCTCACCTCGTCCTGAGTAAAGCCTAACGCCTCTCTGAGATTTCTGAGGTTGCTTCCGATTATTTTGTCTTGATTACTCATAGATTGATGTTGTTGGTGTGGCAAATTTAAGATTTTATTTTCAAATAAACAAATTTTGTTTCATCAAAGTTTAAAATTTCTCTCTGTCGGGTCTTTGGTTTGGAAAAAATGAATAGGGGGTTAAGGTTTATGACAGGGTTAAGTGATTTTTTTCGATTTCTCATTAATTTTTGACGGAATTTAAGGAAAATGCATTAACTTTGCGGTAATCCATTTCATCAATCTTAAAACCAGTGTAAAAAAGCAATGATAAAAGTATTTTCAAAATGGGGGGGTATTCTTGATGTTGATGCCCCTTGCCATGGCAATCCTCTCATGTGGTGATGACAGGGATGAGCCCACGGTAGAGGATATTCTATCCGGAAAGACATGGATACTCTATACAAAGGAGTATTCTGACACAGCCACCATTATCGATTGGACGCAGGATGCGGCAACCATCATGAATGTAGAAGGAAGTTACTTCTATCTGACTCGAGTAGAATCATTGAAGTAGTATTTTATGATTTGTATGGTCTTATAACTAAAATGTCGTGCAAATTTAAAGCACCACTTTAAATTTGCATAACATTTAGGTTTGTTTTGCATAATGTTCTAAATTTGATTAGTCTTGGTAGGTCAAGTACATGAGAGGAAATCTGTTGGCTCGAAGAGTAATTTGGATAAGCTATGAAGTATATTTTTCTGTTTGTGATGGGGATGATGGCTGTGTGCGCCTTGGGGCGCACACAGGTGGTGGCGCATCGTGGTTATTGGGACTGCGAGGGCAGCGCGCAAAACTCCATAAGGGCGCTGGTAAAGGCTGACTCTATCGGCTGCGATGCAGTGGAACTTGACGTGTGGCTGACTGCCGACAGCCAGTTGGTGGTAAACCATGACCCATCGATTCAAGGCATAGAGATCGAAACGGCTACGATGCAGGATTTGGCTGAGGTGAGGCTTAAGAACGGCGAGGCGCTGCCTCGCTTGGATGCCTATCTCGATTCTGCCATGGCACTCAAAATCGACCTCGTGGTGGAACTGAAGCCTCACTCTACGCCTGAGCGCGAGGATTTGGCTGCATCTGAGATAATACGCTTGATAGGGGAGCGCGGCCTTACTGACCGCACCACCTATATCTCATTCTCAAATCATGCCGTAAAATATTTCGCTGACTGTACCGACAATCCCGTATATGCCCTCACCTCGATGGCTCCTGCCGAGCTCATCGCTCTTGGCGCCACCGGCGCGGATTTCAACCTCTCATCCCTTAGGGCCCATCCCGAATGGGTGGAAGAGCTTAAGGCTCTCGGCCTCCCCATCAATGTCTGGACTGTCAACGCCCCCACCGACCTGCAATGGTGCCTCGACCAAGGCTTCGACTTCATCACCACCAACGCTCCGGAGACCCTCCTCCAGCTCCTGAATCAGTAGCCCCCTATATGTGAAATTCTCGGCAGGATATCCTGCCGAGAATTTCACATATAGGATAGACGGTTAGTTGCCGTTCCAGTCCTCCCAAGAGGATTTTGAGATGCTGGGAGTGTTGGGATTGCTATTGTTCTTTTCGCGGATCTCCCTCATCTTTGATTGGATGTTGCGGCGCTCCTGGGCGATGTTGCTGTAGCGCTCAGGATAATTCTTCATGCTAATGAGTTGGCTCTCATAGTTGCTGTAGGCGCTGCTGTAGTTGCGCGTCTGGCTATAGCTTGCCTGCCCATGCGAACTTTTGCCTGACTTGGCAGACGATTTGCTCGAGCGTCCGCTGCTTCTTGAGCTTGAAGAGGAAGAAGCCGACCTCTTGGCATTTTCATACTGCGACACAGTCTGCGCCATGCTGTTGAGGCCCTTGCTGATATCCACCAAGGCATCGAGCCAACTGTAGGATTTGGTTTCGGTAGGAGGATTGAGTATTAAGTTGAGATTGCGCAGGGCTACGGCGTTGGTGGGATTTACTTTCAACGCTTGGTTGAAATAATCTGCTGCCGTATCTGGGTCATTATTGCTATTATAGCAAATGGTGCCCATATTTGTCAGAGCGTTGCTCTTCAGCTCAGTGTATTTGTCGCCGGCATCCAATTGAGCTACATCGTTGAAGAGCGCGAAGGCAGTCGATGGCTCGGTCTGCATCAGTCCGTAGGCCTCGTTGAACATCTGATTGATAATCGGATTCCTCTCATATCCCTTGGGCGAAAGGCCGGTGGAGTAGCCATCTCGTGACACTACATAGCCGAATTTCTCTTCCTGGTAGGCCATAGTGTCGTAGCCATAGCTGTTGATATGCTTGCCATCAGAGCCAAGAGCGTAGTAATAGCCGTTTTTGTAGACAATGTCAAGCTTTGTTGGTCGCGACAGATCTGTAGTTACGGTATATTTCTGGCGGTCTTTTTCAACCTGGATTACCCCGTCGTCGCCGTTGCTGATGTATTGGTATTCGCATGGAAGCACCTCATTGCCCATCAGATCGCATATTCCATAAGCCCAATCGCCTCCTGGTTTCTTGGCCACCCTGTAATAGGCGTTGAAGAAATTGGCGTCGCGAGTGATGTAATCATATTTCCCGGGGTGTATGATAATCTCTCCGGTTTCGTCCATTAACCCCTCTCTGTGGTCGTCAAGGGTCATATCGTAGATGGTGTAGTATCTGCCAAGGTTGTCATCATAAAGGTATATCAGATATTTATCGGGCACTGAGATTATCGGATTGAAATTCTCATCGAGCAGAGAACGCTCTCCATCATGAGTTTTCACGGAATAATACACATTGCCGTCCTTGTTTTCCATTGATATGGATTCATACTTCACAGGCGCAACAGCTACATTGCCGTTGGCGTCATACAGACCTCCATAATATTTGTCATTGCTTCTTAATCTCACCTCAAAGAGGTAATTACCGTAATCATATCTTATGGTCGTAAATCCCTCTGAAGCGGGAATTACGCATTTGCCATCGAGAGCGTAAACGCTACACAAAGAATTGGCATCCTCAACTATGAAGTAACCATGAGTGTATTCACACTTTTTGGCTTGGGCTGAGATGGGCACGATGTCCTTGCGATCCATGGTCTGGATAGCGCAGGTGTGGTTGTCGTTGTTGACCAGCTTTTTCCACCCGAGCATAGTGGAGCCTTCTGCCTTCCGTTCTGTAACAATGGAATAGGTGCCATATTCGGTGGTCAATTCCTCTTCGGGACCATAAAAATAGAATCGACTCAGCATGCCATTGGAGTGGGGAGGGGTGCCATAGCTCTGTTCTGGGTCGAATTGATAAAATACGCCATTCTTTATATAAGTGGTGGGTATCTTAGAGTAGACTTTCTTGCCATTAAGGTCATAAATATTGTAAGTCCACTTATTATAGTCTGTCTCTTCACTATTCGTAACTATGGAGATAAAAGCCAGGGTGTCTTGAGGCGTTATCTTGATGTGGAGAGATGGGCTGGATTCGGTCTTTGGAGGCATTACTTCCTTTCCAGTCATGTCTACGAGGCCCCAGAAATATTTGTCTTTCTTATTTTTTTAGCCACGTTGAAATAGCCCACGGAATTTAGGCCGTCATCAGAGGAATGGTAGGATACAATGTTATATTTGCCTGGGGGGATGATTACGTTGCCTTGGGCGTCTTTTACTCCAGTCTTTTCGTAGACCTCCCATACATATCCGTTCTTTTCTGTTTTGAGCTCGGCCCACGCCTCTCCAACGCACATCAGGCATAGGAGCAGGGTCACAGCAGCTTTTACTCGGCCATAGATATTTTGAGTCATAATTGCAAGGTTTATTGGATTACATTTCTTCAACTGAAATCAGTAAATTGACTACAAAGTTAATGCTTTTTCTTGAATTTTACCCTAAGTAAGGGGTCAAATGCTCCCTTCTCCTCAATACATCAGTCCAAAGAGCCAAAGGGGGATTTTGTTGCCATATCCCACCTCAGTGTCATCGATGGCCAGATAGCTATCAGGGATATTGGCGATTTGGTCGAAAGTCTTATTGCTGCCTCCCACCTCAAACAGATATTTGTGGTCAACCAAGATATCACCCTGCTTCGGCATTTCCACTTTATGCTTAGCCTCGGTCTGATTAAGCATAAAGGATTCTCTCACCGTACCTATATCTGCCTTTTCGGCAAGGGCGAACATAAGATTGGGATTGTTGAGAAACATCTTCTCTGGAATAATGAGATTTTTATAATTGCGCTCTTTAGAAGAGAAAAGCATCAACAAGTCGGCTCGGTCAAGAATATTGGCCAAGAGAAGGACCTGATCGCGCGTTGATTCAAGAGAAGAGCATAAAGCTCTCATCTCAGGTTTTATAGGAGGATTGTTTGCCAAATACATGAGCAAGCGCTTGGCTTTCTGTTGCGTAGCATAGCTTACTTCCATTATGGCTGGCAAGTCTATGTCAATGACTGTCTGTACCACTTCGGCCAATCGAGTCAGATAATCTTTTCCAGCATCTTTATAGAAAGGATAAAAACCCGCCTTTAAGAAGCGTTCAAATAAGGGGAGTATTTTTATGCCACGTATGGTCTCTAAGGCCAAATTCACATGATTGGTGACGATTTCTTCTAGGGTAAAGGGACCAGCATTCGTCACACCTTCTAATTCCAGAAATTCTCGGAATGACATCCCTCTGAGGTGATACAAAGTCTGGCGCCGAGAGAAATCCACTTTAGATTTTTCAATTTCAAGCATGGCGCTGCAAGTATATACCACTTTCACATCAGTGAGGGAGTCATTTATCATCTTGATTTCTTGCGCCCAGTTGGGATAGCGATGCACTTCGTCAAGAAACAAATGTGTTATACCTCTGGTCTGGGCATACATGGCCAGCTGGTAGAGAGTATGATTAGAGAACCACATGTTGTCAAGGGCTGCATACAGTGCCTTACTCTTATCCGGAAAATTTTCCTGAATTCGCTGAATGAGCATAGTGGTCTTGCCCACGCCTCTTGCTCCCTTTATGGCTATCAGGCGTGAGTCCCAGTTGATCTCATGGTAGAGATAGCGGTGAAATTTACTATTCACCGAGCTGAGTTTCTGATAATAGAAATCATAGAGTATTCGCAGATCGAGTTCTTCCATTTCACAAAACTGTAAGTTGATGTCAACCGCAATATCGCAGAATCCGTTGCAAAGATAGTAAATACTTTTGTAAAAGTGAAATTAACCTCGAATTTCACTTTTGCAAAAGCGAAATTTTAGGTGATTTTCACTTCTGTAAAAGCGAAATATAGGTCCAATACCACTTTTGTAAAAGTGAAATTGAGAATGTCGGGCGTTATTCGCCTTAAATTTAAGGGCAAATAATGAGGCTATCTTATGAAGAGGTCCTCTAGGGTGAGAGATGTGTCAATTATTGAGTTATGTTTTCCAGGCTTTATGCCAAAGGTGGTAATCATAGTCAGATGGATTGACTGTTGCTTGCTGGTAAGAGTGGATAGAACTTCCTTTTTCTTTTCTAACTTTCCTTGGTATGTGCTGTCTATAACATAGGGCGCTATCGAGAATTTAATCTCGCACAGATTGACTATATCATCTCGCCTATCGATTATAAGGTCAATCTGCGTGCGATAGTCGCCATCATTTTTACGATAAGTCGAGCATTGACTCGACACCTTGATATCGAGGGCTTGCTTGATTTGGCGTTGATGCCAGAGGCATACTTCCTCAAAGGCATAGCCTGTCCATGCCCTGCGCTCGGGGTTATCTATGTTATGAGACCAGAAATCTTCTTCAGTATGGTTCTCTAAGAATCTGAAATAGAAGAGTGTGTAGAGATCAGATAGGCGATAAATTACATTGTTTTTCTTACCCATCTGTGGGTATACCATAATAAAATCACAATTACACAAGTCATTGAGGTATTTGGTCAAATCTCCATTGGACGGGATACCAGTTCCCTTGGAGATTTCTTCCTTAAGGATTATTTCCCATATCACCACAAACTTTAGAGGATTTTCCGCAATTTTGGGTCGGAAAATCCTCTAAGTTTGTTGTCACTCGCCGGAAAGAGAGTAAATAAATTAGGCTTGATTGGCTTGAGAGGCAGGGACGGGTTGCGGTTGCTTGGTTGGAGCCTTGGCGCGGCGCAGCCAGTGATCGGTGAGCCATTGGCGCAGAGGCAGGTCGTAAAGCTTGAGGGTGGTCCAGGCGATAGCCACCACTATAATGAAGATGGACACGGCTACGAAAATGTGGTGGCCGAGGGGCGCATCCTTATGGTCGGCAGCCCACTTCATCTGCAGATATATCCAGGGATAGTGGGTGATGTAGAGAGGATAAGAGATATCGCCAAGCCATTTGCAAATAGCCATCGAGCGTTTATCGGTAAGGAAGCTGCCCGACCCCATCACTACCAACAGTGGACACATTACCAAGATGACGCCGACATTGTACAGCCCGTCAAGCCAAGGGCGAGCCTCAGTGCCAGCATAAGGGCAGCATAACATCAAGGCAATCAGCAGCGAACACCACCAGAAGCCGCCCCTGATCCGCAAACGCAGCGATGGTATGCGCGAAATCAGCAAGCCCACGAAGAACGGATACAGCAGTCGGGCCACGCCAATGTAAATCTGGTCAGGCGTAAGGCCAAAACCGCCAATCACTGTGTACTGTGCATAAGAGCGAGGACTAAGCAACATGAATGTGTCGATATCCATCGCTACATCGATAGTTAGGAGAGCGGAAAATCCAACAAACACGCCGAGCAACAGAGTCGGAAATCGACGTATAACCAAAGCATAAAGTATATTAGCGAGATATTCCCACATCAGCGACCAGGCAGCGCCATTTAATGGGTTGACCTCCTGCCATCCTCTGATGTCCCACTTCGGCAGCAAGGGTATCATACAACACCCAAGCAAAGTCACAATCATCAGGGTACCAATCGATGTTTGGCCGACAGATTCAAATCCCGGCGCATCACCGAAGAAGAAAAATAGAGCACCTATCAATGTGCCCATTATCAACATTGGATGCAAGCGCACGAGGCGACGCTTGAAGAATCCTCCAAGCGACATGCGATCCCAGCGGTCATCGTAGGCGTAACCGATTACAAACCCTGATAGCACGAAAAAGAAATCCACTGCCAGATAGCCGTGGTTGAGAATCTGGAATCGGGGTCCGGCACTATAGGTCTCAAATAGGTGGAATGCCACCACAATCATTGCGGCTACACCGCGCAGTCCGTCAAGGATTTCGTAGCGCGGCTTCGAAGCCATAGGTATGTATGCTGCCATATTCAGGGATTTTTGTTTTAGTTAAGTCGCCCCCTTTGGGGGCTCTGAGAGGGGATGGGCTTTCCAGCTTTCCCGGCATTCCCTACGGTCATGCCGGGTTATGCTTAGCACGGGCCCTTTAGGCCCTCTGTCGATTAAATTGTTGGAATCTTGAAATGTTGCGCAAAGGTACGAAATAAAAACTTGTCGGATTTGTTGGTTATATTCAAATTTTTGTCGTAAATTTGTGCTTATGGACTGTGGATATGATTATAAGTTTGTCGAAATTGCGCCTGAGCATCAAATCGGACTGCATACTCAGGCCGAATGGGAGCTCTCGGCGGTGCTATGTGGCAGCGGAGAGCGTACACTTGGCAGAGAAACCGCGCCATTCGGCCCCGGCGATGTGGTGCTTGTGCCTCCGCGCTTCCTTCACCGCTGGAGCTTTGATCCCTCATCAGCCGATACTGATGGAAATATAGTCAATGCTACACTGGTATTCACCACTGATTGGGCCAGAGGAATGTCCAATATTTTCCCAAACCTCAAATCGACAATCGACCGCATACTTGAATTAGAAAATGCCGTAGTGTTTTCCTCCCCCTCCTCAGGTCGCATCGCAGCCCTTATGACCACAATGTCTCTTCTATCGTCTGAGGAAATGGCTCCCCGATTGATAGAATTGCTAATCATGGCATCTGAGTCGATCAGCTTTGGCACAGTTACTGGCACAATGCCTAACCTTGACCCAGTTGCCCAGAAAATCAAGAAGGTAGAAGTATATGCAGTCTGTAATTTCGACAGAGTAATCACTGTGGGCGAAATGGCAAGGCTGGTTGGGATGAACCCATCGTCATTCTGCTCAATGTTTCGCCGTGCAAAGGGCGTGACATTCGTCACCTATCTCAATCAGCTGCGTCTGCGCCACGCTCAGCATCTCCTCTCTTCTAATCCACATGAACCGATCTCGTCTGTGGCCTACGCTTGTGGCTTCCAGACTGTCTCGCATTTCAACCACCTCTTCTCCGCAGCCTTCAGCCTCTCCCCCTCGCAATGGCGCTCACGGCAGCAGACTATCGGGGTGGCGCCATGATGGGTCACCAGTGCTTGCTGTGTTTGGAGACGACGTTGCGGAGCAGCTCGAGGATGATGGGGCCCGTGTCAATCTGGAGCTTGACCTTGCCGATCTTGGCGTAGGGAGCCACGATGGGCTGCGTCACCAGGCTGTGTCTGTAGGAGTCATAATAGCTCTGTGCTCCGAGGTCGATGCCGAAATTGTCAGAAAATTCCACTGTGAAGTAGCCTCCGAAATTGGAAACCTCCATATAGGGGTATGCGCGGATACCGAGGAAAGGGTCTTGCCAGTATCCCGGGCCATAAGGAGCTCGGTTGTAATATGCACCAAAGGCCGTGAGGCTAAGCTTCTCGGTGAAGCGATAACTCATCCTGCCGCCAAACCCGAAGTTGGTCGAGACGTTGCGGTATGACCCATATTTGTTGGCTGCGGCATAGGCCGAGAAGCTGAAATCGCCTATTGAGCGCGAAATACCCACTCGACCCTGGTCAACCTCAAGCATCCCGGGATACAATTCGGTCGAGCCTGCGGCGTAGAACCATCCATTGACCCATACGCCATCGGCCATCGACCCCAGCACTGGGCGCCCCATGGCACGCACCATCGGGCTGGGCTCGGGCATGTCGAGCAGGCTGGGCGCAAGATGCTCGGAAGCGGATAGGGAATTGTCGCCTGAAAACTCATAGATAGGCCTCGACTGCAGTATGCCAGGCGTCACGTACTCATCGAGCATAAAGCTCTTGACCCCGTTGTCGGTCTTGACCGCCACAGTGTCCATCTCACTCTGAGCCATTGCCCCAATAGCCCACACCGCCAATATTAAGGAGAGCACTCGTTTCATAATCCATCAATTTCATTATCACCACGCAAATATACGACTTTTCCCCCAATATTCAAAATGTAAAAAGCCGCATTGCCCCGGGCAATGCGGCTTTTTCAAAAAGGACGAAAAATTTATTTCACTGCAACCTTGTAGGTTGTGCCAGAAACATTGACAAGATAGATGCCATGCGGCACTTGACGAGTTTGATTGTCAGATACTGTGAATGAGTCTACCATGCGTCCAGTCAAATCATAGATAGAGACTGTTTGACCATCCATACCATTCACCATTATAGCTCCGTTGAGACCCTTTACTATAGCTTTAGATGAAGCTAAGTCGTCAGCTATACCTGAAGTAGAATCGATTCGGAGGTTGTCGATGTAAAGTACATCATTGTAACCGCTGGTCTTGCCAGTAAGCAAGAGACAAATGGTGGGGTCATCCTTGTAGGCCGAAAGGTCAATTTCATATTTCTGCCAGCCCTGGAGAGAGCCATCACTTACGGTAATAGTCTCTAATAGGTCAAAGTTGACTTCATCGGTTGTTACTTGCACTAACAATTGTGGCGCTTGAGAATATACGCTTGCGTCTCTATGGAGCACCCACAGGCTAAGAGTTGCCTCTTTACCACCCAATGTAATCTTAGGCGAAGCGATAGTAGCACCAGAGAAGGTTTCATAATACGAACCATTGTAGAAGTAGAATGCTCCATTATCTCCATCTTGAGGCTCTGCTGAATAGTTGGTCATGCCCTCGCCAGCAACAGTCGAGGCTGAAGTCACATCAGCAGTGTAATCAATGACTAACCAGGGCGAGGTAGTTAGTTCGCCTTGAGGGAACGATTCTGCAAACGGGAGCTCGTAGGGTTGACCAAGGATAGTGTAAGCATAATTAAGAGCGCTTGTGCCTTGGTTGGTCATGGCAATTACACCATAGTACTCAATGGCTTGGTAGTCAGTAGGAGTACGGTCTACAGTGATCGATGTGCTTGTGGTAGAAGCCAGAATTGAGAGCATATCGGCCTCGTCGGTTGCATTGGGATCCATCTGTATCACGTAATATACGAGATTGTCAGTATCGATAATTCCGCCATTGATACCAATTGTAGGAGCGGTCCAACTCAGCTGAGGCTTCTGATTGTCGGTAGTCGGGATAATAGAGAAGTCAGTAACTGCATTGGGAATATCATACCCGACATAAACAGTATCTGCATAAGATTTACCACGACCATATTCATTGATAGCCACTAAGGTATAAACGTTGTTTCCACTGAGAGCCTCCTGGTCAAGCCAACTTAAAGATTCTCCAAGGGTTGGATTCTCAAATGTAGCTACTGGTATAGCATTATTACCCCGATAAATATTCAACGAAGTAATGGAGCTTATATCACGTCCAACATAGTCGACTTTTGGAGCCTTGAAAGTAAGCGTAGCTTTGTTAAGACCAGTTGCGTCTGGCTTAGCCGAGAAGTCAGTAATAGAATAGGGTGCTAAAGCCGAAGCCTCACGCTGCAGACTGATGTTGTTGATGGCCATATCGATATAATGCCATTCTTTATTTGTCATCACATACCATGACAGATGCTTTTTGCCTCCCTCGGCTACCACTATTTCACATTCCTGAGGTAGGAAACTGTAGCTGGTTGAAGCAACCAATGGTTGTTGCTTCTCAAAACCATCGATAGTACCGTCGCTCAGGCCAAATCCGTATTCCCAAAGGTCAGAGTCCTCGTAATTGCCATTGTAGAGGTCAAATGCAACAGTGTAAACTGTCTCATCTTCAAGTTTCACGGCTGGCGAATACATCATGAATTCAACAGGCAATGAGGATGCAAAGTAGCTCAGGCACAAACCATCGCGCCAGCTCTTGCCGAATGTTACATTGCTTTCTGAGCCTTCGGGTACACCTTCCATAGCGACCGACCAAAGGGTATAGTCTTCATCATTTACAAACGATGCGCTATACGGAGCTGTGTAGACACTGATAAATGCTTCTGCTTCAGTCTTCTTTCCAGCGCCAAACTCATTTTCAGGCACTACTGCGTAAGAATGCATGCCTACCGTCGGCACCTCTGTATCAATCCATGAGGCTTGTGTGCCAGCTGTGAGTGCACCAAACGTATAGACTGGTTCAGCGGCTCCATCACGGTAAACTTTGGCTGAGGTTATTCCAGTGATTGAATTACCGTCAAGGCTCGTAGCAGGTACGGTGAATTGTATGGTGGCAGCCAATGCGTCATCTGCATCAGGGATGATGACAAGGTCGGAAACAGCATCCGGAGCCTGGATGTAACCCGCCTCTTCTACTGCTACTGATGCGAGTCTTATCATTGATCCAACACTTGGGTCTGAAATGTAGTGTAAGCCTATATTGTAATCACCATCAGAGTCGACTAAGAAATATTCTGCTTTGTCAGTGGATTCTCCCAAGAACAGGTCCTCCCAAGTGGCGAACACAGTAAATCCATCGCCTGTCTCTTTGTCATAGTTGGTAGCGTAAGCCAATTCCAGAGTTTCAGGCCATCCCTGAGCGTAAGTACGCAGATTAGCGGTGAATTTATACATCTTACCACCTTCAAGACGGATGGCAGGAGTAATCAACCAGTCGTCAGATGGTACGCTGCTACCGTAGGTGGTGTTAATATCATATTCAGGATTCCAACTTGACAGAGTCCATGTGTTACCCCCATCAAGATTAAGAATAGTGAATAGGTCGCCCGAGGTGGTGCTGTCAAAAGCCTGAGAATAAGGAGTTGGGAAGGCAGTGCCGTAAAGGATAGCCTCAGTCTCGGTTGCCTCACTCTTCTTCTCTGCGCCATTGCATGCAACTATTTTATAACTGTAAGGCTGCATTTCGGTGGGGAGAGTCTCAGAGAAATTAGTCGCCTTAAGATTGTCCCCTACTAAAATCTCGCCTGGCAGGCGCACCACTTGGTAATACAGAGCGTCTGCATCGAGGTATCCGCCATTTACACCAGCGGCTGGGGCCTCCCAATTGAGATTGGCTACACCATCAGCAATGGCATACTCGACATTAGTTACAGGCAGTGGGGTATCCCAACCTGCGTATTCATAGAGATATGTGTAGGGGGAATAGCCGCTGTCATTATTGGTGACCACGCAATAATAATGGTTGTCATTGGTCAAATCCATGGAAACTGACACGCTCTGACCTGGTTGGCATTGACCCTCGTATTGGATTTCACCATCTACCAACAATTGAGTACCGACATTGCCAGATAAAGTGCCAAGGGCGTAAGTCTTGTTGGGCACATTGAAAGTGATAGTAGCTGAGGTAGCTCCGGGCTCGGAGTAAGAAACAGCCAAGTTGCTAACGGCTGCTGGAGCATCGGCTGGAGCGCCGTTATCCAGGGAATAAATACCTACTATTTCTTGGCCATTAGGAAGATATTGAACTAAGGTAGCCTCGCCTGTCTCAATATCGACCAGATGTAGAGCGGCTCCTTGGTCAGTGATAGCTGCCCACACCAAAGAATTAGTGAGACCATCATAAATAGCCGACTGATTGTAACCAAGCACATTCACACCAGTAGAACCTACATAGGATGTCACGCCGTTTTTCTTGTTCACCTTGTAGAGGTCCCCATCAGCACTGATGCCATAGATGTAGCCATTTGGATGGGCAGCCATTGCGTAGAGCTGGAATTTGCTGCGCCAGCTGGCTATGATTTCGAGCTCAAGATTCTCGCGATTGAAAGTAGACCAATACAAGCCAGTAAGATCTTCGTTGTACTGGAGTGCATAGATGGTATCATCAAGAGGATCATAACACATCACTGATGGGATGAGTTCGTAGGTGCCATTAGCCTCCACCATATTTTGGCGACGTTCTACATAGTTCTCAACATCGAAATCATAATAGCATACAGCATCGATGTAGCCGAAAACTGAGGCAACACGGCCTCCATAGAATCCGGTACGAGCATAAGTGCCAGCATACAGATCGTAGGCGAAATTAGTGAGCAGTGGAGTGTCGGTTACTCCATCGCTGGATATGTCAAACTTGTAGATACCCATGGGTATCTCGGTCTGAGAATAGTTGTTGAAATCGACGTGGCTGATGAGATTGCCGTAGAATGTACGACCCTTGAGAGTGCCGAGAGATTGTGCTTGGGCTTTTGCTGCCACAGCCTTTGGCTGGACGACAGGTGCTGTTGTGCGCAAGGCATAGTGCTCGCTCAAGTCCGCTCTCATCGCGGTACTTTTCGGCACCAGCATAGCCAGGGCAGGCAGCGATACTGCCGCCAACCCGGTAATAGCTAAAGATTTAAGATTCATAAAGATATATTTTATTGTTGAATATATTTGCTGATTTGGTATTTGTCACTCACCTTTTCAACCATGATGTAGATTCCTGGAGCTGGAGTGGCATTGGTAGGTATAAGGCGTCCGTCAAGGGAGAAAATTTCTATTGTCCTATCAGGATTAGCCAAAATAGATTCTATAGAGGCATAAGGTATGATTTCGACTTCAATATAATCGTGGAGACGCATATTGTCTTCGTCGATGACTGAGAGTAACCATATTCCAGGATCCACATTGAATACATCCTCAAAATCGATAGTGTCACTTTGGCCAGGCATCAAATCGATTATGTAGGCTTCGCCTTCTGCCACTTTCTTGCGTGTAGTGGCATCGTAGAGAGCCAGTTTCACCGAACCATAATATTCGCTTTCTCCTTGATTCGTTATTACTGCGGTCACCGAACTATAATCGCTCTGCATAATAGGGGCATTCACTGTCAGACTCTCTGCGGTCAGAGAATAATATCCAGGTGAAGAAAATTTTATCACATTGTCCGAGACTGACATGTTCAACGCATTAGGGAGTCCTACGTAGGTATCGCGTATTTTTTCCCAATTGACCCCGCCATTCCAACGGCAGATGGGATGCAACTTGTACTCGCCTTCAGTAATCTCGGGGAAGTACACTTGTCCGTAATCGACTGTAAACATGGCTTCGTCTTGAGATAGAGAGAAATCAGTAGGCCCCTCGATTACCTCTAAGAGTAAACCATCCTCAGTGTATATGCCAAGTCCCAGGTCAAATTGGGCATCTCTCCAGCCTGCGTTATAGATACGGCCATTAAGTTTGACAGTGGTCGATTCTCCAATTCCTATCTTTGAGGGAGTACAGCGCAAAGCTTCATCTGACACGAGCGATAGGGCAGGTTCAGACCCATCATCTGCTGGTTTGATTCCCGTAATCACAAGCTGCTTGGAGTTAAAACCTCCAGCCGACCCTCCAATTCCTAATTCATAAGGAGTGAGGGCTGTGGTGCGGAAATATCCATTACCCATGCCGCTCCATCCCCAGTTGACATGGAACAAGCCCTGATTGTCGTAGCCATCAAAAACGAATGCATGGCCACCCTCTGGAGTATATCCAGTGACGTACACAGGCAGTCCTTGGTTGAGGTCACCACGGATAGCACCCTCCCAGTCTACAATTGAATAATTGTTGCGCAGGCGATAGTGCACGCCTTGGTCATAACGAAAATGAGTAGTCAGGGCCTCACACCAATTAATAGAATAGGCACCGCTCTCTTCGCCATAATCCATGCTTATGGCTACGCCGCAATCATACATTAACTTAGCAACAGCTAATCGAGCATCTTCAGGACTGTCCTCGTCATAGGTGGGTAGCATTGCATCCCATGCGTATTGGCTTTGGCTATAGTCAACTGTAAGTTCTCCGATTGATGAATTTACCAGAGGCGTAAAGGTATGGATACCCTCGCCTACATCAGGCCAGCGATGGTAGTACATGATTTGAGCCATTGCTGTGGCTGCGCATCCTGTGGCAGCTCTTACATTTCCATAGTAGGTCGGGCATAAATCGTTGTAGGGTGAATTTTGATCCCATGCAATTTGACCCAGCAGAGGTGCTACTGACGAGTCTAATGATGAGTCGGATGTATAAGGGTCTGAGCCATTATCTCTCATCGTTTGGATTTCTTGGGCATAAGCCTCCAAGGTCAAAACCATTGCCTCAGGGAGAACGTCTGGCCAAAACCGCTCATCTCCGTAAGCCAGCATTGGTGTTGTGGAATCCTCAGCGCTCAATATTATCCATCCGGTCTGTTGGGGAAGGTTCACAGCGTAAAACGCAGCTTCCCCATTGGTGTCGAGAAATGTTTTGGCAAGTTGGTATTTGTCACCGGCTACAAAGGCTGGTCCATTGCTACGCATACGGGCCATAGCCTCGTCAATCGTAAGCACTTTGGCTTGGCTTAGTAGGGGCATAATGCCCAATATCAATGCAGTGGTGTAAGGTAAGATGAAATTCTTCATAGAGGGGTAGCTGGAATTGTTGTTTGAGTGTTGATGAGGCAAAATTACGAATTTATATAGGCAAAAGCATACTAAAAACTTAAGATGTGTTACAGATTCAAGAATTTGATATTAAAAAAACCACGAATTTCGTGGTTTTTAATAATGATATGGAGTATAGCGTGGTATATTAGACTGGTATATCCTCTTTTGCCATCTTTTGATAATAGGCTGGGGTGAGGCCTGTGATCTTCTTGAACGCTGCGATGAAGTTGGCCGAGGATTTATATCCTACGCTCTCGGCTATGGCTTGTATGGTATAGTTGGCGTATGCTGCTTCATCTGTCAAGCGTTGGCGTGCTTTCTTCACGCGATACTCATTGACAAGGCTTCTGAAATTTTGTCCCAAACAATCATTGATGGCTTGGGATAGGTATTTTGTGTTGGTGTTGAGCAATTGGGCCAGAGATTGCAAAGAGAAGTCAGGGTTGCAATATTCCTCAGTAGTATCCATAAGCCTTATGATACGACGACTGAGATCTGAAATCGCCTCGTCTTGCTTCTGGCGCTCTTTGGATTCTTCCTCTTCTGGGTGCACAGCATTGGCGACCTCTCTACGGCGCTCCATGTCTACGAGTTCGCGATTGCGCTCGTAAATCTCTTTGTTCTTTTGTCGCAAGGATAGCTTCTGGCGATAAATGAGCCATGCAATCCCGAGAGCAAGGAGTAGAATAGCGGTCAATCCCCATAAGAGGACCTTTTGAAGAGAGATCTTGCTTTCCAATCCATGTATGCGTTGCTTGGAGTCCTGTCTTAGCAAATCGTTCCAATTGCTTGTGGCTTCAAGAAATGTTGAAGTCTTCATCAGCGAGTCAGAGAGCACCACATACATCTTTTGATGATAGGCGGCAGAATCATACTCACCTTTGAGAGTATAGAGTTGCATGAGGTATTTATGACTGTCTACAAGCATATTGTGGACTTTGCCTTCCTCAGCTATTTCGTGATATAGTAGTGCGTAGCGTAGGGCAGAGTCAAACTGATGCTGAGCTTGGTACATTTCGGTGAGTTCAGAATATGGAGTACTGAGGTAGCGGGTATCAAGGTGACTGTTGATGACTTCGACTTTTGCGCGCTTGAAAGCATCCATGGCTTTGACCTTGGAGCCGAATTCTTTTTCAAAGTATGCCTCCTGAATCATCAGGTAATAAGGTCGTGTAGGGTCTATATCGGGGTATGCCCGAATCAAGCTGTCGCATCTTAAGGTTTCTTCGCGATGATGCATTAGACAGTGGACTACGCCAAGATTGTAGAGAATGCCCAGTTCTTTCCGATCACCCAGTTCATGGGCTAGTTTATAACCATTTTCATAGTATCGGAGAGCTGAGGCCAAATCGTTGTAAAAGAGATATAGGTTACCCAATCTTTTCTGTGCTATGATGAGGTGATCGGTGTCGGCTGCTGGATTATTCTCGTCAAGGCGCAGATATTGCAGGAGATGGCAGATCGCCGCTACTTGCTCATTGCGCTTCATGGCATCTAATCCTAATTGGTAATGTTCTTCGGCTGTGATTTCATCATCAATCATAGTTTGCCCCCAAGCATTGGACCAAACCATAACAATGACAAATATGAGAGATATTAGAGTCTTCAATTGCAATTTCGTAGGATATTTTAAATTCTACGGCAAAGTTAAAATTTTTTCACCAACTTACCAAATTTATTTACAGAGGCTGGTACACCCTTGGGCCTAAAATGGAAACAAATTTAGTAAGGAAAGTTGAACTATAAGGGAATATTCTAAT
>JAJBUH010000265.1 GCA_020860445.1 Bacteroidales bacterium | reverse complement strand
CTAAAAAACTAAGGGCTATCCAGTGGAATGATTGCACTTCGTTTCTTAATTTACATCGCATCGCGCTAAATTGCATGAGCAATAGGCGGTTAATGCATATCCCCAGGATGAACCTTAGACCCCCAAGCAGAGTTTATAAAGAAACTGATAGCCATTATGAAAGAAGATTTTTTGGATACCCCTCGGGGCAGAGAGGCTGTGGAGCTTTGGACTGTGGCGCAAAGCGGTAGGGAGGAGGATTTGCAGAGAGTCCTTGATGCGTATCCGCTTATTATTGAGCCTCGAGGCCGGAAAGACCACACCCATTTGGGGATTGCCATAAAGGCGGTAATGGAGTACAGGCCTGAGCCAAAGGGACCTGCTGATGGCGACTGGTTTATGGGCCTGTGCGAGTTTATGCTCAGCCGAGGGTATGTTGGCTCTTGGAGGGATGTCGACGAGTTTGTGCCGGTGGTGTCGCTGGCGCTTTACGCCAAATATCCCGACAGCGGCTTCGCGCCTATGCTGTATCAAGACCGCTACTACCTGTTGGGACAAGTGGCCGAAGGTCTTGGATTGGCTTTGCCTCCGATTCCTCCGCAACACAAAATGCCTGAGCGAGCTCAATTGTATCCGACGCTTTGCCGCTGTATCAATGATTACGGCGAGGAGCATCGCTTATCGCGAGTCCAGTTGGCCGCATTGATCCATAATTATCCGCTGCCTGTCTTTCTTGGCGACAATGAGATGCCAGCGCCGGCAAATGTATGGCTCGCCATGGGCAATGACGGCGAGTATCAGCGCATTATGCAGCGCGAGCAAGCCACCTGGCCGGCCAACAAGGATGCTCGCCGTGGCGACCTGATAGTGGTATATGCCCGTTCGCCTCAGGCTTATCTCCATTCGGTGTGGCAGGTTGAGGACAAAGCCTTCCCTAATCCCTTCAACCGCTATTATTTCCGCGTCGATTCTCGCCGTGTGGCTGTCACTCCGCCAGTATCTATACGCATGTTGCAAGCCGACCCCGTGCTCGGCCAGCTCAACGTGGTGCGCCGCAACCTCCAGGGCATGAACGGCGAGCGTCTCCCTCGCCCCGCCTTCGATGCCCTCCTCGCCATCTGGCGCTCCCGAGGCTACGATTCCCCTCACTATAACCCCCTAAAATAGTACACTCTGTTGCGCTTAGCCATCCATGGACCCTCTTCATAATTTGTCATCATAATCGCTTTCCCTAAACTTTAGATGCAGAAGAGGTCATCGAGGGTGAGGAGTTTGTCGATGGTAGATGAGTGGACGTTCTTGGCGAGGCCGTAGGTGGTGACAAGGGTGGCTCTGAGACCATTCTTTGACTTGGTTTGGGCTGAGTAGGCTTTCATGCGTCGGCGGATTTTCTCTGCCTCATCCTTGTCAAGCTCATAGTCGCCATGGGAATCAAACTTCATCTCGCAAATATGGGTGATGCCTTGATCAAGCTCAATGACCATGTCGATTTGCGCCTTCATGTCAGGGTCCTCGCTGCGCCAAGAGAAATACTCAGTGGGCACAGTGTCGATATGTAGCGCGTACTTAATCTGGTCGATGTGGGCCATGCACACTCGCTCGAATGCTCTGCCCTGCCAACTGCTGATTTTCTGACTGTTGATGTGCTCAGTCCAGAAGCGCCCTGATGTAGGCCGCTTGGCCAGATACTCGTAGTGAAAGAGAGTGAAGAAGTCGGTAAGCTGGTAAATGCCTTGGGTCACATTTATCTTCTTCTTGCGTATGTGGTAATAGCGGACAAAATCGCAATTCACCAAATCCGATAACATTTCGGATAGATTGCCGCTCTTGGTCTTCAGCTTTTCGGATATCTCTTTGCGGGTAAGGCCTTTCTCGGTCTTAGAGAGCAAAGAAATAATGGCCCGATATTGCTCGCTTTTGCCAAAGAGAGAATCATAGAGGCGCTTGAACTCAGTGCGCAACGGCGCATCTTCGGCAAACATGAGATTGTCTATGTTGACCGAGAAGGGCTCATCCTTATCGAGCATATCAAGATAGTAAGGAATGCCACCGAGAATCATATAGGTCTGGAGCATCAGCAATCGGTTCCATTTGAAGCCTTGGCTCTCCATATACATCTCCATTTCGCGCAATGTGAATGGGTTGAGGTGTATCTCATGTGTGATGCGATTATGGAGGCCACCCTTGTCATTGATGAGACTGTTGACCATCCACGATGTGGCCGAGCCGCAGACCACCAGCATGCAGTCGCTGCGAGATGACAGATAGTGGTTCCAGAAATAGTCAAGGGAGCGCACAAATCCAGAGCGTTGAGTTTCGAGCCATGGCAGTTCGTCGAGGAAAATCACCTTGCGGCTGCCGTCGTCCGGCAATTGCTTCAGGTAGTCCTCGAGAGCCCAGAATGCGGTTGTCCAGTCCTTAAGAGATTTAAAGGGCTTCCCGGTGCGGTCGCTCAATTCCTTTGCGAAATTCATCAGCTGCACTTGGCGCTTGCCCTTGTAGGTGCCACTTACGTAGAAGCAAATCCTCTCATCGAAATGTTTCTTCACTAAGAAGGTCTTGCCAACACGCCTGCGACCGTAGATGGCTACGAACTCCGGCCTTCCGGAATTCTCCCACTTGGTCAGAGATCTAATCTCTTTCTCTCTCCCTATCAGCTCGTTCATATATCCTTAATTTTCAGGTAACCTATGGCAAAGTTACAAAAATAATCGGAAAAAACATCGTGAGTTGCGGCCAAATCGATTAATTTTTAATCGATTTGGCCGCAACTCACGATGTTTAGGGGGGATTTTGAGGGATTTACGGACCTCTTTAGTCTTATCCTATGTCATCAATGAAGAATTAGTATAATATATTATAGAAGTTATATTCCGGGAAAAATGATTTCATTTTTTCCAGGTGCTTATCCTTAAATACATTATGGTGTTCATTTGTCCCATAGATAGCTTGTAGGAATAATCCGAATGATACCTTTGATGTCTCTCTAAAGTCTTCACTTAAAGAATATGTTAAATTATAAACATATTTGATATTGGATTCATCCTCTGAAAACTTAAGGACATCGCCTCTTTTAATGTCTTCTGAAATTTGTTGATAGTCCTTCAAACGGGATTCGCTATAGTCCTCTGGCGTATAGGTTTTGACATAAAGAATGCGTGGACTGCTATGCCACGCCTTCAACTGAGGCCCTGAGATTGCCCTTGAGAACAGATGTGGGTATAGTAGCCCACGCATAGCCGGGTATGCGTGGATTCTACTATGCTCCTCCTTGTCCTCAATTGAAATTTCTCAGGTTTCAGTTGACAAGATAAGCATAGACGCTTTCTTTTCGATATGTAGGTTTTGGACAGCCTCTGCCATCCGAGCGCTGATTGGCAGTGAGCAGCGTCCACTGCGCCATCAACACCGCAAAGTTACAATTTATTTCTGAAAAATGAAATTTTCTGAAAAGATTTTCTGACACTCTGAGCAAGAAACTATTACGATGGCAATTGCCTTTGAATTAGTTTTGTTATTGTTGACCGAGGTACCTGGATTCTTGAGAGTTTGTTGAGAATAATCAGTAGAATTGTCATTTGCAAAATATAGCATATCCTTTCACTTAAAAGTGAACTAAAATTTTTAACTTTGCGTTGAAAAATATAAAGAGCTATGAGTGAGGCAGAACTTAAATTCTTTAAAGAAGGGACGAGTTGTACTATATATACAATTCAGTTCGTGAATGATGACTTGGATGAATTCATGAAATTTTATTCCAAGTTCAAAGATGACCTACTGTACAACCCCGATCTTATGAGGAAATACTTATTTTAGGAAATGGTGGAATCAAAACCACTCGTACCTACCAAGAAAGTAAGGAACTGAGTGGGTACGTCCTTACCCTCCAAAAGTTTGACAAACTAATTGAGGAAGGAGTGAAAGACGGCACCATAAAAGTTGTGGAGAAGACTATAGAAACAGATAAAACTTTTGAACTATGAAACGCACCGATTATACATTGGAAGAAATGCTGGCTTCAGTGCCTAAGGAGATACGCGAGGAAGTGAATCTCGAGTTTGATGTGTCCAATAGGGTATATCAGCTCATGCAGGCAAAAGGTATTTCTAAAAAGGAATTAGCTGACGCATTGGGGAAACGTCCGAGCGAGATAACCAAATGGCTTAGCGGACAACACAATTTCACCCTACGCACCATAGCTATGCTTACAGCATTCTTTGGCCAGACTATAATCCAAACGATAAAATGAGTATCGTTGAGCTTGGAAAACGTGGTTTATTCTTACCTCAGAAACAATTTATGATGGGAATTTGGTATTGTGGGGGAAAATTGGTAATTTTGCGATGTGACCAATATAAAGCGTTTGAGTTATGGCAAAGAGAGAAGTGAAGAAATACGTGTGGTTCGACTGGGCGGTCAAGCACATACTGCGTAACAAGGCCAATTTTGTTATCCTTGAGGGCTTTATCTCGGCCATCACCGGCGAGAACATGAAGATAACAGGCCTCGAGGAAAGCGAGGGCAACCAGGATGAGAGGAACCAGAAGTTCAACCGCGTTGACGTCAGGGCCGTCAACGACAAGGGCGAGAAGGTGATAATCGAGGTGCAGACCATAAGGGAAATGGACTTCATCGAGCGCATGCTCTTCGGGGCAGCCAACACCGTGAAGGAGCAGGTCGACCTGGGGCGCCCCTACAAGGACATCCACAAGGTGTATACGATATCGGTTGTTTATTTCGGCCTTGGCCAAGGCAAGGACTATCTGTACAAGGGGCAGGCCGTGCTCAAGGGGGTGCACACCCACGACACATTCACTTTCAAGCGCAAGACCGAGCAGGACACCCTCATCACTCTCTCTTCGGAAGACATTTTCCCGGTCTACTACCTGGTGAGGGTGGGAAAGTTCGACTACAAGAAAGTCACCAAGAACTCTCTGGAGCAGTGGATGAACTACCTGAAGACGGGCGAGATAGGCGAAGACGACGATGCGCCGGGGCTGCCCGAGGCGCGCAGCAGGCTGCAGTACGACGCCATGCCCAAGGCCGAGCAAAAGGTCTACCGTGATTTCCTCGACTCGGTCTATTACGAGCAAGAGGCCCTTGACGACTCATTCTCTGAGGGCGTAGCCCACGGCGAAGCCAAGAGCAAGAAAGAGATGGCCCGCATGATGAAAGAGAACGGGGAGCCAATTGAAAAGATTATGCTTTACACCAGCCTCTCCTCCGAAGAAGTAAAAGACCTTTGAATTGATTACGGAGGAGCCAGGATTCTTCGAGTCATTTGCGGAGGAGAGGCCTTGGGTAAGGGATTACATACCTTTGGGATAGACAGGTAACGATTTCCGTGGAAAGTCAAAATTTTAATGAAGCATGGACCAGACCCAGATAAGAGTTTTCCTGTCTTCAACATTTCAGGACATGCAGGCCGAGCGTGACCATTTGGTCAAGCGCGTATTCCCGGCTCTTAAGCGCAAATGCCAAGAGCGGGGATTAGACTTTGCCGTAGTAGATTTGCGGTGGGGTGTAATAGCCCTCTACTTTGCTTGTCGCTTCTATCAGAAAGCCTCTGCTTTAGCTCTTGATGAAGAAATGACCTCCATTAGGCTCAATATATCAGATGAGTTGGAAAGGGAATATGCGCCTATGTTAGAATCAGAGCGTAAGCAAGAAGAGACATGGGCCAAGAAAAGGCAAGATGCAGAAGAAAACACTGCGCCTCCTCGTAAAGAGGAGATAGAGCAAGCCGAAGAAGCAGCGCGCCTATATGAAGAGTTGTTTCAGACCTCAAATAATTCTGACAGGGTAAGAGAAATTTATTCAACCCTGAAGGGCTTGCTCACGGCCAGTCCTATAGACTTGTATCTGCTGGATTTTGACACAGGAGATGCCTTGCTATGCGCTGGCAATTATCAAGAAGCTTTGTTATATCTTAAGCCCCATGTTGATGACCCTAATCGTTTTGTGGATTCCAGACTGTCAAGTTTGACCGACATGGGACGGTTGGCGCTATTTGAATGTGCAGTGAGCTATATGAATCTTGGCAGATGGGAAGAGGCCAAGGCGTCATATACCCAATTCCTAAGGGATGGATACAATCCCAAAGAAAGTTGCAAATACGCAAGAAACATTATCGAGGAGGACTATATGGCGTTAGGAGCTATCTTGAGCCTATATGCTGACAATGATTCTATCAAAGCATTGCAATTGTTAGACCAAGATCCAAACAGCGATGTCAGAGACTTATCACATTCGTCTTATTGTGAGAAGGAAAGAAAAGAAGAATTGGCTTTTCGGTGTGTATGTTTGCGTTGCGTCTGCTTGTTGCGCTTAGGGCTTGTTAAGGATTTTGAGGCGAAAAGAGAGATATTGGATTATCTGAAAACATTGGTTCCCTTTAATCACTATGAATACTTGGTCTGGCATGAGGCGGAAAAAGCCTACGCTGCGACTGGATTGATGGATAAAGCTTTAGAGGCAGCCGCAAACAAAAAGGGAATTTCTCTCCATATCCCTCCTGGGTTCCAAGACTTTGTGAGTTGAGAAAGATTCTTGGAGAAAATCCTTAGAACCAGATAAATTCGTGAGTTGCGGCCAAATTGATTAAAAATTAATCGATTTGGCCGCAACTCACGGGATTTTTCCCGATTATTTTTGTAACTTTGTCACCACCTACGGCCTCGCCAAAAACCTCCACTCATCTACAATCGACAAACTCCTGACCCTTGATGACCTCTTCTGCATCTGAGCAGCTCTAAATTTGTTTACAGATAAAAAATTTTGTAGATTGGAGTTTTATCGCTATCTTTGCAAAAGTGGGTTGGAAAATCGACATATAGGTCCTGAAAGTCGCTTGGAAAATCTACATATTTACCATAAAAGTCGGCGGAGAAATCGACAAAACATTGATTAATAATAATATGCTCAGAAGAAGGATAGAATTATGTTGCCTAGTGTAAAATTCGAAGAATAGTTCAGAATAAAGTAATGACCATGGATGTCTTTCCTGTTTCAGAATAAAACGAGGCAGAGTTAGTACTGCCTCTCGGAGGCTATTGTTGGCGGAGGAGCCAGGATTCTTCGAGGAGTTTGCGGAGGAGGGGAGTGGGGAGGGAGGAGGTGGAGAGGTAGGCGGTGACGGCTTGGGCGGCTTCGGGGGAGGAGTGGCCGGAGAGGAGGGCACGGAGCCATTGGGTGGGGAAGAAGATGTCGCCAGTGCGCTTGACCTCGGGGAGGAGTTCCAGACCGAGGGGTAGGAAGCGGTTGCTCTGCGGTTCGCGTGCCGGATGATTGAGCAGGGCAAGCATAGAGGCAGCCCAGGGTTCGGTGCGGCGATTAGAGGCATCAGCCAGACTAAGCATCAGCGCATCCTGTTCCTCGATTGATGGGGTGCAAGCCCGGCTCACAAAGTCAAACTCGGCGATGGCATCAGCATTGCTGAGACGCGCCCGCTGCGCTGACAGAATCTCATCAGCCTGCCCTGGTCGCATAATGGCCAAATGATAAGCCATAGCCATGAAATGGCGCTCGGTGAGCGATGGGTCAGACCCCTCCTGCCATATTGCATAGATAGAATCTGCCACCGACGGAGCCAAGGCATTGGTTGACAGCCAACGCACAGCCTTGGCGCGTTGCGCTGGCTCAGCGGCAGTAGCCTTCCACAAGGCTTCTTCAGCCTGAGTGCGACCAGGACCGCGCAACAATCCTACCGACTTAGTGACCAAATCCATAGGCATCAAGGCGGCACTTTGGGAGGAAAGTCCGCTTATCACCTCAGACAACAATTGAGGCTCGGCCTTGGGGTCGCGACACAGGGTCTCGTAAAGGTTGCTCCAGGTAATATAATGTTCTCTCTCAGAGTCAGTGGCATTGAGAGTCTGGTCAATGCGCCTTAGCTTGGGGGAAAGGATATGGCAAGCATAAGGCGCCCCCGCGATTGAATCAATAAATTGTGGAATCTGCGATCCGCCGATTTGTTTGAAACTCTTCTCGCCCTTTACTGCGATGACCGGCGCTCCGGCCTCATCGGCCCATACGTGACAGAAACCTTTGATATCCTTGCCGGGCGCATGGGCATCGAGGATATCGACCAAGTCGGCCCAACGGGCATTGCCATACTTGTATCGCTGCAGATAATCGCGCATTGCAGCGCGGAAAGCGTCGCGCCCCATCCGCTGCTCCACAGCGAGCATCATCATCGGGGCCTTGTCATATATGATATTGCCATAGAGCAATCCAGCATCCTTAAGATTGGCAAGTTCTTGACAGATAGGATGTGTGCCATCGGTGCGGTCGGTGTACAGGGCCGGAGTGCGGTAGGTGCGCAGGAAATTGAGCGAGAGAGTCAAATCATCGGGAGTATGGGCCATAGCCTTCTCAATTTTCTCAGCGAAGTAATTGGCAAACACCTCCTTGAGCCAAACATCGTTGAACCACTGCATCGTCACGCAGTCGCCCCACCACAGGTGGCTCACCTCGTGAGCGATGAGCTGGCAGCGATTGTGCAATTCCTCCTCAGTAGGGTCGGCAGGCAAGAATATGCGCGAGGCATTAAGCTGTATGGCTCCGGGATGCTCCATGCCGCCAAACTGATACCCAGGCAGAAGCACAAAGTTGACATTCGGGAAGGGACACGGCATACCCGTATAAGTTTCAATCCAACGGATTGCAAACTCAGCATCATCGGCCAATGATTCAAGTTGTGCCAGACGCTCTGGCTCGGTCTCGCGACTGTACACATTGAGCAGCAAGTCATTGCGGGCAACTAATGAATGAGTGTATTCGCCAGCTGCGAAAGAAAAGAGATAAGTAGGGATATGGTGCGCTGGCTCAAAGGTCACCACCTTGGTACTACGGCCCGAACCACAATCTTGGATGGGTGCTGGACCTACTGCCTCCCAGTCGGCTGGGACGGTGAGGGTGAGCCTATATTCAGCCTTCAAGTCAGGCTGGTCAAAGCAGGGAAACACTGAGCGCGCCTTGTCGGGCACAAACAGCGTGTACATATAATCCTCGTTGCGATTGAGAGCATTGTCTGAGGATACAAACTTGACAGATACAGAGTTATCCCCTTCTCGCAGGGCTTCATCCGGAATAATGATATGCTCATTCTGCCATTGCAGCGGCCAAGCATTGCCATTGACAGTGATGATCGAATCGGCCTCCTCGCCGCAGAAATCAAGCTGCAACTCACCCAAGGCTGAGAGCGAGAATTGAAGCGTAAGGGCGCCCTCGACTGGTTCGGCCAGTTTGACTGGCACGTTAAATGACAGGTCATAGACAACATCGCTGACGCGTTGCGCCCTATTCTGAGCCATCGCGCGGTCAACGCCCTCGATGGCTTCTGCACCGTAAGTACACAACCCAATGCAGCCCAGAGTGGCTGCCAACAGTATATTTTTCATTTTTCACTTTTCATTTTTGCTTCGCCTGCGGGCAGACCGGCAAGGTAAAGTCGCAGCGTGGTCTCCACCACGAGATAATCAAACAGTTTGAAATCAGGATTGTAAGCGTAGCACGCTGGCTCATCTGCCGTAGGCACATACACCGAGGCAAGAGATTCCTCATCAAGCCCCTCCCAAGGTATCAAGCAGTTGTGGAGTTTGGTAAACTCATTGCAACCGTGCGCTTTAGTCTCGCCGTAGGGTGAGTACCCCATCATCTCATGGGCCGCGTTCCAGCGCAGATGCTCGGTCTTGGCGAGGGTGGTCATGAGCTTCATCTCAGGGCTGTCGGGAGCTAAGTCATCATAAGCCACTTTGCCTCCGTGATATAGGTCACCGCAGCGGCGCGAATCGAGATTCTTCAAGAACTTGGTAGCAAAATCCTGGACATCGCCCATCTTTTGCTGAGCGAGAGTTCGCTTGAGCAGGCGCAGCTTTGTGGCCGCATGCAATGCGTTGGCCAAGTCTTGCGACTCAGAGCGACGCAGCTTGCTCATATTTTTCCAAGTCGGCGAGGATTCTTCCGGGGGATTAATGATGAAGCGGACATTGCCGTCTTTGCTCTTGTCATACTCGTGTGTCAACTCATCCGGCTTGAGCTTGCGGTAATATCCCATCAGGGTCAGTCGGCGTTGCTTCCAGTCGCCATTGTCAGATTCCCATCCCGGCTTTTGGCCCTCGCGATAGGTCTGGTAATAATCAATGGCTTGGCGTTGCAAGCGGTCGTTGATGATCAGGTCGTAGGAGTAGATATCGGCCATCGAGCCGAAAGGCACAAGCACACGGTCGGCCGGAGCCGATGCGCCGAGCAGCATATTGTAATGGTCGGCTATGCTTTGCAACAAAGCGGTATTTGATTCGCCGTAGAGGCGCACATAGACCCTCAGCCCCTTGAGCGAGGCGCGTTTCCTCATACAGAGCTTCAGCAACTCGATGCCACAGTCCATATTACGTTCGCTATCGCCAATGGCCACCACCGCGTAGTTGAGAGTTGGCGCTATCTTTTCGAGCAAAGAATAATATTCTTGGCTGCCGGGAGTATCCTTGAGCAGCTTGATATGCTCGGCCCCACCGCTATTGGGTGGGAACACAGCCGGAGCAGAGGCGCGGAATTGTCCTGCGATATCATCCATCTCTTTGTCGATGGCGTAGGCGTAAAATGGACTGCGCTTGGTCTCCTTATCATCGCTGCGACTGTCGACAAAGGCGCTGAACTCATACAGAAAGCGCAGGGCATCTTGGCCCGTCTCACCAAATCCCACTATCAGGGTGGTGAAATCCGAAGCGGTAGTGCCGGGGTTGTCGGGCGATAACTCGATCATATTGACCGGGTGATGCTCGACATTCATTCTGAGCCAATCGATTGACAGACGCGAATCATCAATCAGCTTAAGGGTGAGATTGGCCTTGGGCAGCGACTCCTCGAGCACACGCGATATGCTGTCGGCGCGAGCAGAATAGAAAATCGTGGTTTCATATTCCTTGGCATCCATCGATGAGTCGTGGGCAAACTTAGTGGCTACTTTCACATTGTCCTGACGGTCGGGACCGAGCAAGAATAGGTACAACTTGCTCCGGTTATCCTTGCTATCGGCATGGCCCAACTGCTCAAGCAGCTTGCCCACAGGCCTAAGGCCCAAGCGCTCCCATATCGAACCCAAGGCATCGGGCAACTGAGCCACCGGCATATTAGCCACAGCGAGATAAGCCCCAGGGATGGCCTCGATAGCCTCAAATGTCTCACGCCTATGGGTGAAGGCGTTGCCGATGGCCCCCATTCCATCGGTCGCTGATTCGCTGTTTGAGGCGAGGCTGTCGACCACGAATACTATGTTGGCTTTGGGGTCGCGCTTGTTGATGTCGCGGGCCAAAGCCGAGGAGGCTTGCGATAAGCCATAAAATATATACAGATGATTATTGTCGGGGCGTATGCGCAGCGACTTAAGCCTGAGGTATTGCTTGAGGCGGCTCACAAACAGGGCTACGAGCAAGAGGAAGGTGGAGGCAGTTGCCGCCACAGTCAGTCCGGCTATCGCAGCGCGCATCACTGGCAGCGCTTTGATGCTGTCAAACACATTGCCGTCAATGTTCATCACAAACATGCCCAGGGCGCATAGCGAGCCGCGCCAGTCGACCTCGGCACCGGTGGTGGCGCCCACGCTGAGGGCCATGCTGTACACAAGCCATCCCCAAGCCCAAATCAGAGCCATCGAACTGCACAACAGTGCTGCCGGGGTTTGCGGCGTGCGGCGCGGACCCAGCCAACGCCACAAAGTGACGATGAAGGACAAGAGCGCCGTGTTGAGGGCAAAAATAGGCAGAGCGTTCCAGAAATCGCCGAGGCGCGGATTGTAGAAGGCAATGTCGGCTCCGAACAAAATGCAAGCGATCAGGACCAAGATGATGAATATAGTCTGGCCCTTGGAGCGGCCCAAGCTCCAAGCCATAGCACGAAATCTGCCGCTCAGGTACAGGGCCAAGGCGATAAGGAGTCCTATGGCGTAAGGGTCGTCAAATCCGTTGGCTGCCGGACACTCTGCCCATACAGCGCCGGCTTGTATCATCTCGGGCGTGTCCGCGCCTATCCACAGCAGGGCAGTCAGTGCTGGCCACAATGGCGTGAATATCCACAGATAGCAGAAAGCGGCTATCACAGTATCGGCAAAGATGCGGAGAATGGTTTTAAGGTTTGGCATATTTTTCTGGATTTTGTTTTTGCCGAATCCCTATGATGAGATTTCGGATATAGGCTACTAATCCGCAAGCCTGGCCCAGTATGAGAACTGGGTCGAGGCGCACGATCGCATAACTGACTATGATGATTGACCCCGCCAAACTGATGATCCAAAATCCGGGCGGAAGCATCGATTCATGCTCAGCGCTGGAGTAGAGCCATTGGTAAATAAATCGGAGAGTGAATAGTACCTGGCCAGCCGAGCCATACACCAATAGGCCGATGGGTATGTCTTCGTTGCGAAAAAATTCATTGACGAATGTGCCAAAATTGTCAATGACAAATCCGATGGCCACTATGGGTGTCAGCACCAGTGCGGCTCGGAATATCCAAGGGATGCGTCGCCACACGCCCTTCATATTCAGGTTCCACAGATAGATGTAATATGATATGAATTGGCCAAGCACAATGGCGAAGTCGTGGCGCAGCCAGCCGTAGATGCACAGCAGGTAGGCTGCGGCAAGGCTCAGCTCCCAGAATATCGATGGCGAGAGCACTCGCTTAGCGCGCTCCGACATGATCCATTGCACCAGGATGCGCGCCGAGAACAAGGCTTGGGCCAAAAATCCAATTACATATATCATAGGTCGAGGCAGAGGCTATTTGAGATTCTGATCGGCGATGGTGTAATTGATATAGCGTTTCTTCATCCACCGATAGGCGAAGCAGTCCATAAAGGGTGCTACCAAGCGGTTCCACAGGTGGTATTTGCTCACACCCGCTGTGCGCGGGAAATGGCGCACCGGCACTTGCTTGACCTTGCCGCCGTCTTGCAGCAATATCAGCGCGGGCAAGAATCGATGCATGCCAGTAAAGAAAGGCACGCGCTTGGCATAGTCGGTGTGCATGATTTTGAGGGGGCAGCCAGTGTCCTGCACTCCATCGTGGGTCATCATGCGGCGAAAACCATTGGCGATTTTGCTTTGCAGTTTTTTGAATCCGGTGTCCTTGCGATTGGCGCGTATGCCCATCACCAAGGGGTAATCCTTGATATAGTCAACGAGCAGGTTGAAATCCTCGGGAGCAGTCTGCGAGTCGGCATCGATGTATCCCACGTAAGGCGAGGTGGCATGGTCGATGCCAGCCTTCATTGCGGCGCTCAGTCCGCGATTTTGGGCAAAGGAGATGTAATAGAAATCCTTATTGCGGGCGCAGATGTCTTTGATGAGAGGCAGACTCTTGTCCTTGGAGCCATCATCGACAAAAAGCACGCAAGCCGAGCACTTGCATGTCGGCAAAAACTTGCCCAAGCGCTCTTCGAGGGCCGGCATATTGTCTTCTTCGTTGTAGACAGGCACTATTATCGTGAGGTCGTAATTCATAAATTCAGGTCTAACTTGGATATTATTTAAAGATCGTAAGGAACCACAGATTCACACAGATTTACACAGATTCCTAAATGGTTGAATCTGTGTAAATCTGTGTGAATCTGTGGTTCCTTCGCCATATTTTGATTTAAAATGATAAGTTACTTAATTAGGGTGAATATCAATGGTTTTATTCTTATTGGCGAGGGGTGATTAAGTATGCGTCATATACAAATACGGGACTATGGCGCTTATTATTGCTTGGGCGACGGTTGTCGTCGTAAGTATCGATGTATGTGCTGTCGGCATACTGCCATAGCTGAGTTGGCAGGTAGTTGCCAACAGGGCCATGAGTGAGGATCACAAAAGGCATGAGATGGCGCAGAGAGTCGGGCGCAGTCGAGGTCAAGGGCCGTATTTTGCGATTGGCGGCGTATACCAGCTCAATCCTAAGCGAATCTTGTGGCAGCGAATAGAAAGGCACTCCCTGCAGGGCAGGTATCTGGCGCGTGGCAGCTATGCTGTGCATCTCGGGATTGTTGATGATATTGCGGGTGCTGGGCATCACGCAACATTCGGCATACACAAAGAGCATCGTGATGGCAGCCACCATGGCGAGCGGCCTAAGCTTTATCGCTGACCATATTAGCCATGCCGCAATAGCGGCACACACTACCGTCAGCACAATCCATAGGGGCAAGGACATATATCCTGGCTTAGTGGCAAACACCCATCCAAGCGCTGGGAGAGACGCAACCACTGCCGCCAGCAGGTAGGCATTGATGCGGAAACACACTCGGTCGGCCACTGTGCCTCGGGTATATGAGGCGAATATGTCGCGCCAATGCAGTATCAGGCAGCCCATTAGGTAGGCAGCCGGGATGAGGATGGGCAGCAGATAGCGGCTTTTCTTTTCGGGCAAGAACGACAACAGTATCAGTGACGCGAGCATCCAAGCCAGGGAGAAAAGCCAAGGCCGGGAAATCTTGCCAAAGTCGCGTTTCCAGCTGCCAGTGACCGGCACCCAATAGCACATAGCCGTGATGAGCAGCAGCGACCAGCACCCAGTCTCGAGGAAGAATTTCCAATAGTACCACCATGGCCTAACGTTGCGATTGACCCACGAGCCAGATTCCTTCTCCACCACGGCTTGCAATGAATCAGAGTGAAGGAAATGGATTAGCGCGTACCACCATCCGCCTACCACCAGGGCCACCACTATCATCGCTATCAGGGCCCACCATTTGCCTCGCATCGATGGGCGATAAACTATCCAGAAAGATATGAGGAAAGGCAAGAAAAGGGCATAGAGCGACACTGGGCCCTTGCTCATAATCGACAATCCCGTCATCACGCCCGCAGCCAGCATGTTTAGCCACGCTTTTCGACCCGGCCCTTCCATCCACGCCAAGGCGAAAAAGTAGATGCCGCCAAGCATGAAAGCGTGGCAATAAATGTCCCACGAGGCCGTGCGTCCCATCAGCACTACATTGTAGCATGTGCACAGCAGCAGCGTGGGCATCAGTGGGTCAATCTTGAGCACTCGCCGAGCTATCTTCCAGAAGAAGAACACCATCAGCAGAGC
Organism: Bacteroidales bacterium; assembly: GCA_020860445.1. Classification (GTDB taxonomy): domain Bacteria; phylum Bacteroidota; class Bacteroidia; order Bacteroidales; family Muribaculaceae; genus CAG-873. The sequence goes on along the minus strand of JAJBUH010000265.1, from coordinate 6,150 downwards.
CGCCACTGCGGCCATCGACCGCTGCATGGCTATGCTGTCGGGACGGAGGATTTCGGCTATGGCGGTGCACCAAGTGGGCAGGGGTGGCTTCTCGAGGCGCAGGTCGCCATTCATGGTGGTCACGAGCCAATGGCCATCGTAGACCATCTCGCGGGCAGTGATGATGTTGCGCGATTCCATGATGTCGGGGGCAATGGTGTCGTTGTTCACAAAGAAAGTGGCGATGCAGACCAGCACCACCGCAACTATCACTATCTTGCGTTGCAATCCTTCCATTTCTTTATGCCTGATTGGAACTGCAAAGTTACTGAAAAAAAGCGTACTGACCACTCAATAATGAATAAAAAAGATTAAGAAGTGTGGTCAAAAGGGAGGGTAGAATAGTCTGAAGCGCGCCACTATTCGACCAATTGGCAAAAATTATGGAATAAATGGGTATTATTTGGGTTACAGTAACACTCTCTTATTAACCGAAAATCCGTAACTTTGCACACAGTAAAAGATCACATTTCTGATCGGCAAGAAAAAGTATTTATCAATCCATTTATATTGGCAATAATCACCATGATGAAAAGGCTAATGTTGGCAGCAGCCGTGGCTGCGATGCTGATTACCACCGGATGCGACAAGACCCAGAGCACCGAGCAGGTGCGCACGATCATAGTGTCTACTCCCCAGCTCGCTGGGACCGGAGGAGGCCAAGTGAGTCTCCCCGGCGTAGTGAAAGAAGCGCAAAATGTAAAAGCCGCCTTCAAGTCGGCTGGTCAGCTCATGACCATCCAGGTCAAGGAGGGCGACTATGTGAGCAAAGGGCAACTGATCGCTACCCTTGATGATGTCGACTATCAGATAGCACTCGATGCGGCTCAGTCGCAATACACCCAACTCAAAAGCGAGGTGGGGCGTGTCAAGCAGCTCTATGAGCGCGGCAGCGTCTCGGCCAACGAATACGAGAAAGCCCAGTCGGGCCTCGAACAAGCCGAAGCTCAGATGAAAGCCAAGCAAAACCAAGTAGACTATACTCGCCTCTACTCGCCCGCCAGCGGCTATGTCGAAGATGTGTTTTTCCACACCGGCGAGATGGTCGATGCCGGTACCCCGGTGCTGTCGCTCATCGATGCCACAGATATGCAAGTCGAGGTGAACATACCCGTCGACATCTATCGCCAGCGCCAGAGCCTGAGCGGATTCCAAGCCCAGATTGGCGACCAAAACTATGACATGAGCCTGGTGAGCATCACTCCTAAGACCGACGGTACCCAGATGTACAAGATGCTGCTGCGCTTCCCGTCATCAGCCAATATGGCTATGGCATCGGGCGCAAACGCAGCGGTTACATTCAATGTCAGCGGTGCCGAGGAGCAAACTGCCACTGCCTGGTCAATCCCCGTGACCGCCTTATTCTACGAGGGCGCAACCCCATGCGTATGGGTGGTAGGCGATGATGCCACAGTGCAGAAGCGCGAACTGCGTCTGTCCACCCTCAGCACCGACGGCATGGCCGTGGTCGAGCAAGGCATCAGCGGAGCCGACCGCGTGGTTAAGGCCGGTGTTAAGCACCTGCACCAAGGCGACAAAGTAGAGATTCTGGACCGCGAATGTAGCACCAACGTAGGAGGACTGCTCTGATGAAGATAGTGAAATATTTGGTGGAACGGCCCACCTTGATGTGGTCGCTGCTGGTGGCCATCGTCATAGGCGGAGTGCTTGCATTTATGCAAATGCCAAAGCTCGAAGACCCGGCAGTGCCAGTCAAGCAAGTGATGATGGTGGTGTCGAGGCCTGGAGCCAGCGTGCACGAGATGGAGCTGCAAGTAGCCCAGCCGGTTGAGGATGCGCTGCGCACCCTCCCAGATGTCAAGAAAATCAAGACCGATGTGCAGCAAGGCATGGTGATGTTCTCAGTCGAGTTTGAGATGACCGTGCTGATGGAGGACCTGGAGCAGCATTTCGACCTGCTGCGCCGCAAAGCCAACGATATCCAAGCCTCGCTGCCGAATGGCTGTGTGGCCACTTTGGTAATCGATGACCAGATGGATGTCTACGGCATCTTCTATTCGCTGCAAGGCGAGGGCTATGATTACCCCGAGCTCTATGAATACGCCAAGCTGATACGCCGCGAGTTGGTAGGCATCAAGGGCGTAAAGAGAGTCAACATCATTGGCAACCGCGATGAGACTGTCAATATCATCCTCGACAAGGCAATGATTTCGCAAAATGGCATCCTGCCGACCCAAATCATGCTGGCTCTGCAAGACGTGGGCAAGCCGGTCGATTCTGGCCTGTTCTCAGCCGACAATCAGCGCATAGCCATGCGTGTGGATACGATGATCAATACAGTCGACGACGTACGCAACCTGTACATCCCCACTATGGATGGGCGCCGCATACGCCTTGGCGATGTGGCCACAGTGGAGCGCGCTTTCAAAGAGCCTCACACCAACGGATTCTTCGTCAATGGGCAACCGGCTCTGGCTATCTGCCTCGCTATGGAGGATAACGTGGTTGTCCCAGACTTGGGCAAAGAGGTCGATGCCAAGCTCGCCGAGGTGATGCAGCGTCTGCCCGTAGGCTTGACAACCGACAAGATATTTTTCCAGCCCGACAAGGTGAGCGAGGCCATCAACTCGTTTATGGTCAATCTGGTCGAGTCGGTGCTGATTGTGATTCTGCTCTTGGTGTTCTCGATGGGATGGCGCGGAGGCATGATTATCGGCGTGGGCCTGATCTTGACGATTTGCGCTTCGTTCCCGATACTGATGCAGCTCGGCACCACGCTGCAGCGCATCTCGCTCGGAGCCTTCATCGTGGCAATGGGCATGCTTGTCGACAACGCCATTGTGGTGATGGACGGAATACTCAAGGACCGCAAGCGCGGTCTGCCGATGAACCAGTGGCTATACCGCACTGGCAAGCTCACGGCAATGCCCCTGCTCGGTGCTACCATTATTGCGGCTACCACATTTATCAGCATATTCTTGGCTTCCGACTCGACTGGCGAATACGCTCACGACCTATTCTTGGTGTTGGCGGTGAGCCTGTTGGTGAGCTGGGTGTTGGCTCTGGTGCAAGTGCCATTTTTCTGCAAGAGATTTTTGCCGAGGGAGGAAACGGCAAAGGCGCAAAGGGGCAAAGGCGCAAAGGGGGCTGCGGCTAACGCAAAGGGGGCCGACGAGGAGGCTCAGATTTACAGCGGCCCCGTGTACAGCACTATGCGCACGGCAGTGACCTGGGTCACTGGTCATACCAAGACATCGCTTGTGGCAGCTTTGATGGTGCTCGGTTTGGCTCTGTTCTGCATGAATTTTGTCAAGAATCGTTTCTTCCCCGACTTTGAGTACAAGCAATTCGTGGTTGAGTACCAGATGTCCCCGCAGACCAGTCCCGACCAAGTAAAGGCCGACCTGCTCGCTATCTCTGACACGCTGATGCGCATGCCGGGCATCGAGAGGGTTGCTGCAAGCGTGGGCGGACCTCCAGCTCGCTATTGCCTGGTGCGCCCGATGAACAATGGCGGCACAGCCTACGGCGAACTGATCATCGACTGCCCCGACTATAAGGGAGTGGTGGCTGTGATTCCGCAAGTGCGCGACTATATCCGCACCAACTATCCCGATGCTTACGCACGCATACGAAAGTACAATTTCTCAATTGCGACCTCGCATACCGTAGAGGTGCAATTCTCAGGCCCAGATCCTATGGTGCTTAGAGATTTGAGCGCGCAAGCTCAGGAAATCATGAGAGCATGCCCCTATGTCGACGCCTACTCTGTGCAAGACAACTGGAAACCGCGCTCAGCCTCGTGGACATTCGACTATGACACCAGTGATGGTGCCCGCTCGGGTATCAAGCGCGGCGATATCGCCAACGCTCTGCAAGCAGTTACCGAGGGCATGACCGTAGGCGTCATGGCCGATGCTGATAAGATGCTGATGGTTAACCTGCAAGTGAGGAATGCTGACGGTTCGCTTATCACTGACCCAGACGAAATGCCAGTATGGAACATGACCGGCACAGTAGCTACGGTGGGTAGTGTGGTGCGCGGACACCGGTTGGTGTCGGAGGAGAATGCCATCTACCGCTTCAATGGCGCTCGCGCCATTGAGGTAGAGTGCGACCCGGATGGCGACAACGAATTTGCCACCCCGGCTAAGATATTGGAGAAGATTACTCCCCAAATCGAGGCTATCCCTCTGCCGCAAGGTTACAGCATGAAATGGATTGGCGAGCAGGAATTGCAAAACGAAGGCATGGGTAATCTCTACAAATACATGCCATTGATGATATTCGTGATGCTGGTGGTGCTGTTGCTATTGTTTGAGCGCTGGAAGCGTGTGATTGTGATTTTGCTCTGTCTGCCGTTTATCCTCTGCGGCATCACACCGGCCCTCTTCTTTACCTCTACGCCCTTTACCTTTATGGCTATCATTGGCATGATGGGTCTGATGGGCATGATGACCAAGAATACCATCGTGCTTGTCGACGAGGCTGACCGCTTGATGCGAGAGAAAGGATATACCGTAAGGCAAGCCGCCATCGATGCTACCATCTCGCGCGTAAGACCAGTGCTCTTGGCATCTACCACTACTATTGTTGGTATGATTCCCCTGATTCCCGACCCGATGTACGGCTCATTGGCCATTACCATCATGGGCGGACTGCTGGTTGGCACCCTTATTACCTTGCTCCTCTTGCCTCTCCTCTACGTAGTGTTTATCTCTGATGGAGACGTGACAAAACCGAACCTTGAAAATAATGATGACGATGAAAACTATGATAATGGGCGCCGCATTGCTGGCCGCGATAGCCATGCAAGCGCAGTCGCCGATGAGGCTCTCGCACCAGCAATGCATTGAGATGGCCGTAGCCTCGAGCGAGGATGTGGCTATCGCCCGCAACGAAGCTACGCAGGGCTCCTTAGATGTGGGCGTGGCCAAGACAAACCGTTTGCCTCGCCTGTCGGGCTCGGCTATGGGATTCTATATGGCTCCCAACATGGATATGAGCGGCATGGACTTTGTGATGCACGGCGCTTGGTCGGCTGGGCTGAGCCTAACGCAGCCAGTGTGGGCCGGAGGCAAGATTACCGCCGGAATCAAGCTGGCCGAGATAGGCCGCGATGCCAAGCAGCTGCAATCGACCGCTACCCGGCTCGATGTGGTATGCGATGCCGACAATGCCTATTGGACCTACATAGCGGTGCTCGAGAAGCAGCAGATGCTCCTGTCTTTGCTGCAGTATGTCGAGGAGGCATACCAGCAGGTCGAGGCATCGGTGTCGGCCGAAATGTCGACACGCGCCGATATGCTCCGCCTTGAGGCAAAGCGCAGCGATGTGAAGTACCAGATCGAAAAGGTAGAGAGCGGCATCGACATGTGCCGCATGGGCCTGTGCCGCATCATCGGCGTGGACTATGACACCCCAATCGAGCCGGTAGACACGGCTATGACAATTGCAAGCCCTATGGAGTTTTTCTCGCTCGGCGGCGGTGTTGAAGATCGACCAGAGTACCAGTTGCTCAACAAGCAAATCCAAGCGGCTAAGCAACAAGTAAAGCTTACTCGCGGCGACTTCCTGCCCACAGTGGGCCTGTCGGCCATGTACAATTGGTATGGGAATATGAAGCTCAAAGGCACTGCCAGCGATGGAATGGGCGGATACATCCCCTATACCCAGAAGATAAATGACAACTTCGGCCTTGCCGTCCTCTCAGTAAACATCCCTCTGGTCAACTGGGGCGAGGGTTGCAAAAAGGTGAAGCAAAAGAAGATAGCAGTGCAGAATGCCCAGCTCGAATTGGAAAAAATACCAAACTGCTTGACTTGCAGCTGCGCAACTCGCGCCAGAATTTGACCACCGCCTACTCGATGATCGCTACGGCATCGACCGGTCTGGAACAAGCAGCCGAGGCGCTGAGGGTAGTGCAAGACCGATTTGATGTGGGATTGTGCACTGTTACCGACCTGCTTGAGGCTCAAAGCCAATGGCACCAGGCGCGCTCCAACCTCATAGAGGCTCGCACCCAATACAAGATCTACGAGACAGAATACCTGAGAGCAGCAGGACGTCTTGAATGAAGAATGAAGAATGAAAAATGAAAAATGAAGAATGAAAAATGAAAAATGAATAATGAAGAATGGCCATCCGGGT
>JAJBUH010000157.1:13118-21217 GCA_020860445.1 Bacteroidales bacterium | reverse complement strand
AGTCAAGAGTCAAAAGTCAAGAGTCAAAAGTCAAGAGTCAAAAGTCAAAAGTCAAGAGTTAGCGGCGGGATTTGAAGAAGGATTGCATGAGGGTGCGGCACTCGTCATCGAGGACACCGGTGGCGAGGAGAGCCTTGGGGTGAAAGGGGGAACCATTGACGTAGGTCGAATAGCCGCGCTTGGGGTCGGCAGCGCCGATGACGATGCGGCTGACTTGCGCCCAGGCGATAGCACCAGCGCACATCAGACATGGCTCAACAGTGACATAGAGGGTGCAACCGGTCAGATACTTGCCCCCGAGGGTGGCACAAGCGGCCGTGATGGCTTGCATCTCGGCATGAGCCGTCACATCATTGAGACGCTCGGTGAGATTGTGTCCTCGCCCGATGATGCGCCCATTGCAAACCACTACGGCGCCGATGGGGATTTCCCCTTCGGCGCCGGCTTGTCGAGCCTCTTGCAGGGCTGCATGCATGTAGGCGCAGTCTATTTCGGCCTGCGTCATAATGGTTTAGTTCTTGCCTTTAAGCACCGAGAGGGCGCCTTCGTAGTCGGGTTCGTGAGTAATTTCCTCAACCAAGTCGCGGTAGATGACATTGCGGTCGGGGTCAAGAATGATGACGGCGCGAGCCAAGAGGCCAGCGAGAGGACCGTCGACCATCTGCAAGCCATATTTCTGGCCAAACATAGGCGAACGGAAAGCTGAGGCAGCGATCACATTCTCGATATTGTTGGCTGAGCAGAAGCGAGCCATAGCGAAGGGAAGGTCCATCGACACGCAGATCACCACAGTGTCGGCCAGGGCAGCAGCCTCTTGGTTGAAGCGACGCACCGAAGCGGCGCATACGGGGGTGTCGAGGCTGGGGAATACGTTGAGCACGACGCGCTTGCCGGGGAAGTCGTTGCAGCGCACTTCGGCGAGGTCTTTGCTTACGAGGTCGTAGCAGGGAGCTTTGTCGCCTGCAGCGGGAACAGTTCCGTAGGTGTGGCAGGGTGTGCCTTTGAAGAATACGGTCTCCATTTGATAGTTATGAGTTTTGAGTTATAAGTTGTGAGTGGTATAAGGTAAATTTAACAAAGGGGCAAAGGCGCAAACGCGCAAAGAGGGGGAGGGGGCAAAGAGTGGGAGGGGGACTCAGTTGATGAGGATTGCCTTTTGAATAACAAGGGAGGCGAGCTGATTGTTGAATCCGGTGATTACATCTTTCACAATCCCTTGGCTGTCGACCAGCACTAAGGTGGGGAATAAAGTGATGCCGCAATTGCGTATCAGTGCTCCGGATGAGGGGAGGGCCTTCTCGCTCGGTCCCAGGGGAAGGATAACCTCCTCAATCTCTGCGGTGTCATTAGTGTTAAAAGCCCAGAGGGCATCAATCGGCATGGGCAATTGCTCCATAGCCTGACGCACAGCCTCGATGGTTGCAGTGGTGGATGACACTGCCGGATCAAGAAAGACAATCACTGTCGGCGACTGAAATCCCTCGCCGCGATTATAGTGAATGCGTTGGTCGGTGCCCAATATCTGCGCTGAGAAGTCGGGGAGGGGATTTCCCACCAAGCTCTCGGCTCGGAAAGTGCTCTGGCGATATTTCTCAAACACCTCAGGCCACTGCTCTATCATTGCCTCCTCGGTAATCTGGATTGGGGCTGATGATGGAGGGGTGTAGGTAGCGGTGACCAATTGTTCGCTGATTGAGCCGGGGCTTGTGGTGCGGTCAATCAGCACCGGCTGTGCTGTATCGTAATCGTAAACGTAAGTGAAATATTCGGCATCATACCCGGCATTGCGGCGCGTGCCATCCACCACGATTGAGCGCCGACCAGCGACAATAGTGTCGGGATGGAATGTGTAAACATAAGCGTCGGGATTGGCAGCCATTTCGGCCATCTTTAGGCTCAGGAACTGGGGCAATAGAGGGGCGAATTGGTCGCTGCTGTGTACGCCAGTGGTGAGTTGGCTGCCCGGGCCAGAGGGAATAAAGGCTTGGGGTGATGACTCGAAGTGATATTCTTGCAATCGCTGATTGCGATAGCGATAGTAGTTACCGTCGAAGTAAGCTGAGAAACCCTCACGAGGACCAGAATTAGACATAGCCTCCCAGCGAATCAGGAAGTCGCAAGGAGACAGGGTATCAGTCTGAGCTGGCAGTTGGCTCTGCAGAGCCACATCATAAGTCACTGGGTCTTCGGCCGATGGCAGCAGTACCTCAAATTTGACATCAGCCTCATATTCTGGCATCTGGGCCAATCGCGCAGCCAAATGCTCAACCCCTTGCGCCGAATTGCGCAAGGGGGTGGACACAAGTATTAACGCAAGCAGTGCATGGTAAGCTCTCATAGGCAGATGTAGTTGAAACGTTCATCTTTATAACGCGTATGAGTATTTTTGGTTCACGCTCGCGCGAGGCATCATTTTGATACAACGAGCGAGAGGATAGCACCGGTCGCGGGGTCAAAAGTCACTGAGGCAGGGGCCTTTTTGTCGTTGAATAATTTTGGGTCTATGCCGTAAGTGATGCCAAGTTGGGCGAGGTCAACCTGCTTTGAGGCAATCTCTTGGCCGTCATAAGTCAAGGAAATCAAGGCCGTGCCAGGCACCTGGTAGGCTACACCATTTTTCGGAAATGGTTTGGTCACGCCTTTGTCGTCCTTAGGCATCTCGCCCTGCGACAGTATCTCCATCGACAGGTAGATGGGGATACCGGTCAGGTCGTCGCTGCCCACAATCCCAGCCGAGGGTGAGAGGCGAGCGAGAATGAAATTCTTGACCTCCTCATCATAAGGCACATAAGTCAGGGTCGTAACCTCGGTCCAACGGCGCTCGGTGCCGACAAACATAGCCGTGAGGGCAGCCTCTTGAGCCGAAAGGTTGTCAAGGGCGAGTTGCATTGACTTGCCGTCTGGCGGAGTGTTGTCGGCTTGGCCGGAAATCAGGTCGCTGCGATTCTCGCGCAGCTCGAATATGCGCTCTGCAGCGAGCTGGGCGCGCTTTGAGGTCGATGAGCTCAGAATCATATCCTGAGTGATGGCTTGTTGGGCTGCCGGACTTTCGAGCGGTGTTGGCTCAGCTGCCTGCGGCTCAGGCAGCTTAGGCTTGGCCGGTAGCTTGAAATCCTCGGTATTGATAGCCACTGGCACGTTGGCCTCGTTGAGGTACATGTTGACGATACCACCGCCCTTGAAATCCACTACCCAGCGATTCTCGGGGTCGGCCTCGCCACGGGGCGTGATGGTGAAGCTCTTGACGCGAGCAGTAATCGATGGCTCGGTGATGGCATTTTGGGCGTTGAGGTTGCGCTTGGCGTAATTGTAAAATTCACCAGGGGTGCGCTCGACAAATTCAGATTCGATAGTGATGTCGAGCACAGTGTTGGGGAGCGAATATATCAGTCCGTAATCATTGGCCTTGGTGGCCGAGAGCTTGCTTACGGTCTGTCCCTGGGCACCCAAGGCTATGGCCAGTAGAGCCAGAGAAAAGAGTTTCTTATTTTTCATTTTTCACTTTTCATTTTTCATTCCATAATCTGCTTGATGGCGCGGCCGATGTTGTCGGCAATGTCTTCGGCAGTAGTGCCGTAGGTGCCATGGGTCATCTCGCTGATTTCGCCAGCCACACCGTGGATGAAAGCGCCGATGATGGCAGCAGTCTCGGGTTTGTAGTCTTGGGCCATCAAGGCCGTGATAACGCCAGTGAGCACATCGCCGCTGCCAGCAGTGGCGAGGGCGGGCGAGCCCGATGAGTTGAGATGCACCTTGCCATCGGGACGCACCACGGCGGTGTATCGACCCTTGAGCACAATCACCACATTGTAGGTCTGGGCTATCTCCATAGCTTTGCGCAGACGCGCTTCGGCGGATCCCTGGGCTCCAAACAGGCGGTCAAACTCGCCAGCGTGGGGCATCAGCACCGACATCACGGGCAGATAGTTGAGCATCAGCGGTCGCAGGGCGATGCAGTTGAGGGCATCGGCATCGAGCACCAATGCGCGCCCGTTGGCATTGGCCAGCTTCAAGAAATTCTCGAGGGCGTTGATGGTGATGTCGCCAGTGCCTATGCCGGGGCCGATGCCCACGGCCTTAAAGTCGTGCTTGAGGGTAATCTCGGATATCGCCACATCGTGGGGGTCGAGGTCGAACATTGCCGATGGCACCGAGGTCTGCATGATGTAGTAGCCGCATCGCGGAGCATGGCAAGTGAGTTTGCCCACGCCGGCGCGCAGACAGCCGCGAGCCGCGAGCACGGCAGCTCCCATCATGCCATACGAGCCGGCGCAAATCAGGGCGCTCCCGTAAGCATTCTTGTAATGCTCGGGCCAGCGGGGTTGCAATATGCGTCGCACATCATTGCGAGTGAGTAGGTAAAATGTGTAGGGGGCCTGACGGATAGCCTTGGGACTGAGGCCGATGTTGACCACTGTCCACTCGCCAATCAGCTCGGCATTGTCGTCGATAAAGAAAGAGATGCGTGGGAACTCGATAGCGATGGTCAGCGTGGCATGGATTATGTTGTTGTTGATTGTGTTTCCATTCCAGTCGCCAAATAGGCCAGAGGGCAGGTCAATCGATACGATGTCGGCGTTGGATTCGTTAATCGAGCGGATTATCACACTGAAACTTTGTGGCAGGGCTCGGTTGAGGCCGCTGCCGAATAGTCCGTCTATTACGAGGGTGCGGTTGTCGAGTTCCGGGATGTCAAATTTTTGTGTGATTTCTGTGAGGCGTGCGTTGGGAAATTCCTCCAATAGGCGGTCGCGGCATGCTTTGCAGTCCTCGCCGAGGCGCGAGCCGCCGATGTTGAAGAGATAGATTTCGGGATCGAATCCCTCGGCCAGCAGCAGACGCGAAGCGGCGAGGGCATCAGCACCGTTGTTGCCCCAGCCGGCAAACACCACAGTGCGCTTCGAGGGCTTCCAGCGCTTCTTGATCTCATCGGCGATGCCTTTGGCAGCGCGCTCGATGAGGTCGAGCTCTGTGACGCCTTCGTGCTCGATGGTGTACTGCACAATGGCCTTAATCTGATCTGTAGAGAATATTTTCATGCTTGGTTGTTCTAATCAATTGGCAAAGTTACGAATTTCTCCTCAAAAAATCGTACCTTTGCAGTTGAAAAAACCATAATAAACAAAGGTGTAGCCATGAATCGCCGCATACTGTTGTGCCTCAACCACATGGGAGGCACCGAAATAAAATATGTCGAGAGGGCCTTTGCCGACAATTGGGTGGTGCCTCTCGGCCCCGATGTCGATGCGTTTGAGGAGGTATTGACAAAAAGGCTTCAGCCCCCCAGCCCCCTAAAGGGGGAGCCCCTAAGCGAGTCCCAGCATGGCAATTCCCCCTTTAGGGGGTTAGGGGGCTGGGAAGGGGGCTTGCTTGCCCTCAGCTCTGGTACAGCCGCCGTGCACCTGGCACTGGAGGGGTGCGGGGTCAAGGCTGGCGATGAGGTGATTGTGCAGTCGATGACATTTTGCGCCTCGTCGAATCCTATCTTTTACCTTGGAGCCAAGCCCGTATTGGTTGATTCAGAGGCTGAGACCTGGAATATGGATCCGCGTCTACTCGACCTGGCAATCTCTACGCGCATAGCCGCCACTGGGCGCAAGCCACGAGCCATTGTGGTGGCTGACCTATATGGCATGCCGGCCAAGTGGGATGAAATTCATGCAGTGGCAGAGCGCTATGGCATCCCGGTGATTGAGGATGCGGCCGAGGCTCTGGGTAGCGAGTATAGGGGGGAGCCGTGCGGCACGCTGGGGCGGTACGGAGTGTTGTCGTTCAACGGCAACAAGATGATAACCACCTCGGGAGGGGGCGCCTTGGTGTGCCCTGACGAGGAGGCGCGCAAGCATGCCCTATTCTTGGCTACCCAGGCTCGCGAACCCTATCCTTATTATCAGCACGAGCATATCGGCTACAACTACCGCCTGAGCAACATTAGCGCGGCGATAGGCCGAGGCCAGATGGAGGCGCTTGAGCGCCACCTGGCGCATCATCGCCTAATGGCCAAGATTTACCAAGAGGAATTTGCCGACCATCCGCTGATCACATTCCATGGCAATCCCAACGCCGACTTTGATTCTAATTTCTGGCTCAATACCATTCTGATTTCGCCCGAGGCGCATGTCGAGGGGCAAGAGACGGCTTATGACAAGATTGGAACCACCGACTGCCAGCCCAATGCCAATGTCGAGGCGATACGGCAGCGGCTTGCCGCCGAGGGAGTGGAGACGCGTCCGCTCTGGAAACCACTCCACCGCCAGCCCGTGTATCGCGGCTGTGCCGCCTACATCAATGGCACCAGCGAATCCCTGTTTGCTCGCGGCCTGTGCCTCCCCAGCGGTCCCTACGTCACCGAGGACGATGCCCGCAGCATCGCTGCCACCATCAAAAATCTAATGAAGAATGAAAAGTGAAAAATGAAAAATAAGTAGGGCAGTCGAGTGCCACGGGCCTTCGGCTCGGTGGTCCTCCCTCCCTCCTTTCTATAGACCAAATACCAAAACCCAAATATATGAATCTGATAAAGACTGACATCGAGGGCGTGGTTATCCTTGAGCCACGCGTTTTCCCCGACTCTCGCGGATATTTCTTCGAGAGCTACAACCAGGAGACATTTCTTGACCTGGTGGGCAAGGTAAATTTCGTTCAGGACAACGAGAGCAAGTCATCGTATGGCGTAATGCGCGGTTTGCACTTCCAGGTGCCACCGTTCACTCAGGCCAAGCTGGTGCGCTGCGTGGTTGGCTCGGTGCTTGACGTTGCTGTCGACCTGCGCCGCGAGTCGCCCACCTACGGCAAGCATGTGGCAGTAGAACTCACTGCCGATAATCATCGCCAGCTGTTCATCCCTCGCGGCTTCGCCCACGGCTTTGCCGTGCTCAGCCCCGAGGCTATCTTCCAGTACAAGTGCGACAACTTCTACGCACCCCAGGCTGATGGCGGCATCAGCATCCTCGACCAGAGCCTCGGCATCGATTGGCGCATCCCGGTGGCCGATGCCATCCTCAGCGAAAAAGACAAGCACCACCCCCTCCTCGCCGATTTTATAACGCCATTTTGATGGAGTAGGAATCCTAGGCATCCTAGGATTCCTACAGTATTAGACTAAATAGGCATCCTAGGATTCCTAGGATGCCTACGGTATCAAAATTGGTAGGGTAGGAATCCTAGGTTGCTTAGGATTCCTACCCCACCAATTGTGTATCGATTATTTTATGGGATGCGCACCTTGGTGGCTTGGTTGCCGGCAACGCGGATGTAGAGACCCGAGGTGGGGTTGGCGACCTGGATGCCTTGCAGGGTGTAGTAGATCGGGGCTTGAGCCTCAGCGTCGATTGCGCTGATTCCCGAAGTCTCTGACCAAGTGATGGAAATCGAGGTGAAAGTGCAAGCCTTCTCATTGACGACAGTTGAGGTAAGAGCGAAATATGGCCATTCGCCCTCTATATCCAAAGTGACGGTGCTGTTTTTCTCAAAGGCTACGGTGCCGAGCTCGGTGCCGCTCAGAGAGGTGTCGCTGGCGGTATAAGCCTCAGTGCCACCAAGCACGAGCATATCCTCGTTGCTCTTCTTAGGCCATTCCACAGTGATGGATTTGAGGATACCGGCCGAGGTCTTGACGGCGATGCCGCCCTTGCCAGCCTTGAATTGCGGACCGTCGCCTTCGTCCTTGGCTGTAATAAGATAGGTGGCTCCCGATGGGAAGGTCACTTCTTGCTCAACATAGGTTTCGCCGAATGTTACGGTTTCGGCGCTGATAACATCGACCACGTCGGTAGCCTTGGCGCAGAGGCCGCAGGCAGCGATAAGTGCGAGAGTAAAGAGTTTCTTCATACGCAGGTTGGTTTGTGGGTTGGTTTTAGAAGACACAAAATTACCAAATATCTCCTCAATAGGGTTAGAAAAAATGATAAATCTACCAAGAAATGGGAGATTTTAACATAGCTTTACAATTCTTTGTCTATTTCTTGGCTCTTGTTTTGTTCTTGAGAGCCGTGCTACGCACTCTAAGAGGTGTGCCGTTTTTGAAAGCAACCCCACATTCCGTGCTGACGCACTGCATGTGGGGTTAACAGACAAGAGCCGTGCTACGCACTGTGCGC
>JAJBUH010000157.1:0-13018 GCA_020860445.1 Bacteroidales bacterium | reverse complement strand
TACTGATTCTTTGCTGATGGTTAACAGACAAGAGCCGTGCTACGCACTGTGCGCTACTGATTCTTTGCTGATGGTTAACAGACAAGAGCCGTGCTACGCACTGTGCGCTGCTGTTTCCTTGTCGATGGTTAACAGACAAGAGCCGTGCTACGCACTGTGCGTAGGGGGATTATTCTTTGGTGTCGGCGACTTTCTCGACGATGCGCTTGAGCTGCTCGTAGAAGCGCTCAACTGCCGGGATGTGCATGCGCTCCGACGGGCTGTGCACGCCTTGGAGGGTCGGGCCGAACGATACCATGTCGAGGTGCGGGAACTTGGTGAGGAACAGGCCGCACTCCAGGCCGGCATGGATAGCCTTGATGGCGGGCTTAACGCCGTAGAGTTCCTCATAAGCGTCGCTGGCAATCTTCATGATGGGCGACTTCATGTTGGGAGTCCAACCGGGATATCCGTCGCCATGGGTAGCCTTGGCTCCGGCCAGGGTGAAGAGGGCCTCGACCTGATGTGCGATGTCCCACTTGCGGCTCTCAACCGATGAGCGCTGGCTGGTGCAAACCACGATCTCGTTGTCGGGGCGCATCTTGACAGATGCGAGGTTGGTCGAAGTCTCAACCAGACCCTCCAGATCATGGCTCATAGAGATTACTCCGTGAGGAGCAGCGTAGAGAGCCTCGATCAGCTTGATGCCAGTCTCGTTGTCGACAGCGAAGTCAGGCTTGTCATGGGTATCGAGAGTGAGTTGGAATGTAGGCTCGAATGAGCGGTATTCCTTCTCGACATCGGCAGCGAATTGGTTGAACATAGCCACCACATGCTCCTTGTGAGAGGTGTGTACGCCGAATACAGAGTGGGCAGCGCGCGGGATAGCGTTGCGCAGGTTTCCACCGTCGATCTCGCAGAGCGAAACCTCGAATTTCTGCATCAGAGTCCAGATGAAGCGAGCCAGCAGCTTGTTGGCGTTGATGCGGCCCAGATGGATGTCGCCGCCCGAGTGGCCGCCGAGAGCGTTGGCGATGTCAAACTTGAAGTAGTGGAAGTCGGTGGGAGCGAACGAGCGGTTGTATGTGAATGTAGCCATTGTGTCGACACCGCCGGCGCAGCCGATAAATACCTCGGCATCGTCCTCTGAGTCGAGGTTGAGCAGGATGGAGCCGTGGATCATGTCCTCGCCGAGATTGTTGGCGCCAGTCATGCCAGTCTCTTCATCCACTGTGGTGAGTATCTCGATGGGACCGTGCTTGAGACCGGGCTCGGTAGCGATAGCCAGGGCAGCGGCCACGCCGATGCCGTTGTCGGCTCCGAGGGTAGTGCCGTCGGCATGCACCCATTCGCCATCAACGATGGTGGTTATAGGATTGTTGTTGAAGTCGAAGTTCTTGTCGTTGCTCTCGCACACCATGTCCATGTGTCCTTGGAGGATGAGGGTGGGGGCGTTTTCGCATCCGGGGGTAGCGGGGATGTAGAGCACGACGTTGCCGATGGCGTCGGTTTTGCTCTCGATGCCGTGCTTGGCAGCGAAGTCAAGGAGGTACTGGCGGATTTTCTCCTCGTGCTTTGATGGGCGAGGCACCTTGGTGATTTCGTCGAAGATCTCAAACACGCGTTGAGGTTGCAGTTCTTTCATCGTCATATCTTAATAGTATTTGGTGTTTAGTCCTTGGTATTTGGAGAATAAATGTTTAAGGTTAATACACACGTTGATATCTCTGGGGCTCTTGGCTCCCAAAAGATTCACAAAGTTACGGTTTTCCTTTGAAATATCAAAACTAAAGCGAGAATTTTTCTACAAACCTTTCAGGAGCGAGTACGTTAATAAGTAAAGAATCGACCTCGGCCACGCTCGCCGAGGATCTATCTACATATATCCACGCCTAAAAATGCTACGCTTATGTCAACTCAAATAACTCCCCAAGCTGCTCTCGAATACCATCGCTACCCCATACCCGGCAAAATCGAAGTCGTGCCCACCAAGCCATATTTCTCCCAGTACGACCTGGGCCTGGCCTATTCGCCCGGCGTGGCCTATCCGTGCGAGAAAATCGAAGCCGATCCCGCCGATGCATATAAATACACCGACAAGGGCAATCTGGTGGCTGTCATCAGCAATGGCACCGCTGTGCTCGGCCTCGGCGACATTGGGGCGCAAGCAGCCAAGCCAGTGATGGAGGGCAAATCTCTGCTATTCAAGATATTTGGCGCTCTCGACAGTTTTGACCTTGAGATTGATGAGAAAGACCCCGACAAGTTTGTCGAAATCGTCAAGGCCCTGACCCCGACATTCGGCGGCATCAACCTTGAGGACATCAAGGCCCCCGAGTGCTTCCGCATCGAAGAGCGCCTCAAGGCCGAGTGCAACATCCCCATCATGCACGACGACCAGCACGGCACCGCCATCATCACCAGCGCGGCTCTGCTCAACGCCCTCGAGATACAGGGCAAGCAGATCGACAAGGTGAAGATTGTGGTCAACGGAGCCGGGGCTGCCGCCATCATGTGCAGTCGCCTGTACGTGCTGCTCGGCGTGAAGCGCGAGAATATAATAATGTGTGATTCCAAGGGTGCGATTACCAAGCGGCGCACTGACCTGAACGAACAGAAAGCCGAATTTGCCACCGATGCGGACATCACCACACTGGCCGAGGCCATCGACGGCGCTGATGTGTTCTTGGGCCTCTCGGTTGGCAATGTGCTCACCAAGGGCATGGTGTCGCTGATGGCTCCACGTCCCATCATCTTCGCCCTCGCCAATCCCGACCCTGAGATTACCTATGAGGATGCCAAGGCCGCCCGCCCCGATGCCATCGTGGCTACGGGTCGCTCTGACTATCCCAATCAGGTCAACAATGTGCTGGGCTTCCCCTACATATTCCGTGGGGCCCTCGACAGCCGCGCTACCGAGATCAATGATGCGATGAAGCTGGCCGCTGCTCGCGCCATAGCCTCGCTTGCCAAAGAGCAGGTGCCTAAGAAGGTGCTGCTGGCCTACAAGCTGCATAGGCTCGAGTTCGGGCCCGACTATATCCTGCCCAAGCCGCTTGACCCGCGTCTGATCTACACTGTATCGCCGGCAGTGGCAGTGGCTGCCGCCGAGAGCGGCGTGGCACAAAAGCCTATCGATGACCTGGAGGCATACAAGCGCAAGCTGATGCACGCCACCGACAACCACCAGAGATTCATTTGCCATGTGCCGACGGTCTAAGTCAAAAGGCAAAAGGCAAAAGTCAAAAGGCACTGATGGGAAAAATTGGTGTGATTTTAACTGTTTTGTAAATGGTTGATAATCAAGAGATAGGAAAATATTTAAAAGAATTTGTGATTAAATTTAGTTAATTTCTGAAAAATTTTTCATAAATTTGGCGCCAAATTAGAAATTAAGCCATGATAAAGAACCTCGTAATAGTAGAATCCCCGGCCAAGGCTAAGACGATTGAGAAATTCTTGGGCAAAGATTTCAAGGTGATGTCGAGCTATGGGCATATCCGCGATTTGAAGAAGAAGAGCTTCAGCATTGACGTTGACCACGGCTTTGCTCCGGTATATGAAATACCTGCCGACAAGCGCCAGCTTGTAGATTCGCTCAAGAAGGCAGCCCAAGAGGCCGAGACCGTATGGCTCGCCTCTGATGAGGACCGCGAGGGAGAAGCCATTGCATGGCACCTCTACGAGGTGTTGGGGCTAAAGCCAGAAAATACCAAGCGAATTGTATTCCACGAAATCACCAAGCCGGCCATACTCCACGCCATAGCGAATCCTCGCTCGATCGATACCAATCTGGTCGATGCCCAGCAGGCGCGCCGTGTGCTCGACCGCATAGTCGGGTTTGAGCTGTCGCCGGTGCTGTGGAAGAAGATTAAGCCGGCCCTCTCGGCTGGCCGCGTGCAGTCGGTGGCTGTGAGGCTGATCGTAGAGCGCGAGAAAGAGATCAAGGCATTCCATTCAGAGCCTTATTTCCGCGTGACCGCTAATTTCACCACTGCCGACGGAAGCGCTCTCAAGGCCGAGCTCAACAAGCGCCTCGCCGACGGCCCGGAGGCAAAGAAATTTCTGGAGGATTGCAAGAAGGCAACCTACGCAGTCGAGGATTTGCAAAAGCGTCCGCTGAAGAAGTCGCCGGCGCCCCCATTTACCACCTCGACCCTGCAGCAAGAGGCATCGCGCAAACTCGGATTCACCGTGTCTCAGACCATGATGGTGGCCCAGAAATTGTACGAGGCTGGCTTGATTACCTATATGCGTACAGACTCGACCAACCTGTCGTCGCTGGCCATCAAGTCGATTTCTGACGAGATTACCAATACGATGGGAGCCGAATACCTCAAGGTGCGCCACTACCACACATCATCAAAGGGCGCTCAAGAGGCCCACGAGGCCATCCGCCCCACCTATATTACCAATACCGACATCGAGGGCACCCCGCAGGAAAAGAAACTGTACAATCTGATATGGAAACGCGCCATTGCCTCGCAGATGGCCGATGCTGAGATTGAGAAGACCGTGGCCGACATCTCAGTGTCGACGCGTTCCGAGCGATTCAACGCCACCGGCGAGGTGATCAAATTTGACGGCTTCCTCAAGGTGTATATCGAGAGCAGCGATGACGATACGCCGCAGGCCGACACCAATATGCTGCCGCCGCTGACAGTGGGTGAATCGCTGAATCTGGCCGAGATGTCGGCCATCGAGCGCTTCACGCTCCAGCCTCCGCGCTATACCGAGGCTACCCTGGTCAAGAAGATGGAGGAGCTGGGCATCGGGCGCCCCTCGACCTACGCGCCTACCATTTCGACCATACAGCAGCGCGAATATGTCACCAAGGGCGAGAAGCCCGGCGTAGAGCGCCAATACGAGACATATACCCTCAAGAAGGGTAAAATCACCTCAGCCACCAAGACCGAAATCTCGGGCAGCGAAAAAGGCAAACTCATACCTACCGACATCGGCATGGTGGTCAACGACTTCCTGGAGGACAGCTTCAGCGATGTCGTCGACTATGACTTCACCGCCAATATCGAGGCTAAATTTGATGAGATTGCCGAGGGCAATGTCGAGTGGCCAAAGGTGATGAGCCATTTCTATGACCATTTCCATCCCACCATCGACCAGGCCCTGGCGCAAAAGACCGAACACAAGGTGGGCGAGCGACCCCTTGGCATCGACCCCAAGACTGGCAAGCCCGTGTCGGTCAAGATAGGGCGCTTCGGGCCGCTGGTGCAGATAGGCAGCGCTGATGATGAGGAGAAACCGCAGTTCGCCTCGCTCCAGAAAGACCAGTCAATCTCGACCATCACCCTCGAGGAGGCATTGAAGCTGTTTGAGTTTCCGCGCGACCTTGGCGAATACGAGGGCAAGAAGGTGACAGTAGGCATTGGACGCTTTGGCCCTTATGTAAAGCACGCCTCAATGTTTGTGTCAATCCCCAAGGATATGGCTCCGGCGGCAGTCAGCCTCGACGAGGCCATCGAGATGATTGAGGCCAAACGAGAGGCCGACAAGAAAAAAGTGGTCAAGACATTTGACAACGACCCCGACTTGCAAATCCTGAACGGACGCTACGGCATATACATTGCCTATAAAAAGTCGAATTACAAGATACCCAAGACTGTGACCGACCCGGCTGCCCTCACCTACGATGAGGCCATGGCCATCGTCAACGCCACCCCCGAAAAACCAAAGGCTGCGCCAAAGCGCAAGAAATAAAGTCAAAAGTCAAAAGTCAAAAGGACCCGAGAGGCTACCCCGTAGGGGTTGTTTCACATAGACCATAAGGATGAAGACAGAGAAGAAAGAAAAGAAAATAGTGCTCGACACGATTGTGGATCTGCCCGTCGACGAGCCTCGCCCCTTGATGGTGCATCTGATGGAGAAGCTGCCTATGTGTAAGCGAGCTACCATCAAGGACTATCTGCGCCACAACCAGGTGATGGTCAACAATGTGGTGACGCGCCAGTTTGACCAGCCGGTCAAGCCCGGCGATGATGTCAAGGTCAACCAGTCGCGCGAGTTCCAAGTGTTCCACCACAAGAGGATGAAGCTATTCTACGAGGATGACGACATCCTGGTGGTATACAAGGGCTATGGGTTGTTGAGCATGGCCACTGACAAGAAAAAAGAAGGCACTGCCTACTCGATAATGCGCGAGTATCTGAAGAAGAAAGACCCAAGGAACAAACTCTTCATCGTGCACCGCCTGGACCAGAACACCTCCGGCCTGATGATGTTTGCCAAGACCCAGGAGGCCAAGGAGAACATGCAGCACAACTGGAACAACATGGTGATCGAGCGCAAATACATTGCCGTGGTCGAGGGATACATTGAGCAGGACGAAGGCGAGGTGCGCAGCTACCTCACCGAGAACTCCCAGCATGAAGTGTACTCCACCCAAGACCCCGAGGCTGGCAAGTTGGCTGTGACCCGCTACAAGGTGCTCAAGCGCGGCAAGGGACGCACTATGGTCGAAGTAACCCTCGACACTGGGCGCAAAAACCAGATACGCGTGCACATGAAGGATCTGGGCCATCCCATCGTTGGCGACCGCCGCTACGGAGCCAAGCCGAGCCCTATCGAGCGCATGGCTCTGCATGCCCAGACCTTGCGGTTTGTGCATCCTATCACTCGCAAGGATATGAATTTCTCATCCGCCATACCCCAGGCATTCTCTAAATTAGTGTGAGCCAGTGGCAGCTACCGACTCATTGACCAAAGATACCATAGCTACCCCGCAGCTGTGGCGACTGTCGATGCTCCTGAGCAAGGAGCAGGTCGAGGTCGTGCTCAATTCGTCGATGGAGGACCATGCTCTGATCCATCGCCTGTTGCCGCTCGACCAAGGCATGAGCCCATTGGCAGCCTTTGAGGATTTGATTTACGAGAATCCTCTGTTGCTGTCCGACTTCAAGCAGGTCGACCTGCTCATCGACACGCCCTGCTACACCTTCCTGCCCACCGACATGGCTACCGAGGAGGCGCAGCAAGCCGCACTCGATGCCCTATGGCCCGATGCCGGGCTTACGCCGGTGGCCAATCAGTTGACCGAACTGGGCGAAACCTTGGTGATGGGCGTTGACAAGGGCTTGTTGGCCTTTGTGCGCCGCACTTTTCTCGATACCGAGCCGCTGCACCCGATAGCCGCCCTTGGCAAATATTTCTATCCTCTAAGCCATCAGGGCAATACCTCGAAGCTATACGCCCATCTGCGCCCCGATGCTATAGATGTGGTGGTGATTGGCAATTCCGGCCCACGAGGGTCGTCGCAACTGCGAGTTGCCTGCTCGTACCAGACGCCTACGGCCGACGATGCCGCCTATTATATCCTGGCAGCAGCCAAGACTGCTGGGCTGTCGCTGCAGCACGATGAGTTGCGCCTGTGCGGCGACCAGCAGATGCGCGAGGAGGTAGCGCCCAAGCTGCGCCAAGCGGCCAGCTATGTGATGCCGGTGATTTTCCCCTCCGAGATCTTCCGCGCCGGGCGCGAGGCCATCGATGCCCCCTTCCCCCTCACAATTTTACCACTGATAGGATAGAAAAGGAACCACAGATTTTCACAGATTCACACAGATTTCATCATTGGAATCCTTAATAACTTAAAGAGATTTCCCCTCTAATGAATCTGTGGAAATCTGTGGAAATCTGTGGTTCCTTTCTATTCAATAACATAAAATGAATTTCAGTTTAAGTAATAATCTTAGTACTATGCGTATTATCAGAGGCAAATATGGGCGCAGGAGATTTGACGTGCCCAAGAATATTACGGCGAGGCCAACTACCGACTTCGCTCGCGAGAACATATTCAATGTGCTCGACAATCTGGTCGACTATGAGAATAGTCGAGCCCTCGACCTGTTTGCCGGTACGGGCGCCATCAGCTTTGAATTTTTGTCGCGAGGCTGCCCGTCGGTGACCTCGGTCGAGAAGGCCGCGGTGCAGCACGCCTTCATCAAAAAGGTGTCGCAGACCCTTGGTGCCGAGGGGCACCGGGTGATTCGTGGCGACGCCCTCAAATTCATCGCAGCGCGCGGCGGTGCGCAGTACGATATCATCTTTGCCGACCCACCCTACGACATGGAGGGCTTTGAGGAGATACCCGAGCAGGTGCTCAACAGCGGGCTGCTGGCCCCGGGCGGAATCTTCATCATCGAGCACTCGGCCAAGCGCGACTTCTCGCATCTGCCGGGCGTGATTGATCATCGCGTATACGGGTCGGTCAATTTCACCATATTCCGCGCCCCCGAGGCTGAGGCTCAGGAGGGAAATGAAAGTGTGTGAAAAAGTTTTCAACAAAGAGAAAAGATGTTAAAAAACCACCCTTAATCCCCACCTAAATACTAATTAAGATTTAGAGATAGCAATTAATTTCGGAAACTTTTATATATTTGCACTCTGAAAATAAAACCAATCGCTTAATGGGGCTTATAGCCCTCTCAATAAAAGAGAAATGACAGATGAAAGTAGTGGCATTATCCATCGCTTTGATGGTCGTGGCTGGCTTGTTGCTGGTCGGGGCCAGTAAGATTCTGCACAAAAAACATTAGGCGATCAATCCCAAACCAGACTTATAAAAATCTGACTTATACCTAACCATCCTGTATGAAGAAAATTGCTACTCTAATCTGCGCTGCCGTGGCTCTGCTGATGGCTTCTTGCGCACAAAAGGAAGCTGCTCCCGCATCATCCACTGGCGCCCAGCTCGGCGACCCCTTCGAGACCTCGATTAATATCCGATATGTCTCGCAAGACTCTATCTACGAATACTATCTGTTTGCACAGATTGTGAAACAAGAAATCCAACAGCTCTACATCGACCTGGAGAGTTATCGCAACCAGCTTGGCAACCAGCTCCAAACTCAGGCCAACCAGATACAGCAGAAAGCTCAAAACAACCAGTATCTGTCGCAGGCTACTTATGAGAACGATATCAAGGCTCTCAACAGCAAGCAGAGCAACTTTGAGAATCTCATCGCTCAGCGCGCCGCCCAGGTTGATGCCCAGGCTCAGCTCAAGCAGCAGGCTCTGGAGGATTCAATCAACAATTTCATTGTGCAATTCAACAAGTCGCGCCAATACGACGCTATCCTTGAGCGCAAATTCAACCTCTACCTCAATCCGGCCTTGGATATTACCCAAGATGTGATCGAAAGTCTCAATGCGCGCTATCAAATGCCCGCTCCCGCCGCAAGCAAATAATTTGACCCCATACTTATCGCCAACAATGCCCCGACCGGCGGATTGTTGGCGATTTCTTTTTCTTAAAATTCCCTCAACCTAATTCACCACCCTGACCATGAAACCTTTGCTCCTGCCCGCTGTTGCCGCATCGCTGTGCGCCCCGGCTATGGCCTCGCCACCTGACCCTGAATGGATAGAACCGGACCCGTTTGTCACCGACCTCGAATGGTTTGACCAGTGGCAAGAACCGGTGCATATCGAGCTTGAGGAGGAAGACCTGGCCGAGGTGGCCCGTTCGCTTGGCGTGGATGTGGCTACGATACATGCAGTAATCGATATCGAGGCGGGACGGGCCCATCAGGGATTCTGGAGCGAGGGCAAGCCGGTGATTTGTTTTTCGCCAAATCTGTTTAAGACCTACGCCCAGCGGCGCGGCATCAAGCTCAGCAAGTATGCCAAGAGCCATGCCGTGGTGTTCGCTCCCGCCAACAAGGCGCGCTACGGTTCGCATCAGGCAGCCCACCAGGCCCAGCTCGACGCGGCTATGGAGATTGACGAGGTTACGGCCATCGAAAGCACATTCTGGGGGATGTTCCAAATCGGGGGCTTCAACTGGCGCAAGTGCGGGGTGGATTCGCCCCACGAGTTTGTCGAGAAGATGCAGCGCAGCGAGCGCGACCAGCTCGACCTGTTTGTCAATTTCTTGCGCTCGACCGGGCTCGACAAGCCGCTCCAAGCCCACAACTGGACAGCCTTTGCTCGTGGATACAATGGCCGCTCGTATGCCAAGCATGGCTATCACAAGCGGTTAGCCCAATCCTACAAGCGCTACAAGTGAGGCGCGGCATTGGTCCTGTAAGCCAATTATTGGGTCAATCTTTCGGTCAAATTTTTGGCATAGTTGGTAAATACCAAGAAATTTCGTATCTTTGCGCAAAAATCAACAACAAGGCTCATTTCTGATTAAGCTTTATGGAAAGAGAAGTACGCGTGCGGTTCGCCCCATCGCCCACTGGGCCATTGCATATCGGTGGCGTGCGCACTGCCCTATATAATTATCTGTTTGCTCGCCAAAATGGGGGCAAAATGATTCTGCGTATCGAAGACACTGACTCACAGCGCTTTGTGCCGGGAGCCGAGGAATATATCAACGAGGCTCTTGCCTGGCTGGGCATCGGCATCGACGAAGGCGTGCGCGAGGGTGGCCCTTACGGACCCTACAAGCAGAGCGAGCGTCGCGACATCTATCGCGAGCATGTGCGCCAGCTGCTTGACCAAGGCAAGGCTTACATCGCTTTTGACACCCCTCAAGAGCTGGAGGCCGCTCGCGCCGCTACCCCTAATTTCCAGTACGATGCCTCGACCCGCATGGGCATGCGCAATTCGCTGTCGATGCCCCGCGAGGAGGTAGACCGCCTCATCGCCGAGGGCACGCCTTATGTGGTACGTTTCCTGATCGAGCCGGGCCGCAATGTCGAGGTCAACGACTTGATACGCGGGCGCGTGGTCATCAAGAGCGACATCCTCGACGACAAGGTGCTGTACAAGAGCGCCGACGACCTGCCCACCTATCACTTGGCCAACATCGTCGACGACCATCTGATGCATGTGTCGCATGTGATACGCGGCGAGGAGTGGCTGCCTTCGGCTCCGCTCCACGTGCTGCTCTACGAGGCATTTGGCTGGCAAGACACGATGCCTCAATTTGTGCATCTGCCGCTGCTGCTCAAGCCCGACGGCAAGGGCAAATTGTCAAAGCGCGATGGCGACCGTCTGGGCTTCCCGGTGTTCCCGCTGCTGTGGCACGACCCCAAGAGCGGCGAGACCTCGAGCGGATATCGTGAGAGCGGCTATCTGCCACAGGCTGTGGTCAACTTCCTGGCCCTGCTGGGCTGGAATCCCGGCGATGATACCGAGATTATGTCGATGGACGAGCTGATCCGGAAATTCTCGTTTGACCATTGCTCAAAATCAGGTGCTAAGTTCGCTTACGAAAAAGGCAAATGGTTCAACCACAACTATCTGCAGACTCTGTCTGAGGCTGAGCTGGTGGCTGCTTTCAAGCCAGTGCTTGAGGCTCACGGCGTAGACCTGAGCAAATACAGCGATGAATATATCGGCCAGGTGGCCGAGCTGGTCAAGGGTCGCGCCAATCTGGCTGCCGACCTGTGGGACCAAGCCAACTTCTTCTTTGAGGCTCCCGACAGCTACGACCCCAAGGCAGTGAAGAAGCGTTGGAGCCCCGACACCCCAGCGCAGCTTGAGGAGATGATCAGTATCTTTGACACTGTGCCTGATTTCTGCGGCCCGGAGCTTGAGCCGGCCGTGCTCGGCTGGATTGCCGACAAGGGGTATCACCTCGGCAATCTAATGAATGCATTTCGCCTCACGGTGGTGGGCGCTTGCCGAGGTCCGCACATGTTTGACATTACTCGCCTGCTGGGCAAGGATGAAATAGTGAAGCGCATGCGCCAAGGCATTGAGCGCATATCGTGTGATGGGCCCACTGTATAACAACGGCATACGACTCTACGCGTTGGCCGCCAAGATGGTGGCCATGCGTTCGCCCAAGGTCAAACGCATGATTCAAGGCCAGGGTGAGACATTGGAGCGCATACGCGAGTGGCGCGCTGCCAACGATGGCGCGCGCTTTGACGTATGGTTTCATGCGGCTTCGCTCGGCGAGTTTGAGCAGGCGCGTCCTCTGATCGAGAAGTTGCGCCGCGAGCAGCCCGAGCGCCGCATCCTGCTGTCATTCTTCTCGCCCTCGGGCTATGAGGTGCGCAAGAATTATGACCAGGTCGACTTGGTGGTGTATCTGCCGTTTGACCGCCCCCACAAGGTGGCCAATTTCCTTGAGGCTGCCGACCCGGGAATGGCGGTGTTTGTAAAGTATGAATTCTGGGGCAACTTCCTGCAGCAGCTGCAGCGCCGCGGGGTGCCCACCTATATAATCGACAGCATTTTCCGACCCAAGCAACGCTTTTTCAAGCCCTATGGAGGCGTGTTCCGTGGGATGCTGCGTTGCTTCACGCGCCTGTATGTGCAAGACGAAAATTCGCGTCAGCTCCTGCAGGGCGTGGGGGTCGATAATGTCACTGTGGCGGGGGATACCCGGTTTGACCGCGTGACGGATGTGATGCGCACTCGCGTGGATTTCCCCATGATTGAGAAGTGGCTTGCCGCCAAGAGCAGCAAGGTGCTGATTGTGGGCAGTTCGTGGGAGAAGGATGAGGATTGCTACATCCCTTACCTCAACGCTCATCCCAAGCTGAAGGCTATCATCGCGCCGCATGAGTTCAACGCCGAGCGTCTGGCTCGGTTGCAAGGACTGCTCAAGCATCGCAGCATGTTGCTGAGCGAGGCTGAGCATCGCCGCTCGATACCGGCTAACACCCAGGTGCTGATTATCGACAGTTTTGGTAAGCTCTCGAGCCTGTACCGCTATGGCAATGTGGCGATAATCGGTGGCGGCTTCGGAGCTGGCATCCATAATATCAACGAGGCTGTGGTGTATGGCATACCGGTGATTTTCGGCCCTAACCATTTCAAGTTTAAGGAGGCCGCCGACCTCATCGAGGCTGGAGGCGGATTTGAGTATGACAGCCAAGAGAAGCTCAAGGAGATTCTCGACGGTTTCTTTGGAGCCAATGGCGACCAGCGCCGCAAGCAGGCTGGCAAGATCGCTGGCGAATACATCCAGACCCACCTCGGCGCCTCCGAGCAAATCTACAATGACCTATTTGCAAATGAAAAATGAAGAATGAAAAATGAAAAATAACCCTCCGGATGGCATCTGTGGAAATCTGTAGGCGCGACTGCGCCTCTAAGGAATAGGATTACCCATATTTAAATC
>JAJBUH010000255.1 GCA_020860445.1 Bacteroidales bacterium | reverse complement strand
CTCCGAGGCTCGGGGGAGGGGTAGGCTATACCCATTAGGGGTGCGTTGTTGGTGGCGATACACAGATGACACACAGAAACCACGCATAGGGAATCAATTCCATAGGGGAGCAAAGCACCGACAGATGGCACAGATGCCATCCGGATGGTCTGTGGAATCTGTCAGAGGCTCTGGCTCTCTATGAAATTTTAACGTCATCGAGGGAAATCTGTGTCATCTGTGTAATCTGTGTATCGCTACCAACAACGCGCCACTAATGGTCTTTGACCGCCCCAATAAGAACATCGCCTCTTATTGGGGCGGTCAAAGACTCGCCCCTCCACCACTAAAGTGGTGGCTCCGGCCTACCGACGCTCCGCAGGGCTACTCCGGAAAATGCTTTTGCGGAATGGGCCCGCGAGGGCGCCTGGGCCCCCAGCAAGGTTGCTTCGGGTTGATGGTAAGGAAAATGCTTTTGCGGAATGGGCCCGCGAGGGCGCTTGGGCCCTCACTGCTGACGCGGATGCTGCTCCGCATGGCCATCCCCCTTTAGGGGGCTTAGGGGGGCTTTGTTCCCACTGCCATGCGCCGGGGCGGCGCGGCCACACTAGAATTCCACTGCCATGCGCCGGGGCGGCGCGGCCACACTAGAACTCGGAGGCGAAGTGGAAGCGGATTTTGGGGAAGTCGGATTGGGCCATTTGGAGGACGTAGGCGGAATCGGCGAGGAAGACGTCGCGGCCCTCGCGATCGACAGCCATGAACTGATGCTTGCGCTTTTTGAAGGCCTCGAGGGCGGCGGGGTCATCGCTCTCAATCCAACATGCCTTGTAGAGCGAGATGGGCTCCCAGCGGCACTGCGCACCATACTCGTGGAGCAGGCGGTACTGGATAACCTCGAACTGCAGCTGGCCTACCGTGCCGATAATCTTGCGGCCATTGAATTGGTTGATGAATAGCTGCGCCACGCCCTCGTCCATCAGCTGCTGTATGCCCTTGTCGAGCTGCTTGGCCTTCATGGGGTCGCTGTTCTCGATGTATTTGAACATCTCGGGCGAGAAGCTGGGCAGCCCCTTGAAGTGTATGTCTTCGCCCGATGTCAGCGTGTCGCCAATCTTGAAATTGCCAGTGTCGGGAATGCCGACGATGTCGCCGGGATATGCCTCGTCGACCACGCTCTTTTTCTGCGCCATAAAGGCGGTGGGGGCGGAGAATCGCATCATCTTGCCGCTGCGCACATGCTTGTAGTTGGCGTTGCGCTCAAATTTGCCCGAGCAAACCTTGACGAATGCTATGCAAGAGCGGTGGTTGGGGTCCATGTTGGCATGGATCTTGAATACGAAGCCGGTAAATGCTTCCTCCTCCGGCTCGATTTCGCGCTCTTCGGCCTTGGTGGGACGCGGGGTGGGGGCTATCTCGACAAAGCAGTCGAGCAACTCCTTGACACCAAATGTGTTGAGAGCCGAGCCAAAGAATACCGGGGCCAGCTTGCCTTGCAGATATTCCTCTTTGTCAAACTCGGGGTAGACACCCTCAATCAGCTCCAGGTCTTCGCGCAGCTTCTCGGCATCGGCTTCGCCTACAGCCTCGTCTATGCGCGGGTCGTCGAGATTGTCAATCTCGACGCGCTCTGACACTCGCTGCTTGTTGGGGGTGAACAGGTCGAGCGAATGCTCGTAGATATTGTACACGCCCTTGAATTTCGCTCCACCATTGATGGGCCAGCTCAGTGGACGCACATTGATTTTTAGTTCGGCCTCGAGTTCATCGAGGATGTCAAACGGGTCTCGGCCCTCGCGGTCGAGCTTGTTGACGAATATGATGACCGGAGTGTTGCGCATGCGGCACACCTCCATCAGTTTGCGCGTCTGTTGCTCCACGCCCTTGGCCACGTCGACCACGATGATAACCGAATCGACGGCGGTGAGGGTGCGGTAGGTGTCTTCGGCGAAGTCCTGGTGGCCCGGGGTGTCGAGGATATTGATTTTGTAGTCGCCGTAGTTGAATCCCATCACCGAGGTGGCCACCGAGATGCCTCTCTGCTTCTCGATTTCCATCCAGTCGCTGGTGGCAGTCTTCTTGATTTTGTTGCTCTTGACGGCTCCGGCCACATGTATGGCGCCGCCGAAGAGCAGGAGCTTCTCGGTGAGAGTGGTTTTGCCGGCATCGGGGTGCGAGATGATGGCGAAAGTGCGCCGGCGGCTTATTTCATCGGTGAGTGTCGACATAGCGTTGATAGGGGTTTATCCGAATTTGCTGATTTTGCGCAGCATCGATTCGTTGATGATTTTGATGTTGCGGCCATCCACGACGATCAGCTTCTCGCTGACAAACCCGGATAGGGTGCGGATGGCGTTGGAGGTAGTCATGTTTGACAGGTTGGCCAGGTCTTCGCGTGACAGGTAGATTTTGAGGGTCATGCCGTCGTCTTCGTAGCCGTAGTTGTCGCGCAGCACGATCAGGGCCTCGGCGAGGCGGCCGCGTATGTGCTTCTGTGTCAAGTTGACGATGCGCGAATCAGAGTTGCCGAGGTTGCGCGACAGGTCTTGGATGAAGAACCACGCCACGCTGTTGCTGCGGGTGATCATATCCTTGACAATCTCCATGGGCACGGCTCCGATCACCGATGGCTCAAAGGCTGAGGCGCTCGACACGTGGGGGTCGCCGGCGAAGTAGGCGCGATAGCCGAAATACTGCACTGGGCGGAATAGGCGCAGGATCTGCTGACGTCCGCCTACTCCGTCCTTGAATATCTTCACTTTGCCTTTGAGCAAGCACCAGAGGTGGTCGGCCGGCTCATTCTCGGCATAGATAATCTGGTTTTTCTTAAAATTATGGACAGTGAAGTTGTCGGTGACAATTCTTTTCTCCTCGGGGGTGAGGAGGGTCCAGATGCCCGACATGTCTTCGCTGATAACCTTTTCTATAGCTGCCTTAATCATGAATGTCTACAATAGATGCCAAAAATCCTTCTGACGATGCAAATGTAGCAAAAATTTCCGAGAATAACTTATACAACATAGTTTTTTAACACAATAGGCTGTGGAAATGTTGTAATTTTAAACGTAATGTTGTATTTTTAAACACGGAGAGCGCAGAGGGACACGGAGAACACGGAGAATTTTTCTTTTCCTCTCTATTTGCGTTCTGAAAACGGTCACTGAGGCCGCAGAGCGGCGAATGAGATCACGGAGTGTGGACGCTATCCTTTTGGTTCCAGGGCCAGCGAGGACTACAAGCCCTCCTCTGCAGGGTATCCACACTCCGTGTCCTCTGCTGCGGCAAAGCCGCCTTCGTGACCGATTCCAGAGCGCACAATGCTAAGGAAGATCAAATCTCCGTGATCTCCGTGACCTCCGTGGTTAAAAATGTTATAGTAGTTTTATTTTGGGGAGGTAGGTTGGAGGACGTTGACGCGGAGGTCGGAGTGGGCGCGGAGGGCCTTGGCGCGGGCTTCGTCGAGGGTGGGGGCGGTGGCGAGGATGACGCCCATGCGGCGGTGGCCCTTGATCTCGGGTTTGCCGAAGATGCGGATCTGTACGCCGGGCTCGGCGAGCACCTGCTCGAGCTGGTCCATCTCGATGGTGTCGGTGTTGCCCTCAACGACGATAGCGCGCGAGGCCGAAGGCCCGTAGAAGCGTATCTCCGGCACCGGCAGCCCGAGCAATGCGCGGGCATGCAATGCAAACTCGCTCATGTCCTGCGAAATCATGGTGACCATGCCAGTGTCGTGTGGACGGGGCGACACCTCGCTGAAGATCACCTCATCGTCCTTGACAAACATCTCCACGCCGAAGATTCCGTAGCCGCCCAGGGCATCGGTGACCTTTTTGGCGTATTCTTGCGCACGCTTGAGCGCCTTGTCACTCATGGGCTGAGGCTGCCACGATTCGCGGTAGTCGCCATCGATTTGGATATGGCCGACAGGTTCGCAATATGTGGTGCCGCTGACGCTGCGCACGGTGAGGAGGGTGATCTCGTAGTCAAAGTCGATGAAACCCTCGACGATGACCTTGCCGGCGCCGGAGCGGCCCTCGTGCTGGGATATCTCCCAGGCGCGGTCGATGTCTTCGGGCTTCTTGATGACCGACTGGCCGTGGCCCGACGAACTCATCACGGGTTTGACCACGCAGGGGATGCCAATCTCCTCGACTGCTTTTTTGAACTCGTCATAGTCAGAGGCAAAACGGTAGGGCGAGGTCTTGATGCCGAGCACCTCGGCGGCGAGGCGGCGTATGCCCTCGCGATTCATGGTGAGCACTGTGGCTTGGGCTGTGGGGGTGACATGCCAGCCCTCTTTTTCGAGGGCTTTTAGTTCGGGCGTGGCGATTGCCTCTACCTCGGGGATGATGTGGTCGGGCTTTTCGCGCTCGATGACCTCGCGCAGGGCCTTGGGGTCGAGCATGTTGAAAATTACGCACTCGTCGGCCACATGCATAGCCGGGGCCAGGGGGTATTTGTCGCAAGCGACGACTTCGATGCCGAGGCGTTGGAGCTCGATTGTGACTTCTTTGCCCAGCTCACCGCTGCCGAGGAGCAGGGCCTTACGGCCGGCTCCAGTGAATTTGCTGCCTATTTTTGCCATAAAAAATTGGGGTCGATGTGAAATTTTTTGCAAAGTTAGGAAATTTTTTTTAATTTTGCACCAGATAATAGAACTATGATGGGTATTTTAACCACGGAGGACACGGAGGGCACAGAGGCTTTGCTTTTACTAACCTGTTTGCGCTCTGGAATCGGTCACTGAGGCGGCAGAGCCGCAGCAGAGGACACGGAGCGCGGATGCATGGCTGAGGAGGATCTGACACACTCGCCTGACCCAGAATCTAAAGGATAACGTTCTCACTCCGTGACCTCTGGCACCGCTTTAGCGGTCTCTGTGACCGATATGAGAAGCGTCTTATCAAAGGAAGAGGAATCTCCGTGGACTCAGTGGTTCTCCGAGACCTCCATGGTAAAATTTACATGGCATAGTTTGTTAAGTTATGTATTAATATTAGTGAAGTATGGAGAAGAAGAAATTTGAGGAGGAGATTAAGAGGCAGAGTGGGCTGGTGGCGAGGATACGGGAGCTGGCCCATGGGGTGCATGACGGAGTGAACCAGAAATATGACAAGACGCATCCCTACTGGTTTCACCTCGACATGGTCGCCGACCTGGTGCGCGAGCACGGGGCCGAGGCATGCGCTCGGCCCGAGGATGTCGCACCCATGCTGTTTGGGGCGTATTTTCATGATTCGATTGAGGATGCGCGCCTGACGTATAATGATGTGCTGGCTCTGGCGCGAGGATTCTTTGACGAGGAGCGTGCGGTGATGGCGACCGAGATCGCTTATGCGCTTACAAACGAGAAGGGGCGCAATCGCGCCGAGCGCGCCAATGAGAAATATTACGCGGGAATCCGCGCAACCCCTTATGCGCCATTAGTTAAGCTCGCCGACCGGGTGGCGAATTATACGTATTCGATGCGCGGGCGCGACATGGCCAACACAGCCATGCGCGGGGTGTATGCCAGTGAGATGCCGCATTTTATCGCATCGATCACGGTCTCAGATGGTGATCCCCGGCTGGCGCTGCCAGAGTCGCTGTTGGCGATGATTAAATAAAAAAAAGGATTGCGCCTGAGGCGCAATCCTTTTTTATCTGGGGCTCGATTGCCACGATGGTGAGGGGGTGTCGTGGCCGAGCGTGGTAATCGTGATTATCGTGGCTGAGCGAGTCGGGGAAGCGAGTCGGGGAAGCGAGCCGAGAATCGACTATCGGCCGGAATTGGAGATGAGGGCTTTGACCTTGTCGTTGAGGGCCGTGGCGGCGAGGAGGTCTTCGAGGGTGATGTGCATGCGGTATTTCCAGTAGTGGCGGGAATTCTTGGGCACATTGATTTGCTCCTCCTGGGGATTCTCGCGGCGCAGGTCGCCATCAATTGACAGCCAGTCTTGCAGCGGCAGGATGCACAGCATCGAGGGCGCCTTGAGGTTGATGTCGAGAATCCTCTCGCAGATCCAAGGCTCGGCATAGTAGGGAGCTTGTCCGCCCTCATGCAGAATCTTGTTGTAGAACTCTTGGGTCTTGCCGCGATCCTCTTCCCACCAGCCGCGGATACCCGACATATCGTGGGTCGAGGTGGTGCACACCGAGTAATACGGATAATGCCAGGTGTCGCCGAATTGGCGTTTGGGATCCTTGGGCATGCGCTCGATTTCGAGCGAGAGGATCTCGAGGGCATTCATCACTGCGGGCACGCAGTCGGGAATCATGCCGAGGTCCTCGGCGCACACGAGCATGTCGGTCGAGTCGATCAGCGGCGGAAGCTTCCAGATAGCCTTGCCGTACCAGAAGTCGTTGTGGCGATGGTAGAAGAAGTCGTTGTATAGGCGGTCGAAGCACCAGCGCTCGTAGTCGGTGAGCGAACGGTAGACGTAGGTGAACTGAGCCGAGATTCTGGGGTGATACTTCCAGGGTTCGTCGGGGTCGGGGATGAACAGCACGTCGTCGATCAGGCCGAGCAAGGCGTTGCACAGCTTGTTGTTCTTGTCATCCTTTTCGAGCTTGGCGAAATAGTCTGCCACCTTGCGCTGGGTGTCAAACTCCTCTTTGAGCTTGTAGCGGCCATAGCCGAGCGAAACGAGGAAGCGGTCGCGAGCCTCGTCGGTGTATTCGCCGAAGAAATCGCCGAGGAAGTAGTCCATGATATACGGAGTGGTGTACAGGTTGACATCAATCCAGAAATCATACGAGTTGCGGAGCTCGTCGGCAGTGAAAGGCAGAGCTGGGTTGAAGTGGCCGAGCAGGCCGTGGAGGGCATCCATAGGAATCTCCCAGATGCGGAAGAATCCCAGCACGTGGTCTATGCGGTAGGCATCGAAATATTCGGCCATCTTGCGGAAGCGGGCCTTCCACCAAGCAAAGCCGTCGCGGTTCATCTCCTCCCAGTTGTAGGTCGGGAATCCCCAGTTCTGGCCGAGTACCGAGAAATCGTCTGGCGGGGCACCGGCTTGGCAGTTCATGTAGAACAGCTGCGGATACATCCAAGCGTCGACCGAGGTGCGCGAGATGCCGATTGGGATATCGCCCTTGATGGCTACGCCCTTTGAGTTGGCATACTCATGCACGCGGCGCATCTGCTTGTCGAGCCAGTACTGCAGATAGTATTCAAATTGAATGTATGAGGTATTCTTCTGTGCAAACTCCTCGATCTTGTCCTTGTCGTAGACGGCGTATTCGCCCCACTCGGCAAAGTCGGGAGTGTTGTATCGGTCGCGCAGCACGCAATATGCGGCATAGGGGGTAAGCCACGAAGCGTTGCGTTCGACAAAAGCCTTGAAATCCTCAGAGGCAA
Source organism: Bacteroidales bacterium (assembly GCA_020860445.1). GTDB lineage: Bacteria > Bacteroidota > Bacteroidia > Bacteroidales > Muribaculaceae > CAG-873. The sequence continues at coordinate 13,971 of JAJBUH010000255.1, read as the reverse complement.
CCACCTCGGCGCCGTTTTGCTGGAACAGCTCGCGGGCCATAGCGCGCTTGGCATTGTTGACGCGCTCATAGTCGACATCGGGCAGAGCGTTGAGCTCGGCAGCCAGGTCATCGTAATATTTTTGGCGCTCGGCATCGTGGAGCGAGCCGAGGTCGGCGAGGTGCAAGAATTGGGGATGCAGGGCGAAGCACGAGTTGGCGTTGTAGGGATACGAGTCAGTCCAGGTGTGGGTCATTGTGGTGTCGTTGATGGGCAGAATCTGGATGAAATTCTGGCCAGTCTCGACGGCCCAGTCGACGAGCGGCATCAGGTCGTAGAACTCGCCCACGCCGAAGTCGCCCTTGCTGCGGAGCGAGAACACCGGGATGGCTGTGCCGGCGCCGCGCCACAGGCTCTGCATATTTATGAATCTCATGCCCGAGGCCACGGTGGCAACCTCTGGGTCGGGGGTCACATAGAAACGGCGGTTGTCGCCACCCTCCCACGAGATGGGTTGGCCAGTCTCCTTGTCGATGATAAGGAATTTGAATTCCGAACCGATCTTGAGGTCAGCCGAGGGCTCGATGCCGACGGTCCAGAGGGGATACTGGGCGTCGCTCAGGCGCAGAGCCTTGGAGGCATCCCACTCGCCGAGACATTCGGCCGAGCCGGAGATGGCCACGGCGTGCTTGTCGCTGACCATGGGAGCGAGCACTTGCACAGTGATCTTGCCTTTTTCAAAGGCTACTGGCTTGTCGCGGTCGGGACGATTGCAAATGCATTGGGTGAATGCGGAGGAATAGAACGGCTTGTCCCAGGGCTGGTCTTGCCAGCGGTCGATAACCTCGTAGGTTTCGGCATCAGAGGGATAGAAAACATGGGGATGGCCCCACTCGTTCTTTTCGGCTCCGTTTTCGTGCTTGATGAAATAGGAATAAGAAAATTCGGCCTCATCCTTAGGCACCTCTACCTCGGCGACCCAGCGTTCGGCTCCTTCGAGCTCGAGCTTGACAGCTTTTTGGCGGTCACCAGCGCCAAGGGCTTGGCACGTGCCCGTGATATACACCGATTCGCCCCAGTTGGTGCGATAGTCGATATTGAATCTTATCTTCATAACTTATGGTATCAAATAGGTATGAAAATTGGTGGTTGTTGTAAATGGTCTTTGGTCTTTGGAAATGTTACCAGAAACTTATAATAAATTACAACAACCACCAATAAGAAAATGTTTTTACCTCCTGTTTAATTGGGGATAAATTCAACACGGATTCATTTAAATAACACGGATTCATTTAAATAACACGGATTCATTTAAATGACACGGATTCATTTAAATAAACACGGAGGTCACTGAGATTCACTGAGATCACGGAGATTTTGCTTTCTATTTGTGTTCTTAAATCGGTCTCAGAGACCGCTAAAGCGGTGCCAGAGGACACGGAGTGCGGACGTTATCCACGCGTTTCGAGACCTCTGTTGCGGCCTTGCCGACACGGAGTGCGGACGTTATCCACGCACTCCGAGACCTCTGTTGCGGCCTTGCCGCCTCCAAGACCGAAACCAGAGCGCAAGCAGAGCAGAAAAGAAAAGCCTCTGTGAACTCCGTGAATCTCAGTGACCTCCGTGTTTATTTAAATGAAGGGTGGGTTAGCCGCATTTGCTGGTGCCGCAGGAGGTGCAGATGAGGCAGCCCTCTTGATAGACGAGGGTGTCGTTTCCGCACTTGGGACAGCGCTGCCCCGAGGCGCGGGTGCCGTTGGGGATATACTTCTTGAGGGCGCGCTCAACACCCATCTTCCAGGTATTGATCGACTGGCTATCCAGCTCCAAGCCATTGACCAGCTTGATCACCTGATCAATCGGCATGCCGTAGCGCAGCACGCCCGAAATGAGTTTGGCGTAGTTCCAAAACTCGGGATTGAACTTGTAAGACAACCCCTCGATGGTGGTCTTGTAGCCGCGCTTGTTGATAAACTGGAAGTCGTAGCGCTTGTTGCCCTCGGCATCGACAGCCTTGATAATCTTGCCATGGGTTACCGACTTGGGGCAGAAGATGCCATCATCGTCATCGGCCAGACCGGTGAAGATCTCGTAGGGTTCACCATCGATAAGGCCAACGAATGCGATCCATTTCTCCTTATTATTCTGGAATCGCACCACATCAGCCTCAAGCTCGATTGGGCGCTTGGCCACGTGGGGCTTGATCTCAGTCTCCTTCTTGTCGATAGCGAGCAATACGCCGTCGCGCGAGCCGTCGCGATAGACAGTGCAGCCCTTGCAGCCGTTTTTCCAAGCCTCGAGATACAGCTGGCCCACGGTCTCCTCGGTGATGTCGTTGGGCAGGTTGATGGTGACAGAGATTGAGTGGTCGACCCATTTCTGCACGGCGCCCTGCATGCGCACCTTTTCGAGCCAGTCGATATCGTTGGCCGAGGCGTTGGCGTAAGGCGACTGTGCAATGAGTTCGTCAATCTCGGCCTGGATGCAGCGGTCGAGCTGCTTGCGGCCAGTGATGCGCATCCACTCGAGGAATTTGGGGTGGTACACGATGTACTCCTCAAATGCGTCGCCAGTCTCATCGACAAAGTCAATGCGGACGTCCGAGTCAGACGGGTTGACCTTGCGGCGGCGTTTGTAGACCGGCTTGAAAACCGGCTCGATGCCCGAGGTGGTGCGTGTGAGGATGCTCACCGTGCCGGTGGGGGCGATGGTGAGGCAGGCGATGTTGCGGCGCCCGTATCTGAGCATATCCTCGTATAGCTGGGGCGAGGCATCCTTGAGGCGGTTGATAAACGGATTATCCTTCTCGCGCTCGGCATCGAAAATCTCGAATGCGCCTCTCTCCTTGGCCATCTGGACCGATGAGCCGTAGGCGGCAAGCGCCAGAGCCTTGTGCACGCTCACCGAGAACTCGGTAGCCTCGGGCGTACCGTATCTCAGGCCGAGAGCGGCAATCATATCGCCCTCGCCAGTGGTGCCCATGCCGGTGCGGCGACCCTTGAGGGTCTTTGAGCGGATTTTCTCCCACAGGTGGCGTTCGCTCCATTTGATTTCTTCCGGCTCGGGGTCGGCATCGATCTTGGCGATGATGGTGTCAATCTTCTCCATCTCCAGGTCGATGATGTCGTCCATCATGCGCTGGGCCTTGGCCACGTGCTGGGCGAAGAGGTCGAAATCGAAGCGAGCCTCGGGCGTGAAGGGATTTTGCACGTAGCTATACAGGTTGATGGCGAGCAGACGGCAGCTGTCGTAGGGGCAAAGAGGAATCTCGCCGCAGGGGTTGGTGGATATGGTGCGGAAGCCGAGGTCGGCATAGCAGTCAGGCACAGATTCGCGGGTGATGGTGTCCCAGAAGAGGACGCCGGGTTCGGCCGACTGCCAGGCGTTGTGGATAATCTTGTCCCACAGGGCCTTGGCGTTGATGTCCTTGTGGTATAGGGGTTCGGTAGCGTCAACGGGGAATTGCTGGGTGTAGGGCTTCTCGTCGAGTACTGCGTGCATGAAATCGTCAGGTATGCGGACCGACACATTGGCGCCGGTCACCTTGCCCTCGGTCATCTTAGCGTCGATGAACGATTCCGAGTCGGGATGCTTGACCGAGACGGTGAGCATCAGGGCGCCACGGCGACCATCCTGGGCTACCTCGCGGGTAGAGTTGGAGTAGCGCTCCATAAACGGCACGATGCCGGTCGAGGTCAGGGCCGAGTTGTTGACCGGTGTGCCTTTGGGACGCAGGTGGCTCAGGTCGTGGCCAACGCCGCCACGGCGCTTCATCAGCTGCACTTGCTCCTCGTCGATGCGGATGATGCCGCCGTAGGAATCGGGGGTGCCGTCGATGCCGATCACAAAGCAGTTGGAGAGCGAGCCGATCTGGTGGTTGTTGCCGATGCCGCTCATGGGGCTGCCTTGCGGCACGATGTATTTGAAGTCGTCGAGCAGACCCATCACCTCGTCTTGCGACATCGGGTTGGGGTATTTCTGCTCGATGCGGGCAATCTCAGAGGCGATGCGTTGGTGCATGTGGGCTGGGGTGAGCTCGTAGATATGCCCCTCAGAATCCTTAAGGGCGTATTTGCTCACCCACACTTTGGCAGCGAGTTGGTCGCCGCCAAAGTATTGGAGCGAGGCTTCGTAAGCCTCATCATACGTATATGTCATTTTCAATGGCAGGTTGATTTAGGAAAGAAACCACAGATTTGCACTGATTTACACAGATTCCTATTTTGACTTAATCAGTGAAAATCTGTGGTTTCTTGGTATTACGCCTGGTGTGCGGGACGCAGCAGGTCGTTGACAGTCTTGACGGGGTTGAAGCTCTCAGCGGGCACTTCGACAAAGATGGTCAGCCAGTCGCTCATGGCTCCGTTCCAGAGGCCGGGGAGTTCGAGGGCGCGAAGTTCGCGGCCGTCGAGCGACTTCTGCGAGATGAAGCCGGTGTCTGGGTCGACATGCTTGGGCAGGTCAAATTTCTTGCCGTCGATGTCGCGGATGTAGCATACCAGGTCGACCGGGTTGAAGTGGGTAGCCTCGGCCATGATGTTGGCGTATGCTGGCACTGAGGTGTCGATTTGGGTAGATTCGAGGATTTGGGGCGAGGCAGTGCCGTCGGGGTTGTAGGCGATGAATGGGCCACCGCCGGGTTCGCCTTCGTTCTTGACCATGCCGCAGGCGCGCATCGGGCGGTTGAGCAGCTTGATGAGGAAGTCGGCCAGCTCCTTGCCCTTGAGCTCGTCGAATTGCGGAGCCTTGATTGAGAATTGGTTGGCGAGGAAGTCGCAAATCTCCTTGAGCTGGGCATCGGTAGAGGCGCCGCTCTGCAGCAGACGCAGGTATTCCTCAACCTTATCGTGGGCCAGGATGAGAGTGCCGGCAAGCACCTTCTTTGACCAGATGGTGGCCTCGCGCTGCGAGTCGGGCACCACGTTGTCGATATTCTTGATGAAGACCACGGTCGAATCCATGTCGTTGAGATTCTCGATCAGTGCGCCATGGCCGCCGGGACGGAACACCATCTTGCCATTCTTGTCGCGGAACAGTTGGTTGTCGAGCGTAGCGGCAACGGTGTCGGTCGAGGGTTTCTGCTGCGAGGTTGTAACCTCATATTTCACGCCGGTAGCTTTCTCAAAAGCGGGCACAGCCTTGGCGAGCTTGTCGTCGAACAGCTTCTGGTGGTTGGCCGACACGGTAAAGTGCAGCTTGACCTTGCCATCGACAGCGGCAGTCTGGGCGCCCTCCATGAGTTGCTCCTCGAGCGGGGTGCGCACGGTGCCGTCGGCGTATTTGTGGAACGATAGGACAGCCTTGGGCAGGGCGCCGTAGTTGAGGCCGTCGGGCAGGATGATGCCAGCGATAACGTCTTTGTAGCGGCCATCGGCGATCAGCTCTTGTGCGTCTTTGCCGTGCTTGGCACGCAGGACTTCGTTGAGTTCTTCATAGAAAGGAGTCTTGGTGATGTTGAGGATCAGTTTCTCGACGTCGCTGCCGGGCTTGGGAGTGGGCTCGTCGCCGTTGACGAATGAGAAGAGAGCCTTGAACATGCGCGATGCGGCACCCGAAGCGGGGACAAATTTGCACACGTCGCCGCCATCGGCCAGGTATTTCTCCCAGCGCTCGACAGCTTGCTGCTGCTGAGCCTCGGTGAGACGTTCGATACCGGCTCCAGCCTTAGCCGAAGCGTAGAGTTTGAGGTAGGGGAAACCCTTGGAGAAGCGAGCGAGTTGCTCCTCGATGCGCTCGGGAGCGATGCCTTTTTCGTTAAGGAAGGCAAGATCTTCGTTGGTGAGCATGTCTATATAGTTTTTGGGTTATGGTATTTAGTTTTTGGAGATTCGTTTGATGAGGTTGTAGGCTGAGACGATGCCGAGCTCGCCGGCTTTGCTCAGGTCGGCGATGCCGGCCCGCTGGTTGCCGAGCTTGAGATGCACGTAGCCACGGTTGTAGAACGCTTCGCCCATCTCCGGCTCGAGGGCGATGGCCTGGTTGTAGGCGGCGATGGCCGAGGTGAAGTCGCCCAACTCGAACAGGATGTTGCCCTTGTCAAACCAAGCCACAGCCGAGCGCGGGCTCAGCTCGAGGGCCTTGTCGAGGTCGCGCAGCACCAGAGCGAGGTTGGATGGCATGGCCTCGGGCATGCCCAGCATTTTGTTGCCGTCAGTTGGCTCGGGGCGCTGATGGTATCGTGCTTGGGCGCGCAGCAGGTAGATGACTGGCTGGTCGGGCGTCAGCTCGGCGGCGCGGTCGAGGTCGGCAATAGCGGCGTCATAATTCTTGACGGTGATAAAGTCGAGGGCTCGGCCCAGATAGTCGATAGCGCGCGGGGTATGGGTAGCGAGGTAAGAATTGTAGTATTCGATCGAGGTGAAGTGGCGCTGGATCATAGCCTCGTCGTTGAGCTGCGGAGGATTGCTGGTGACCACGATCACGAATCGCAGCATGCGCGTGGCGTTGATGTCATCCACCTCCTTTATATAATAGGTATTAGGCTTGAGTTCGGTGGGCGAGGAGTAGTACGAGAGCTCCATCAGAGGTTCGATCTCGATGGTGAGGTTGCGGTCTTGCACGCGGCCATGGATGGCCGAGTTGTTGTATTCCTCGCTGAGCGGGGTCTCGGTGTCGATGGTCAGCAGGGTATTGAATCGGCGCGAAGCCTCCTCGGGCTTGAGTTCCTCGGGGGCGGATTCCACCTCAGCGGCCTCAGAGTTGACAGCGGCTTTGGCCAGTGCCAGGCCCTTGTCGTAGTCAGCCTTGGCTTGGGCGAGTTTGCCGCTTTCGCGCAGGAACTCGCTGCGCATATAATAGGCGCTCGAGAAGTCGGGGAATTGGTCGATGACCATATCGATGTCGGCGATAGCGTCGGCGAAATTATGCTTTAGGCCATTGACCACGGCTCGGTTGTAACGGGCGCGGTATTCGGTGGGGTCGAGCCTGAGGATGCGCGACAAGTCGGCGAGGGCGCGGTCGTTGTCGCCCACCTCCATCAGCAGCAGAGAGCGGTTGAATAGGGCGGTGGTGTTGAGAGGTTCGAGCTCGAGGGCGTAGTCATAGTCGGCCATGGCGCCGAAATAGTCGTCGAGCATGTAGCGCAGGTAGGCGCGGTTGATGTAGAGGCCGGCCAGGCGGGGCTCGAGCTTGGCGGCGCGGTTCATGTCGGCGAGGGCCTGGTCGTAGTCGCGCTTCTGGTCAATGGCGATTGAGGCTCGCATCAGATAGGCGTTGAGCAAGTTTTGGTCGATCGATAGGGCCTTTTCGATGTCGGCCGAAGCGGCCACGGTGTCGGCGAGGGCCAGGTTGAGGCGAGCGCGTCCCATGTAGCCATTGGCGAAGCCGGGGTAGTAGGTGAGCAGGTCGCGAAATGTGGAGTCGGCCTCTTCGTAATGCTTGATGTCGCTGAGGGCGAGGGCCATGTTGAACATTATTTGCCTATTGCGGGGCAGCAGCTTGAGGGCCTCGCGGTAGTCGTCGATGGCCTCGACATCGCGGCCCAGGTTCTGGCGGGCCACTCCGCGGACCTCCCAGGCATCGGTGAGGAAGGGGTTAAGCTCGAGAGCCTTGGTGGCGTCGGCCTCGGCGCCGCGATAGTCATCAAGGTTGACCTTGGCGATGGCGCGGTACAGGTAAGGCTGTGCCAGATAGGGTTTTGACTGTATTGCTTGGTTGAAATATTGGATAGACAGGACGTAGTCCTCAAAGTACAAAACATTTTGGCCTACCCTCATCACTTGCTCGGTGTTGATTTGGGGGTAGGCGTGAAAAGCGAAGGCTGAGGTCAGCAACGCTAACAGGTATATAATCTTACAGCGCATAATCACGGCAAAATTACTATTTTTTTCCGAAACCACCAAAATTAGGGTAAAAAAGCACCAACCGTAAAAAGAACTATCTAACTTTATCTTAATCTTAACACGGAGGCCATGGAGGGACACAGAGTTCACAGAGATTTTTCTTTTTCCTTTAATGAATAGGACTTTTGACTCGGTCGCAGAGACCGCTAAAGCGGTGCCAGAGGGCACGGAGTGTTGACGGCATCCACGGTCGCAGAGACCGCTAAGGCGGTGCCAGAGGGCACGGAGTGTTGACGGCATCCCCGCGCTCCGAGACCTCCGCTGCGGCCTTGCCGCCTCCATGACCGAAACCAGAGCGCAAGCAGAGCAGAAAAGGAAAAGCCTCTGTGAACTCAGTGTCCCTCCGTGGCCTCCGTGTTTATTTTTCCGAAACCACCAAAATTAGGGTAAAAAAGCACCAACCGTAAAAAAGAACTATCTAACTTTATCTTAATCTTAACACGGAGGCCACGGAGGGACACAGAGTTCACAGAGATTTTTCTTTTTCCTTTAATGAATAGGTCTCTTGATTCGGTCGCAGAGACCGCTAAGGCGGTGCCAGAGGGCACGGAGTGTTGACGGCATCCATGCGCTCCGAGACCTCTGCTGCGGCCTTGCCGCCTCCATGACCGAATCCAGAGCGCAAGCAGAGCAGAAAAGGAAAAGTCTCCGTGAACTCAGTGAATCTCTGTGTTCGCAGTGTTTAGACCTAAGACTGGATAAAAATATTTTTGTAATTATATTTTGTGGAGTGGGAAAAAATGCGTACCTTTGCAGTCGGAAATTCGCAATCTCTGGCGGGACGTGCTGCCCGCGCATATTGCGCTAATGGTAACAATTACAACAAACAACGAAAAATGGACTTGATTAAGATTGCCGAGGAAGCATTTGCAACCGGCAAGAAAAGCAGCGACTACAGCTTCGAGCCGGGCGACACCGTGACCGTAGCTTACCGCATCAAAGAAGGCAACAAGGAGCGTATCCAGCAGTATCGCGGCGTTGTAATCCGCATCTCTGGCGAAGGCGACAACAAGCGCTTCACCGTTCGCAAAATGAGCGACAACATCGGTGTAGAGCGTATCTTCCCCATCAACTCGCCCTTTATCGACTCAATCACCGTCAACAAGTACGGCAAGGTGCGCCGCGCCAAACTCTACTATCTGCGCAAACTCACCGGTAAGAAGGCCCGCATCAAAGAGCGCCGCGTAGTGAAGCCCAACGCTTAATACGGAGGCGTAGAGCCACAGCTAATTCATTATTGTCGAACACTCAAATCTCACTGAGCAATGAAACGCACTTACCAACCCCACAACCGCAAGAGAGTAAACAAGCACGGCTTCCGCGAAAGAATGGCCACCCCCAACGGCCGCAAAGTGCTGAGCCGCCGTCGCGCCAAGGGCCGTCAGCGCCTGACCGTTTCGAGCGAAATCGGCTCGAAGTAAACCAAGCCACACCACACTTGCACAGATACAAGCCTCGACCCCTACAGCAGGGGCCGAGGCTTTTTTCGCTCACAGTTTTGTGATATCAAGAATTTTACGTAACTTTGCACCTACTTTATCGTTTCATACGTTTTACTATGTCATTTTCACGATATTTCACCATAGCAGTGGCTGCTTTTGCCCTCGCATCTTGCAATACTCCTAAGGACATCGCCTACTTCAATGACACCGAAGCGGGGTCGACTGTCGTGGTCAAATCAGCCTACCAGCTGGTAATCCAGCCTGGCGACAAGCTGAGAATCGTCGTCTCGACCCCCGATGAGCGACTGCTCACCCAGTTCAACCTGCAGACCGGCACCCAGCGCCTCTATACCAACAACAACGACCTCACCAACCAGCTCGGCTACACAGTCCAGGCCAACGGCACCATCCTGTTCCCGGTGTTGGGCGAGATACCCGTGCAAGGCATGACGCGCGACGAAGTGGCCATGTTTATCCAGCGCTCGCTCAAGGAGGAGGACCTGGTGAGAGACCCGATCGTGCTGGTTGACTTCCTCAACATGGGCGTTACCGTGCTGGGCGACGTCAAGAAGCCCGGCAACCGCCAAATCTTGCGCGACGGCTACACCGTGCTCGATGCCATCACCGATGCCGGCGACCTCAACATCACCGGCGACCGCAAGAATGTGAAGGTGATACGCGAGGAGGTGGGCAAGCAGAAAGTGTATGAGATCGACCTGACCGATGCCAAGTCGCTGACCGAATCGCCAGTCTACTTCCTGCAGCAGAACGATGTGGTGTATGTTACCCCCAACGAGAAGCGCCTGCGCGACTCAACGACCAACGGCAACACCCCGTACTCGTATGCCTTCTGGATTTCGATCGGCTCATTCCTCATCTCTACCGCAACACTTATCTGGAAATAATCTAACCCTTACACCCCTCACATTATGGCCAACAAGACTGATTACAAAGAAGAGTTCTGCGAGCTGCTGCGCTCGACAGGACGCGATGGCATCGACGAGGTAATCGAATACCTCGAATCGGTGGGATTTTTCAAGGCCCCGGCTTCGGCGTCGCACCACCTCGCTGTCGAGGGCGGTCTGGTCGAGCACTCGGTCAACACGTGCCGTTCGGCCTTGGCGATATGGGAATCCATGAGCCAGCTCGACACCTCGCTGCCATTTGTGGTGAAGCGCGACAATGTTATCATTGCCTCGCTGCTGCATGATGTGTGCAAGAGTGACAGCTATGAGAAATCGATGCGCCGCCGCAAAAACGACCTTGGGCAGGACGAGATGGTGCCGGGATTCAAGGTTGTCAATTCGGCGTTGCCGATAGGGCATGGCGAGAAGTCGCTGGTGATGCTGCTGTACAATACCAGCCTCGACCTGACCAATCCCGAGATGCTGGCCATACGCTGGCACATGGGGCCCTGGGGACTGAATTTCAACAGCGGCGAGGAGACGCGCCTCTACGATGCCGCCAACGACAATCCCCTGGTGCCCATAATATATGCGGCCGACCTATTGGCCAGCCGAATCATCGAACGAACACAGTAAGGAATTGTTGAGCCTCTCCGAGGCTCGCTGGGTGGGTGGCCCATAACCCCAGGTAGCCGGGTGCTTCGCACCCGTCAACCTGGGGTTTGTAGGATTTCCTATCAAGGGCGCCTCGGAGAGGCGCAACAATATTAGAACGATACTTGGAGCATGGTCTGGATGCGGTTGTCGTGCTCTTGCAGGCCCGAATAGTTGACTCGACGGCCCCAGATATATTCAATACCCCAAGTGACCACCGAATTGATGTTGTAGAAGAGGTTGCCCACTACATACTGCGCATAGCGGTATTGGTTGTTCCATGCGATTGAACCGCCCGAGTATTTCTTGGCGTAGGTGCGCACTTGGCTGTATGTGCCGGTGCAGTAGAGGTTGGGGGTGAAGTTGTACTGCAGACCACCGTAAGCGCCCCATGATTTCACGGCCTTGAGTTTGCCCATATTTTCGGGGTCAGGGGTCAAGTCCATGTTGCAACCATTCAGGTCCTGATAGTAGCTCGACACGCCCTGGCCGTAAACGCCCTGATAGTAAGCGGTGAAACCGCCGCCCAGTTGGGCGCTGCCGCTGGCCTTTACGCCCCAGCCAACGATGTCGTGATTCTTGTCCTTAACCTCGTTGCGATAGTAGAGGTTGCGCAGGATGCCCGAGAAGCGAATCCATGATGAACCGCCGCCCCATGCGAATTGCACGTAAGCCGGGATGTCAGGCACGCGCTGGTTGACAGTGGCAGTGTAGCTTGAGTTGGTGTAACTGTTTTGCGGCAGCTCAGCGCCGATACCCACGCTGACAGTCTTGTTGAACGAGTGGCGATAGTCGAACACCGCATTCGGGATAGCGGTGAAAGCGTTAGGACCCTCATAGTCGATGGTGGGCACGCCGGCTGCCACGTCGGTGAAGAGGCTGTAGTCATAACCAACCGTGAATCCGCGATAGTTGATGTACCCGTACTGGAGTTGCAGTCCGTAGCCGTCGCCCATGAAGTTGGCGCTGATGTACACGCCCACTCGATCCTTGGTGCCAGGCAGAGCGATAAAGTTGAGGAAGATTCCAGACTGTTGGGCCGAGAATTGCACCAATCCGCCGTTGCCGGGGGTGGGCTCATGTTGATGGCCGAGGTTGTGAACTCGTTGGCGTTGGTGATAGGATCGCCAAAGTCAAAGCTGCCGGTACCCTTGAGCGTACCGCCTATGCCCAAGTAGAATTTTGAATCCTTGCCCACGATTGCAAACCGGGGGCATTGGGGATGTTGAATGCCTTAGGGGCGACCTCCGCAAACTCGCGGTAGATCTGAGCGGCGCTGATCGAGTCGCTGTTGATTACTGACACCTTGCCGGTAGTCGGTTTTGTCGGGTGTTGCTGAGCCGAGGCTACTGGGGCGATTCCCAATAAGGCCGCTCCGACCAGGATTAAAAGTGAAACGTGTTTCATAGTCCAAAAAAATTAGGTTTCTTAAATTCATTCAAGTTAGTAAAAAATCATATAGTTTTAACCACAGATTTACACAGATTCTCACAGATTCAGCCATAGGAATCTGTGTAAATCTGTGTAAATCTGTGGTTAAAGTCCATAACATTTAATTTAAAATGAGAAGTAGGTTAGTAATAAGATTTATCGATATTGAAGGCAAACGAGTTGCGCTTCCAGAGGGTCAGGAAGAAATAGAGGAGCAGCAGCGCTGCGGATAGAGCGAAGGAGAAGGCCGGAAACTTGCCTCCGCCGAGCAAGGCTCGGAATCCATCTACGATGGGAGCCGTAAGCACGATAGCGGCATAGCTGGCTGTCAGCACTATGGCGAGAGCGAGGGTTGATTTGCGAGTGCTGACCACTGTGCGCGAAGCCTTGTCATAGACCAAAGGCTGGCACACCCCATAGCCCAAGCCCGCCAAGGCCGAACCCAAGCAGAGGCTCCACTGAGCGTGCAAAAATCCCATCAGCGCCATCCCTATCACCATGATAAAGGTGCAGATGATAATGGTTGACCCTTTCATCAGTTTTACGATTGGTCCGAGGAAGAATCCCGGCAGGAAGATGAAGAGGTAGAAGAGCGATATGATAGTGCCAGAGACGGAGTCGTGCCAGTGGTATTTTTGCACCACAAATGACGCATAGTACGTAATCGTCATCACAGCGAAGGTGATGAAAAAATACGAGGCCACCATCTGCACAGTGCGCCCAATATAAAAGCCATTCACCACTTTCTCTCCGGGGATAGGGGAATATTCCGTTGCCTTGTCATTCTTGGGGTCATTCTCCTGGGCAGCAGTCAGGCGCGGAGCCATCAAATCTTGCTTGGGGATGCCCCCAAGCTTAAATGAGAAAATCAAGGGGATTATGCTCACCAAATACACCACAAAGGGCAGATGCCAATTCACACCGCTCAACCAGCCCACAGCGTAGGTGCCAATGACCAAGGCTATGTTTGACACTCCCGACTGTATGCCCATCATGTTCATGCGGTATCGGCCAGCGAATGTGTCGGCCAGCAAGCCGGTGCAGAATGGCGTAAGCAGTCCGGCTCCTAACCCGAGCACACAGCTGATCACAATCAGGGCCACCATCGACTTGGCGAAAAGATAGGCCACGCCAGCGCCGGTGAAAATCACCAACGATAGGATGATTACCGCCACTTTATGGGTCGAAAGCGACAGCTTGCCAGAGAGCAGCACAAAAGGTATGATCACCAGATTGGGCAGCAAGGTGAGCAATTGCTTTTCGAGTTGGGTTGTAGAGGGGAAATCGTAGACAATGTCGACAACATCGGCGACACCGCCAACCCTGGTAGGTTGACTATCAACGACAATGACAATATCGCAGTCAGTGTCATCGCAGTTAGGGGTGCTTTGCCGGTGGTTATACTCATAGTCGAAACGTCTAAATCGAGCGGTTAGCTCAGGGTTAATAAAGTGTCGAGGCCCTGTTTATCCCTCGCACATAGTTAAAACATTCACACATATTAAAAAGTTTGAAAACCATTTTGGTTTCAAAGCAAATCCCCATAGAATATTAGCGAGACCATCCCTCTCAGATAGATGAAACAACCCCTACGGGGTAGCAGGGCTGGCGTCAACCAGGCTACCCCGTAGGGGTTGTTTCAGGTAGAAGGGGCGCTGCCACACTGCATTGCGCCGGGGGCGGCGCTGCCACACTGCACTGCGCCGGGGGCGGCGCTGC
>JAJBUH010000067.1 GCA_020860445.1 Bacteroidales bacterium | reverse complement strand
CCCTCGCTCTCCTCGCCCGCTCGGCCGCTCCCCTCGGGGGCTCCGCTGGGGGGCTTATTCCTCTTTCAGCGCATCAATCGGCTCGGTGCGCGCTATGCGCCACCCAGGCAGAATCACGCCAAGCACCACAGCCACAAGCATCACGCTCAGCACTATCAGACTGATGATGCCGAAATGCTCCCAGAAATGGCGTACCCAGCTGTCGTTAAGCATAACCTCATAACTGCATTCGCTCTGCGCGAGGCCCGTCTTGATGGCATATTGCAAGAATATCAGGCATCCAAGCGCCCAGGCTCCCACGGTGAGCAAGCATCCCTCGCCCAACAAGCGGCGCAGAATATTGCCAGTCCAGGCCCCAAACGACTTGCGGATTCCAGCCTCGTAGGCTCGTCGCTCAGTCTGCAAGTAAAATGTGCCCACCACCCCGAGGAAGAGATTGATCAAGAAGAATACAGCCAAAGCTATGTCTATGCGGTTTTGCGACACGATGCCATTGCTGATACAGAGGGTATCGCGCTGGGTATCCATGGTGTTGAACCATCGCCCATAAAAGTTGCCGGCGTGAGCCTCTTGCATGAGCCAGTCCTGGCGTTCTCTAACAAAGGTCTCGGGACTAACTCCTGGCTTAAGCCTAAGCGCAACTTGGAATTGCACCAACGGCAACCACTGCCAACCCGGCTGAACCGGCGTGTATACCACCGATGAAACATCCATAAATGATTTGGGCCTGACATCATCGGCCGTGCCAATTACGGTAAATCTGGTATCTCCCCGGCCACCTATTCTTACTATCGGCTCGCCAGCCACTTGATCCTGGCCAAAGAGCCGCCGAGCTGCCTCATGGCTGATCAGCACTTCGCTCTCTGAATATGAGCGATTGCTCACATTGCCCAGTCCCTCGGGCAGCTTAATACCATAAGTCTCAAAGAAATCCGTACCTGGCACGAAAGATATTCTGCCCAGCACCACAGTATCGCCGGTGGCACCGATATAGGGGCCACATTCAAAAGATACATCTTCAATCTTTGCGTGATGTATCAAGGGCGTAGCATATTCCACCTCGGGCAGCGAGCGAAGCATATCAATCATCCTAAAGAACGATGACATCACTCCGGCCGAATCGGCCATTTCCTTATCGTATTTAGGTGACTGCTCAGGATAGCATCCCAAGAAGGCTATCGCCATCCGATCTGGTTCATAGCCCAAGGAGCGCGACTGGTCGTATTTCCTAACCATCAAAGGATCAAGCACTATCCAGGCGAGCACTGTAATAAGCACAAGCTCCACTACAATCCAAAAGTTGCTTAGCCAACGGCCCCAGCGACGGCTAGTTGGCTGGCTGTGGGCATTGCCATCGGTAGCAAGCGCATAAGTGATTGGCCGATTTAGGCATCTCCATGCCGGCCACAGCGTAGCCACTGCGCAGAGCACCATAGCTGAGGCCAAGGTGATGAGGAATAGAGGCACCGAGATGAGCATCGTCAGAGGCACATCAGGATTGACAGTTGTCATCAAATCTTGCGAGCCAGCATTGAAGACATCAAATATCCAAGCAGAGTTGCTTTTCACCACAATCCAAGCGGCGAATAGCCCCAAGAAAGCGCCCACGATAGTAAGAGCCAGATTTTCGAGCAGTATTTGCGTCAGCAATGAGGCACGTGAGGCTCCGAATGACTTGCGTATACCAATTTCGCTGAGGCGGCTGCCTACGCTCTCGGCCATCAGTCCGCAGAGATTCACAGCTGGCACCAACAGCAGTATTACGGCCGCGAATATCATCAGGTCCATCGTATAGGGGCTTTCATTGGCACCGGAATCATCAAAGGCTATCTCATAATGGCTTACGGGCTGGTCCATAATGTCAATTTCGACATATCCATTGCTTTCCTGCTGAGTGTGGGCCACGCGCTGGGCTACCTCTTGGCGCAACTCATCGAGTGTGCTCCCGGGTTTTAATAGGAAAGTAGCCTTAATAGGCCCGACCCAGTCGGGGTAGCGCTCGCGTTCATGGGCTATGGGACGGAAGGCTTGAGCATAGGACAGAGGCAACAGCCAACTGCCGTGCCTGACCACCCCCACTACTCGATAGTCATCCCCGTTGATTTTTATTGTCTTATCCTGTGCGGCATGCCAATCCCCAAACAATTGCTTAGCGAGCAAATCGTCAATCACCGTCACAAAAGCTCCGCTTTCGTCATCTGCATCGGTATAAGGCCTACCGCTCAAAAATTCATAGTCATAGACCTTGAAAAAGTCGGCATTGGTGCTTTTGGTAAGGGCAGCGACATTGTCGCTGACCATCGCCATCGAGCCGCTATAACATACCTTGGCCACCGCCTCGGCATGCTCCAGGCTGTCGAGCCAGGCATGGTCAAAGCGCGATGAAATGCCATTCGTCTGGTACCCCCCCCGTAGAGAATGTGATCCTGACCTCGCGCATATAGGCCAAGCGCTCGCGGTTGTACTCGGGATAGAGCGGCGACAATTTGACATGCCAAATTATCGACAGCCCCATCACTGTGGCCACTGCCAGTGCCACGCCAGCCACATACAGCAGCGTCACCACCCGGTGGCTCCGCGCTTGCATCCAAGCCTGTTTTAATGCCTCCCTTATCATATTTTGGTCTTTAGTTTTTGGTTTTTGGTTTTTGGAAACGCCTATCGCGCGCAGCGCATATTGGCGCAGCCATATCGCCGCATAGCGGCATATCGCGCTTTGCGCATATCGGCGTAGCCATATTGCGCTTGCGCTATTGTATCTGTCGTCCGTCGAAGAGGCGGACGATGCGGTCGGTGTCGGCCGCTTGGCTCTCATTGTGGGTCACCATCACGATGGTGCGCTTGTCCTCGGTATTGAGGCTGTGGAGAAGCTGCATGATCTCGTGGCCCATCTTTGAGTCGAGGTTGCCAGTAGGTTCGTCAGCAAGGATTATCTTTGGATTGCCCACTATGGCGCGAGCGATGGCCACGCGTTGGCATTGACCGCCCGAGAGCTGTGTGGGATAGTGGTTGATGCGATGGCTAAGGCCCACGCGCTCGAGCACCTGACGAGCAGCAGCATGGCGGTCGCGAGCACTCATGCGACGATACATCAGAGGCACCTCCACATTGTCGAGCACATTGAGAGTATTGATCAGATGGAAACTCTGGAACACGAATCCCAGATGAGTGTTGCGGAATCGAGCCAGAGGCTTGTCCTTCATCTTATCAGCCTCGGTGCCGGCAATCTCGACAACGCCCGACGTGGGACGGTCAAGGAGACCGATGATGTTGAGCAGGGTCGACTTGCCGCAGCCCGAGGGGCCCATGATTGACAGAAACTCGCCCTCGTTGACATCGAGGTTGATATTTTCGAGAGCCTGGGTCTCAATTTCGCGGGTGCGATACACTTTGTTGATTTCTTTGAGCTTGATGATTTCCATATCTCTAAGTATAAAGTATAAGTTATAAGTGATAAGGTGGGCTGACGCACTACCTAAGTATTATGTATGAGTTATTAGGGATTAGGTGAGCTGATGGGTTATTTGAGTTTGAGGGTTTTGTTGGTTTTGTATTTGCTGAGGTCTGAGGTGATGACAGTCTCGCCGGGCGAAATGCCCGATACCACCTCGATCAGGTCGTAGTTGGCTGCTCCGAGGTTCACGCTGTGCTGCTCCAGCTCTGAGCCATCCTTGGATAGCACGTACAGTTGGTAGACACCCGGGCCCGTGTATTGCGAGATGTTGGGGATGGCCACTGCATCGTCAATCACATTGCTCAGCACATAGATGTCGGCCTTGAGGCCCGAACGCAGATACGAGGCCGAATCCTCATTAAGGCTAACAGTATATTTGATCATGCCATTAGAACTCTGAGGCGTAACCGTGGTGACAGTGCCTCGGCCGATATTCTTTCCGGCCTTGATGATTACCCCGGCTCCAGGCTGCACCTTGGCTGCGTGCATGTCGGCTATCTCGCCCTGGGCGCGGAAATGCGACAGGTCGGCGATAGTGGCCAGTCGCTCGCCCTTGCCCACTGTCTGACCGATATTGTCAACCACCGAAGTGAGGACAGCCGAACGCGGGGACCTAAGCAAAGCATCTTGCAGCATGCGCTGCTGCTGGGTCAGGTTGCGCTCGGCGATGTTTAGCTCGAGCTGCTTTGACTGGTAGCGCATCTCTGAGTTGGCGCGCTCGTTCTCGCTTTGCTGGCGCAGCTGCTCCAGTTCGAGGCGCGTCTTCTCGTAGTCAAGTTCGGCTTGGCGCACTTGGTCGCCGGTGCCGCTGCCGAGGCTGTCGAGGTAGCGCTCGTTCTGCACATTTACCTTCATGCGGTCGAGCTCCATCTCCTTGACGCGTATGCGCATCTCCAGGTCGTTGTTGCTGGTGATGTTGCTTAGGCGCAATTGCTCAAGCTCGAGCTGCTTCATGTCGCGGCTGTCAACCATACCATCAAAGTCGGCTTGGGTAGCATCAAGGTCAAGGCGCATAATCGGGGTGCCAGCCTCCAAGCGGTCGCCAGCCTTGCTGTACACCTCGATGATTCTTGATGAGATAGGCGAAGTGATGATTTCCTCAAATGCTGGCACAATGGTGCCAGTGCTCGACACAGTGGTCTCGATGGTAGTGACCTTGGCCTCGGCCATGCGCAGGTCGCTGCGCTTAATCGATGGACGCGACACTGCAGTGATGCCCCACACCACCAATGCCACTGCGGCAACCACCGCGGCAGCTTTGGCGTAGCGTATCATCGCCTCGCGCTTTATTTCTTCTTTTGGTATCGGTTTGTCCATGATTGGATATAAATGTTATGCCTTATATCCATGCCAAAACCGTGCCAAACCCCTAACTCATTGATAATCAATCCTCCTCCAAAATAAAATTTGTCCGAAATCGGACACTCATAGTCCAATCTCGGACACTTGCGGTCAATTCCCCCGACCTAGTCCCCTTGCTTAGCCCCCTACGTGCCCCACCTGCATAGCCCATCCGGACGGCGGCTTCTTGTGTTCGGCGCTTCCGGCGCCGAACACAGATGATTGGCAGAGCCAATCATCTGCCCTCCATCTGCACCACCTGGTTGCGCAGCTTAAACAGCAGCGTCTCGGCCGACAGCAACCGCTTCTCCATCGACAGTATCTCAGGCCCCACGGCCTTGTCGCCATTGCCATAGCCCAGGCGCATGGCCACCAGCTTGGTCTTCATATCCTCAAAATCCTTGAGGCGCGCCAGATATTGCAGCATAGCCTGTCGAGCCTTGGGGCTGTTGAAGTCATTGAGGCGCCGATACACTTTGCCATTGCCCATGGGCAAGACAAAGGTGAGTTCGTCCTCGCCGCTCTCCTTGGCCGAGTGAATCAGAGGATTATTGAGCAGCTCCTCGATATCGCCGTCAAAGTCAATCTGAGTGGCCTCGATGTCGCGTATGAAGGCATAATCGGCTATGTCGGGATCGTCGGCATCATAGTTGATGCGCGTCTCATTAGGCACAAACACATAGATGGTGACCTTGCCCGGTATCTGGTTGCGGTCAGTAGCCCACCACCCCAGGCCGGCCGCATCGTCAATCACCAGCATATAGTCGTCATAAGCAGAATTGTAAGGCATGCCCATATTCTGAGGCTCAAACACTGTGCCGTCAGACTGGCGGCGCGACATGAATATATCATATCCGCCTATCGAATTGCGACCGTTGCTGGCGAAATAAAATGTGATGCCATCGGTGTCAAAAAATGGGAAATCGGCATCGCCGCCAGCTCCCAAGCTGGCCCCCATAGGCACTGGCGCTTGCACAGACCCATCGTCAAGAATCTGGGCGCTCACCAATTCGAGCTGACCGCGCGAGTTGGGCTGAGCCCAGAAAAGCTCGGTGTTGCTCTGGGGCAGAAACACCATCCTCGGCATCGAATCGGTATAGGCTGGAGGCAGGAATGCCCCCTCATAGATATGGCCAGCCTCCTCGCTGAGCTTATAATATTTGAAAAACTCAACCGAATCCACCACCAGCGAATCAATGATGGCTATCTTCTCGACATTGCCGAGCATACCCTGCAGCATGCTGACGCGCATGCGCAGACGATCAATGGCCGGGTCGGTCTTGCGCTCTTTCTTGAGCAGTTTCTCCCAGGTAGCAAAATGCTTTTCGGCCACATCAAATTGATATTCTTCGATAGCGAGCTGGGCCAGCTGCTGCGAGGCGGCGTAGCTGCCCTTGTCTTCTGCCTTGCGGAAATATTCCTTAGCCTTGGCTACCTCGCCAGTCTCGAGCTGGCATAGGCCCATATAATAGTTGGCAGTAGCGTTGGCTGGAGCTTTCTTCAGTATGGATGTAAGCTGTACAATGGCCGCATCGTAGTTGCCTGAGCGGTACAATGCCTTGGCATCGTCAATCGCGGCAGCCCAGACGACTAAAGAGGATAAAAATACAAATATCGCTATGATGAGTCTCTTCATGCAGAGGGGAATTTAAGTCAAAAGTCTGAAGTCAAAAGTCAAAAGTAGGGTGGAGACCCCGTTGGTATTAAAATTTCACGCTACAAAGTTACTAACTTTTTTTTATTTTTAGTAACTTTGCAGGTTGAAATGAGAATTAAACTGACAATAGCCCTCTTAATCGCTTGGTTTCAGGCCGTCGGAGCCATAAATTCCGCCGACTTGAAGGTGAGCTTTGTCAATTTCTACCCTGGCGAAGACATCTACGAGCTTGAGGGCCACTCGGTGATACGCTTGCAGACGCCCCAATCAGACATGGCAGTCAGCTACGGCATGTTCGATTTCAACAGTCCCGGCTTTGTCTACCGATTTGTCAAGGGCGAGACCGACTATTGGGTAGCCGCTGTGCCTTGGGATCGGTTTGCCGAACTGTATCGGCGCCAAGGGCGCACCATCGTGGAGCATCCCATCCTGCTCGACTCGCTGCAGAAGGTACGCCTCTTGGAGGTTCTTGACCGCAACCTGATGCCCCAGAATCGGGTGTACCGATATAATTATGTAAAGGACAACTGCGCCTTGCGCCCTCTGCGAGCTATCCAGGAGGCCGTGGGCGATTCGATTATGCTGCCAGCCCCTGAGGGCGAGGCCGCACAGGCCAAGACGTTCCGCGAGGTTATGCGCCTGTACCATAAGAATTATCCTTGGTATCAATTCGGCATCGACCTTGCTCTCGGCTCTGGCATCGACTACCCCATCAGCGATGCCGAGAAGGCTTTCGCCCCTATCGTCCTCGACTCGCAGTTGCCCAAAGCCATAGCCAACGGAAAGAACCTAACCGCCGAACCGATTGTTGTGTTTCAAGGACATGATGCCACGCTCGGCCCTACGCCGTGGCATCTTTCCCCCATGGCTGTGAGCTTGGCAATCCTGGCTCTCAGCATATTGTTTACCGTGCGCGACATCAGGCGCTTGCGCGTCACTCGCTGGTTCGACGCCGTGCTCTACGCCCTATTCGGATTGGCTGGTTGCTTGCTCGCCTTCCTGATTTTCGTGTCGGTCCACGAGGCCACGTCGCCCAACTGGCTATTCCTATGGCTCAACCCCTTGGCCCTGTGCGTACCGCTATTTATTTGGTTAAAAAAATGCAATATCATTGTATTTTGGTACCAAATTCTTAATTTTGCACTCTTAATCGCAATGGTAGCCCTGTGGCCCATGTTGGGCCAGAGCGCCAACCCGGCTTTTTGGCCCTTGGTGGCTTGCGACGCATTGCGTGCTGCTAACTACATATATGTTACTATACGCCAACGACAAATCTCCCGCTAAACAGTTTTCGCCCATCCGGCGCAAACTGTTGCTCACCCTGGCGGCCTCGATCATGGGGGCTGCCGGAGCAGCCGCACACTCGGGGGGCACGCCTACCCAGCCCAAGCTGCTGGTGGGCATAGTGGTCGAAGATTTGCGCAATGAATACATCAACCTGCTGCGCGAGCATTTCGCCTCGGGCGGCTTCAATCGCTTGCTGCGCGACGGCGTGGTGATTGCCAATACCGACTTTGGCAGCCCGCTTGATTGCGCGGCTGCCACCGCTGTGCTATATACCGGGGCTTCGCCCTCGGTCAATGGCATACCGGCGGCCGAGGTGTTTGACCGCTCTACCCTCCGGGGACAGTCGATATTTCTCGACCCCCAGGTGATGGGCAACTACACCACCGACACCTACTCGCCCCAAGCACTGGCTGTAACCACCGTCACCGACGAAGCCATGGTAGCCGGCGGCGGAGTGACCTACGCCTACGCCATCGCTCCCGACCCCAACCGGGCACTGATTATGGCCAGCCATGCCGGCAATTGCGGCATGTGGCTCAACGACAATAATGAGAGTTGGGCTACCACTACATATTATCGCGATGTCCCATCGTCGCTGAATCTGCGCAACCGACTGAATCCGCTGAAAAATCGGATAGATACGATGCTGTGGCAGCCGATGCATCAGCGCGAGGAGTATGTGCTGATGCCCGACCATCTGAAGCTGTATCCATTCAAATATTCCTTCAGGCGCCAGGACCCGCGCAAGATGCTGATGTTCAAGAACTCGCCAAAGGTCAACGAAGAGGTCACCAACTTCGCCCTTGAAAACATGCAGCAGCTCGGGCTGGGCAATCACAATGGCACAGATGTGCTGAGCCTTGCCTACTCGGTGTCGCCTTATGAGTACTCGATCAATACTGACAATCGATACGAACTGTTGGACGCTTATTATCGCCTCGACCGCGAACTCGAGCGTCTGTTCCACTCTATCGACAAGACTGTCGGCCTCGACAATACGCTCATTTTCCTGGCCGGCACTCCGCCCCCGCAAGAGGTGCCTCGCGACAATACGCGCTGGCAACTCCCCTACGGAGAATTCTCGACCCGCAAAGCCATCTCTCTGCTCAATCTCTATCTGATTGCCATCTATGGCAACGGCGATTGGGTGCAAGGCTACCACAACGGCCAATTCTTCCTCAACCACAAGGTGATAGAGGACAAGAAGCTCCGCGTCGAGGATATCCGCTCTGAGGCTGCCCACTTCCTGCAACAGATGGCAGGAGTGAAAAAAGCCTATTCTCTCGATGATATTATCGATGGCCGCAATCTGGGCAACGCTCCCCTCAGAGCCAACACATCAATACAGCATGCTGGCGATGTGCTGGTCGAGGTGATGCCCGGTTGGCAGATTATCGATGACTTCGCTTCGCTCAAGCGTCCGGCCACCGACAAGGTGATACGCGCATCCGCAACCACGGCTCCCGTATTCATCCTTGCGCCCCACGTAAAGGCTCAGAAACTAGTAGAACCAGTCGATGCGCGCTCAATCGCGCCGACTGTCACGTCGCTCCTTAGAATCCGCTCGCCAAATGCTGCCGAGCTGCCCGCTCTCAATTTGGAATAAATGAAAAATGAAGAAATAAATGAAGAGTGAAGAATGAAAAATGAATAATGGGTCATCTGGATCCCCTTATTATCCCTTCACTAAATATATTTTTCATTTTTAATTTTTAATTTTTCATTTAAAGTTGTTTTTTCATTTTTAATTTTTAAATTTTAATTGAAATGTCATTTCTCAATATAATACAGAAGCTATTTGGCAACAAGCAGCAGCGCGACGACAAGAAATACCAGCCTATCGTAGACGAAATCAAAAAGGCTGGCGAAGCCCTGCCGGCACTCTCAAACGATGAACTCCGCGCCAAAATCAATGATATCCGCGCCGACATAGCCGCAGCTATCGCCGACGACGAAAAAGCCATCGTCGACCTCAAGCAAGAAATCGAGACTATGCCGCTCGACCAGCGCCAACCCGTGTGGGACAAAGTCGACGCTCACGAAAAAGCCATCCTCGACACTATCGAGGAGAAACTCAACTACCACCTGCCCGTGGTATTCGCCGTGGTCAAGGAGACCGCCGCTCGATTTGCAGCCAATCCCACTGTCGAGGTTACAGCAACCCAGATGGACCGTGACTTGGCAGCCGCTGGCAAGGACTTTGTATCAATCGAGGGCGACAAAGCCATCTACAAAAACCATTGGATGGCCGCTGGCAACGAAATCACCTGGGATATGGTCCACTACGACGTACAGCTCTACGGCGGCGTGGTGCTGTTCCAAGGCAAGATTGCTGAGATGGCCACTGGCGAGGGCAAAACCCTGGTGGCTACCCTGCCGGTGTTCCTGCGTTCGCTCTCCAAGCGAGGCGTACACGTGGTGACCGTCAATGACTACCTGTCAAAGCGTGACTCTGAGTGGATGGGCCCGCTGTATATGTTCCACGGCGCAACGGTCGACTGCATCGACAAGCATCAACCCAACACCCCCGAACGCCGCGCCGCCTACCAGTGCGACATCACCTTTGGTACCAACAACGAGTTCGGTTTCGACTACCTGCGCGACAACATGGCCATGAGTCCCGATGACCTGGTGCAGCGCAAGCACTACTATGCCATCGTCGACGAGGTTGACTCGGTGCTTATCGATGATGCCCGTACCCCTCTGATTATTTCGGGTCCCGTGCCTAAGGGCGATGACCAATATTTCAACGAATACAAGGGCAATGTAGTCAAGGTGGTCGAGGCTCAGCAACGCCTCTTTATCCGCACCTTCGACGAGGCTAAGAAGAAGATTGCCAGCGACAAGAAGGAAGACCAGCAAGAGGGCGCAATGCTCCTGTATCGCTGCTACAAGGCTCTGCCCAAAAACCGCAACCTCATCAAATTCCTCTCGCAAGAGGGAATGCGCAAGCTGCTGCTCGATGCCGAGGCTAAATACATGGCCAATAACTCTGAGCTTATGCCCGAGGTGACTGACCCACTGTATTTCATCATTGATGAGAAGAACCGTTCGGTCGAACTCACCGACAAGGGTATCGACGAACTCACCGGCACTCAGGAAGACCCGCAATTCTTTGTGCTCCCAGATGTGGCCTCGCAGCTCTCCGAGCTCGAGCATGTCGAGAATCTCGAAGAGCGCCAGCAGCGCAAGGACGAAATCATGCAAAACTACGCCATCAAGAGCGAGCGCGTACACACTGTCAATCAGCTGCTTAAGGCTTACACCCTGTTTGAGAAAGAGGTGGAATACGTCATCATCGACAACAAGGTCAAGATTGTTGACGAGCAGACTGGCCGTATCATGGAGGGGCGACGCTACAGCGATGGTCTGCACCAAGCCATCGAGGCAAAAGAGGGCGTGAAGGTCGAGGCCGCTACCCAGACTTTCGCTACCATTACGCTCCAAAACTTCTTCCGCATGTACTACAAGCTGGCCGGCATGACCGGTACCGCCTCAACCGAAGCAGAAGAATTCTGGGATATCTACAAGCTCGAGGTTGTGACTATCCACACCAACAAGCCTCTGGCCCGCGTGGATATGAACGACCGCATCTACCGCACCCTTGGCGAGAAATACGATGCCATCATCAACGAAATCCAGCGTCTCCACGACATCGGGCGCCCTGTGCTGGTGGGTACCACCTCGGTAGAAATCTCTGAGAAGCTGTCGCGCATGCTGCAGATGCGCAAGATCCAGCACAACGTGCTGAACGCCAAGCTGCACCAGCGCGAGGCTGAAATCGTGGCCCTCGCGGGCAAGCCCGGCACCGTCACAATCGCCACCAACATGGCAGGCCGCGGTACCGACATCAAGCTCACCCAGGAGGTCAAGGACATCATCGACAAGGAAATCCCCGGCATTGACGAGGCTCACAAGGAGGGTGTAGGCGGCTTGGCCATCATCGGCACCGAGCGCCACGATTCGCGCCGCGTCGACCGTCAGCTGCGTGGCCGTTCTGGTCGTCAGGGCGACCCGGGCTCTTCGGTATTCTATGTATCATTCGAGGACCCATTGATGCGCCGCTTCGCCTCAGACACGGCTATGAAGATGATCAGCCGCATGGGTTGGGAGAAGGGCGAAATGCTGGAGCATAAGATGCTCACCAACGCCATCGAGAAGGCTCAGATGCGCGTCGAGGAAAACAACTTCGGTATCCGTAAGCGTCTGCTCGAGTACGACGACGTGATGAACAAGCAGCGTACCTACACCTACAACCTGCGCCACCACGCTCTGCTCGGCGAACGCATCGGCACCGACATTGACAATATGATCCAAAGCGTGGTCGAGAATCTGATTGTCAACTACGACTCAGCCGCTGACTACGATGAGTTGGCAATGGAGATCACTAAGACATTCTCATGCGATGCTCCCTTCACCGCCGAGGAGTTCCCCAACATGAGCAAGGAGGAGAAGATGGACCGCCTGAAGGACGCAGCCCTCAAGGTGCTTGATGCACGCTCGACCCAGATCAAGAGCATCCTCATGCCGGCAGTGCGCAACGCTGTCGAGAATGGAGAGACTGGCGTACGCTCAATTCCCATCACCGATGGCCGCATGATTTATCCCATCCTATTCGACCTGCAGGAGGCTCTCGCCACCGAGGGCGCCTCGATCGTCAAGGAATGGCACAAAAAGATTATCCTCGTCAAGATTGACTCGCTCTGGAAAGAGCACCTGCGCGAACTCGACCAGCTGCGCCAGTCGGTGCAATACGCATCGTATGAGCAGAAGGATCCTCTGGTGATCTATAAGCTTGAGTCGTTCAACCTGTTTGGCGCAATGCTCAACAACCTCAACGACAAGACTGTCAATTCGCTCATGCACGGTCGCCTCTATGTGCCGGCTCCACGCCCGCAGCAGATGCCTCCGCAGCAGCCAGCACAGCCTCAAGGTCAACCTCAGGGTCAGCAAGGCGACAACTCGCAGCAAGCCCAGGCCCAAGCTCCGGCTCAGCGCCCGCAGCCCGAGATCACTCGCGCCATGCCTCGCCGACGCACCGCCGAGGAATACAAGACCAGCAAGGCTACCCTGCCGAGCGAGGAAGAGGCACAACGCCGCGCCGCAGCCGCTCCACGCGGCCCGCAAGGTCCGCAGATGCCCATCAAGGCAGGACCCAAGATTGGCCGCAACGACCCATGCCCATGCGGCTCTGGCAAGAAGTACAAAAACTGCCACGGAAAAGGGCTCTAAGTCCCACTAACCTCAAATAAGGCTACCCCTTATTGACAGGCATAGTAGAAACCACAGATTTCCGCAGATTCCCACAGATTCCTGATTGACCCTCATGATTGACATTAATGAGGTGTCATCAGTATAAATCTGTGATAATCTGTGGGAATCTGTGGTTTTTGATTACCATTCCACGGTTTTATATATCTTCTCACTAATAAAATCGACAATCGGTGTTGGTTTGTTACAGAAATTATCACTAACTTTGCGGTATCTACCACCAATTACCTAATTGCTGTACTGCTTATGACTAAACTTACTCAGATTCTTACTCCGCTTCTCGGTGCTGCCGCCCTTTGCGCTCCGATTTCATCACTCGCTGCAGGCGAGATGCTTTCGCCAACCGATGGATTCGGAAAAATCAGCTATTTCACTTGTCCCGCCTCTGGCGAGATGAGATTCCCAGTCATATTCGTCGAGTATCAGGATTTGAAATTCAGCGACTTCGAGGCCACCAAAGCTCACTTTGAGGCCAAGTTCAACCAAGAGGGATATACCGACAATGGCGGACCGGGCAGTGTGCGCGATTACTTCGTCACAGCCTCCAACGGCCGCTTCACTCCCATCTTTGACTTCTACGGCCTGGTCACTCTTGAGAATGGCTACTCGTATTATGGCAAGAACAATTCCTCGGGCGCTGACTCCAATTCATCAGGCATGGTCATTGACGGATACACTGCCATGCAAGATGAGATTGATTTCTCTCTCTACGACAGCGACGGCGACGGCTATGTCGATGATGTGATTGTGGTCTACGCTGGCGATTGGGAGTACAATGCTGGCTCTGACCACGTGCTGCCAAAGTCATACACCATCCAATACGACAAATACAACGACAGCCAATACAATCAGCACGGCTTACAGCTCGGGGACTATTACATCAACTCGTACACCGTGATCAATGAGCTGCGCGCTGGCGCCTACGACGGCATCGGCACTTTCGTGCACGAATTTATGCACGGTCTGGGATTGGCTGATGTCTATTCAACTTGGGACCAAGCCGGCGCCCCAACACCGGGCTACTATGATGTGATGGACATTGGTATCTATAACAACAACTCGCTTACGCCTCCTACCCCTTCGGCTTTCGAGCGTTTCTCCCTGGGTTGGATGGAACTTGAGATAATCGACGGTCCAGCCAATCTGGTGCTCAACCCACTGATCCAGAGCGCCCACGCTTATGTGATTCCCATCACCGATACCGAGATGTACATCCTCGAGAATCGCCAGCAAGAGAGCTGGGATGCTTATATCCCCGGCCATGGCATGCTCATCTGGCACATCGACTATAAGTCAAGCACTTGGTACTCAAATATCGCCAACAAAAACACCTCGCACCAGCGCATCGACCTGGTTGAGGCTTGCGGCGAGACACATACTCCCTACACCACAGGACAGTGCTGCGCCTTCCCCGGCTCACACAATGTCACCGAATTTACCGAAGATACCACCCCGGCTATGTTTGCCTGGACCGAAGACCCCGTGCCCTATCCAATCACCGACATTCAAGAGGATGAAAATGGCGTAATCACAGCCAAGGTATGTGGCGGTCTGAACTCAATCAACTCGGCTATCTCTGATTCTGACGCCAACGCCCCAGTCCAACTCTACGACCTGCAGGGACGTCCGATTCCCGCTGGCGTGACCCCGGCTCCCGGCATTTACATCCAGCGTCAGGGCTCTCGCTCAACAAAAGTACGCATCTAATCAAAAAGCCTTTGGGCAGACGTGATTTTAAGAGTGCTAAATCTGAAATTTAGCACTCTTTTTTTTGTTGTTTCAGTTTTTTCTGTACCTTTGACGCTTGAAAAAATGCCAATCGGCCAATCACCGTAGATAACGAAATTATTACAGATCCGAAATGATGAAACCTTTGCTATTTATTGCCGCGCTTGCTTGCGCATCAACCACATTTGCAGCCAATAAGCTCTATGAGCCATCGGCCGATATTACCGACGCTTTCGGCCTCGGTCTGACCGGCGGTGCCAATAGCGTATCGGCCAACGGCCGTTTCGCCTCAATTGGTGATGACTATTACGGCATCGGTGCCCTGTGGTGCATCGACGACCCGGAGACTTTCAGCGTTCTTCCCGACCGTGGCATTGCCTACGGTGTCAGCAACGATGGCGTAGTAGTGGGCACTTTCCGCCTCAACTATGAAGACGTCACCACCCAGCGTCCCGGCGTGTACAAAGACGGCTCCTGGACCGCTCTACCCCTCCATGACAATGTAATGCTCGACGGCCAGCGCGCCGAGGCTCGTTGCATCTCACCCGATGGCAAATACATCGGCGGACACATGAGCATCAAGCGCACTGTCGAAGACCCCGATGCAGAGGCTACCGGCGGCGCTCGCTTCCCCTGCCTCTGGACTCTCAACGAGAGCACTGGCAATTACAAGCTTACTGCTGTGTACGAGGACGACCGCATTGAGAACCAAGGCCTGTGGATCACTTGCATGAACGATGATGCCTCGATCCTGGCTGGCATGCTCACCTGCGGAGCCGGATCATCAACAATCCCCGCTATCATCAAGGATGGCGAACTCCAAATCTGGAACGAGTTGGAGACCCGCATGCTGCCTTTCTACTACAAGGGCGAAATTTGGGGCTACAGCGAGGGCTACTTCATTGATGGTCACTGCGACCTCACTGGCTATGACTTTGAGGGCTCGTTCCGCCAATTTGACACCAAGGGCCGCATCTACGGCTATCGCACCGAGGTTACTGACATTATTCCCGATGAGGATGGCTACGACCGTGGCACTCTCACTCGCTGGGGCATCATCTACGACCCGGCCACCGACACATTCACCCGCTCGGCCAACAAGTCAGAAATCTACACTGCTGGTTTCTGCGGCGACCAGGGCGACGTAATCTTCACCACCAATGGATATTACGAGAATGGCGAGAAGAAATCCCTCACCTCTGACTTGGGCATTAGCAGCTCGCGCTACATGGGTTGCGTATACGCCGTATCTGACAATGGCACCACACTGGCTGGCGCTACCACCGGATACAACGATGTGACTGGCGACACCGACGAATATCCATTCGTAATCACTCTCGACCAAGCCCTGTCGGGACAAATCTCTGTTTCATCACTGGCTCCACACGTGGCCGTAGTCGTATCTGACGGCTGCATCTCAGTGACCGGAGCACAAAAGGTGACCATCCATGACAGCAAGGGGCGCCTGGTGAGCACCAAGCCAAACGCACAAGTGACTGCGGGCGTGTATATCGTAACCGCCGATGGCGCCTCAACCAAAGTGCTGGTAAAGTGAAGAAATCAATATTGCTATCTATTGCGGCCGCCATGGCAGTGCCAGCGGCCGCAACTACTTATTACGAGCAGTCGTTCTCGTCTGAGGACGACTTGCTTTCGCTTGTCTTAGAATACGACCAGTCGCTCACCCTCACCAGCGACTACTATCTGCATATCCTCGGGGGGCTGCCTCAGGAATCCCAATGGATGGTACAGCGTGTGGGCAGCCATGGATATTGCGCCCTGTATGCCAACCACACCGGCACTGGAGCTGCGGCCTCGGCACGCATGATCACTCCGGCCATCGAGGTCGAGGAGGGAGCTGGCGTGCGCTGGAGCGCTCGCAGCCTGCTCAGCAAATTGCCTGAGGCTTACGCTGTGCTTGTGCGCCCCGAGGGAGGAGACGCTTGGACTGTGCTCTATGAGAATGATGCAGAGAGCGACCGCTGGCAGCATCGCGCAGTTTCGCTCCAGGATTGGGTGGGACAGACCGTAGAGGTTGCCATCGAGTGCCGCAGCCAAGATGCATTTATGCTCGCAATCGACGACCTCAAGGTTGGCACTCTGCCTGACTATGAGATATCTTTTCAAAACAACACTCCCGTCTTCTGTACCCCGGGGCAAGTAATTCTTGACATTGTGGGCCAGAATCTTGGCAAGCCATTCAAGCAGACTGGCGCGCGCCTCTATATCAATGGCGAAATAGACGAGGACTGGGTTTATTCCGGCTTAGACTCTCGCTATCAACCAGGCGATTGGGCTAATGGCTGCATCTATATCGATATGGCTGAGGGCCAACAGATTGAATATACCGTAGCCATTCTTGAGGATGATGTTGAAATTGATTCGTGCACTGGCACCCTGATTTGCAATAGCTATGAGCGCACTCTGCTCGTCGACGAGGGCACTGGCACATGGTGCAACAACTGCCCCATGGCCGAGCTGAACATTGCCAATGTCCGCGACATCTATGGCGACCAACTGATTATGCTCTCAACCCACACCGGAGATGTGATGGTCAATGCCGACTATTTCTCGGCTCTGAGCATGTACGAAGTGCCTTATTTCATTGTCAATCGCAGCGATGACTGGCGTTGCTCGCGCTCGGCACTGAAATCCACGCTCAAAGAGGCAGCCGCTGAGTTTACCCTCTGGGGCATTGATGCCAAAGCCGAGAAGACTGCCGATGGCCGAATCAGTCTCACCGTCAATGCTTACGCCTCGCAAGCCATCGACAATTCCGATGATAATTTGCGCATAGGTTATGTGGTAATCGGCGACTTCGTAAATGTGCCTGAGAGCGACGCTCGTCATTATCGCCAATACAACAGCGCATCGAGCACCGACTATGAGCAACTATATTTCTTGCCGACATATATTCCGGCCGAGCTGTGGAATTACAACCACGTGACCCTGGAGTCAAGCGCTGCTTTCTCGGGCATAGCCCAGAGCCTGCCACCAAGCGTCGAAGCGTCTACCGTCTACACTACCCTGTGCGAAATTGGAATGCCCGATGAGGCTGAAATAGTTGATATTCTCTCAGTAGCCGCTTATGTGTTTGACACCGCTACGGGCAAGGTCGAAAACGCCTGTCTGGCCCTGGTCGAGGGTATCAACAGCATCGGCTCGGTCGTTGCCGACCAAGATGCCAATGCCACCGAGCAATGGTTCACTATCCAGGGGTTGCCTGCCAGCCAGAATCCTGGCCCAGGCCTGTACATAGTGCGCACCGGCTCATCAGCTCGCAAAGTTTTAATCAAATAATACCCTAATCCAAATTGCGCCCGGTAGCCCGATGGGGCAATGAGCGCTAATCTGAACATCAAAACATGAAAAAAATTTACTCCTTGCTCAGTGCTGCGCTCATCGCTGCAAGCGCTCATGCCGAGCTCACAACCGACGAAGGCGTAGCCTACACCGTCACTCCTGACCCCGAAGTGGAGCAGACCTCAATCAAAGGCAACATCGTGATCACATTCCCGGAATTTACCAAAATCACCGGCATTGTCGATGCAGAAGACCCCGATTATATCCTCGACATCATGGCCACCTTCACCACTTCGGATTGGTATATCGATGGCGTGGTCGATGGCAACACTGTGACCTTTACCCCTTGGGAACCAGCATTGGTCGAGGGCGAGTACACCCTGTCGCTGCTTGACGGCCTCACTGGCTATACCGCTGATGGCGAGGCTGTGACCGTGTCTGCTTTCAGCATCACCTGGGTAGTAACTGGCGAAGAAATCACTCCCGGTGAATACACCATCATCATCGATCCGGCTGAGGGCCAGGTTGAGAGTCTCTGCGACTTCACCATGGAATTTGACGGCGCAACCGTGGTCAGCGTCATGAACGACTATGCCCCAGCCGACACCCCCACCCTCTACTCGGTCAGCGCTGACGGCACTCGCACCAAGAAAGGTACCTCGTGGAAGATTTATCCGGCAAGCGCCCAACTCACTTTCTCAATCCTCGGTGGCCCGTTCACGGCTGATGGCGACTATGTGCTGGTGATTCCCGCTGGCTTCCTATTTGTCGATGGCGTTGAGATTGACACCGACCTGGAGTATTTCTACACCATCGGTGCTGGCATCGTTGAGATTCCCTACACTGTCGAGTTCTCACCCGCCGATGGCTCAACTGTCGACAACCTCGACAATATCCGCGTGCTCGTTACCACAACCCAAGATGGCGTGACCATCACTCGCAACAGCTACGGCTCGTCATATCCCAAGCTCTATCTGCTCAATGCTGACGGCAGTTATGCCTCACAGGTGGCTGGCAAGATCTCGGGCGATGGCAATGACTTTATGTGGAGCTCTTACTATGGCGACCTGGAGGATGGCGACTATGCTTTCGTCGTTCCAGCCGACTATGTGACCCTCACCGATGGCGAAGGCAACTCTGTGTCTCTGCCCGAAATGATCGCTTATTACAAACTCGACACTACCTCTGGCATCAGCTCTGTGGCAGCCGAGGATGCCCAGGTTGAGTGGTACACCCTACAGGGCGTGAAGCTCAACTCTGCACCCAAGGCTGGCGTTTACATCATGCGCCAAGGTAACACTGTCAGCAAAGTAATTGTAAAATAATGAAATACAAATTTATCGCCACCCTGGCTCTGTCCGGGGTGGCTTTCGTGTCTAAAGCCGAAACGGTAGCGTTTTCAGAGAATTTTGATTCTGACTGGGACGAATCGTTCCCCACTGTGATTGATACCTACGGTGGTCTGCCCGCTTATTCCATCCAAGCCCTGTTCCTTGGCCTTAACGGCTACTATGAGGCTTGGTGGCACCTCAAGGATAGCAGTTCGTCGACCGACCGCTATATGGCTTCGCACTCGTACTATACCGAACCAGCCCAAAGCGGTTCGTATCTCTGCTCTCGCGCAATTGAGATTCCTACCGAGGGATTTGTGTTGACATTCGGAGCGCAAAGCTATGAGGTGGGCCGTGCTGAGGCTGGCGAAAAGCTGTCTGACCTATGGGTATTCATCTCAACCGCTGAGCCTACCAAGGACAATCTGCCCACCGAGGAGGTACTGCACGTAACCGAGGCGCCAATTGGCCGCTCTGCTGCCGACTTGGCTTCTGACTTTACCGAATATTCCTTGCCGCTTGACCAATGGGCTGGGCAGACTATCTATCTTACTTTTGCCAACCTCAACGAGGACAAGGATATCCTCGCAATTGACAATGTGAAGATTGCTCGCGCCGACTGCATTGAGCTGACAGTTGATGAGCCAGCGGCTATGTCGACCGATGCAAGCTATACAGTCAGCGCTACGCTTACAGCCACCGAGGATGTCTCGGAATGGGCTATCGCTTTTAGCGATGGAGAGAATGCTGTGGCTTACACTGGCGAAAACCTCAAGGAGGGTGAATCTGTCAGCTATGACTTCACATCACAACTTGAGGTGGGCGAAACTCGCACCTATCAAGTTGTCGCCTCAGCCGACAACCAGACAGCCGTCACTGCTACGGGCTCTGTGTCGCGCATGAGCTTTGAGCCATTCCGCAAGGTGCTTGTCGAGGAGATTACTGGCACTTGGTGCGGCAACTGTCCGCTTGGCTCGTACAATGTCGAATCGATGCTCGAAGATGAGGAGATGGGCCAATATGTGGTGCCTGTGGCAGTGCATATCGCTGGCACAAGCACCGACCCGATGGTATGTTCGGAATATGCCAATGCCCTTGGTGTGAGCGCAGCCCCGATGTTCCGTCTCAACCGCGAGGATCGTTACATCGGCCTGGGCGTGCACGACTATACGTTCAATCCCGATGATGAGTTGTCACTGGCCTATCAGGTGCGCCTTAAGCATGAGGAGTTGACATTCTTTGACATCGAGCTTGATGGCGAATATGACGAGGCTGAGAATGCCTTTGACATGGTTGCCACTGTCACCTCGGCTCTGCCCATTGAAAACAATCGCTACTCGATTGGTTGGGTGCTGACTGAGAACAATGTAGGCCTTGACCATCGCCAGTGGTATCAGACCAATTATTTCTCGGGCGAAGAAATCGAGGGCGACCTGGGCGGTTGGACATTGATGCCCGAACACGCCACAGGCGTTTACTGGCATGATGTGGCTCGCGGAGTATGGGATATTGTAGGAGCCGAAGGCACGCTACCCACAGTGCTCGACTTCGACACCCCCTATCTTGTGTCCAAGACGCTTGCCATCCCCGATACTGAGACTGTCTCATCAAATGGTACTGTCGCTGCTCCCGCCGTAAGACCGGAATATTGCATGGTGATCGCCTACGTGGTTGACATGGACGAGATGGAGATTATGAATGTGGCATGGATGCCGATGAGCGATGTGGCTCAAGACCGCATCACCATCCACGACCTGCTCGGCGTAACCTCGGTTGATGCCGATGCCGTTGACGGCACTGCCACCTATTACCGCCTCGACGGCATCCAATTGCCCTCAGCTCCCGCTTCCGGCCTCTACATCGAACGCCGAGGCACCATCTCGCGCCTCCGCCTCAACTAGTGCGTAGCACGGCCCTCACTTAACCAGACGGAATCCGTCATTTGCCACACTCACTAGTGCGTAGCACGGCCCTTGTCTGTTAACTATACCTTTGCATATCCATTTCAAGG
>JAJBUH010000278.1 GCA_020860445.1 Bacteroidales bacterium | reverse complement strand
GAGTTAAATATCTTAAATATCAACAACTTACATTAATTCAGCAAACACTAAATAAAGTCCAATTCAAAACTTGCAATTTATCAATTTCATTGCACCAATAATGTGTATAAATTTGCAAAAACTAATAAATTAATCCATTGAAAATCTCTTGTCTTGGACAAAGGCTCCACCGAGCGAGAGGTATAACTACAGGAGCCACTGATAATCAGTATGAAAAGACTGTTACTAAGAGTCGCCTTGGCAGCAGTGTCCGCAATGGTTGCTTTCAGCTCCAATGCACAAATTGACACTGAGCCCGCGATTATGCAGGCAAAACAAGCTGTAGCTCCTGCCTTAGCCAACTCTCAATTCCAACCAATCATGCGAGTTCTAAGCTCAGAGACTCAGCAATCGAGTCTGCCCTTCTTCTCGCCTATGGACTATGGGCAGGCCAAAGCCCAGAAGACAATCCAGCGCCGCGCATCGCGTGCGCTTCCGGCCGAAGCCACTTTCTATGGCAGCATGGTATATGATGGCTACCGCCAGGGCTCTGGAATATTCTCTTTCTCTACTACCGATAGCGAAGGCTTCGTAAAAGTAGTAAATAATAGTGAAATCAAAGCCGAGGGTGGTGGTGTATATGTAGACGGCAAATATGCCATGACTCGTGTAATTACAAATTATGCTACTGGAGGAATCTATGGGTTGCAGAACATAGTTTATGAGACCCAAAGTTGGATGGCCTTATATTATGGGGATATGCAACAGGACGATTTCTCTACCTATTTCTGTGCTATGGCCTACGACCAGTCGACTGGCAACATTTTCACTTGCGGGTATAATAAAGAGGCGACTGCTTTGGTCTTTGGGACTTTAGATATCTCTTCATGGATTGTTACTCCTATTCGCGAAATGGAGGACGAACAGTATATGGCCATGGGTGTCAGTAATGATGGTACTCTATATGCTATTGACTCAGAGGGATTGCTCAAGATTGTTGATAAGAAAACTGGCATCTCGACTGTTGTAGGCAATACTGGTGTTACCACCTATTATCTTTGCGGTGGTACTATTGACGCTTCGACAGATACCTTCTACTACTTTCCTTGCACTGTCACAAGTTCTTACCTTTATGCCATTGACTTGAAGTCTGCCGAAGCAACACTCTGCTATGAGACACCATATCAAATGGAGGTCTGCGGCATTTACTTTACAACCGATGTCCATTCCGATTCCGCTCCCGCCACGGCCAAGATATCGAGTCTTGATTTCAACTATGGGGCTCAAAATGGCACTATTGCCTTCACGACTCCCTCAACTCTTTATGATGGGTCTGCTCCAGCCGAAGGAGCCTCGCTCGACTATGACATTCTCGCTAATGGCACTGAGATAGCATCGGGAAGTGACATTGAGTATGGTAAGGAATACACTGTAGAGGTTTCGTTAGCAACCCCAGGCCTATACAACTTTGCCGTAAGAGTAAAGAATGAGGATGGCTATAGCCTCTCAGAGTCTGAATCTCTCTATGTGGGATATGATATACCCAATACTGTAGAAAACATACGCCTTCGCTATGAGAATGGAGTAATGAATCTATCTTGGGATGCTGTAACTGGCACAGAGCATGATGGAGCAATAGGCTCATTGACATACCGCGTATATGATCAAAATGGCAATCTCGAAGCTGAAGCCCTAACTGCCACAAATTGGAGCAAGCCAGTAGAAGATACAGACGAATTGGTAACTTATACCTATTCCGTAACCGCAGTCAACGAAGGACAAGAAAGCGCTTATGGCATCTCAAATACGGCCTTTACAGGTGGATTAGAAATCCCCTATCAGCAGTCGTTTACCTATTATGATGACTATAGCCAATGGGAAATATTCAAAGCTGGGGGTGAGGCTCTTTGCGCAGCAAACTACAGTGGCTTAAGATTCTATAATCAGTCATCTTCAGCATTAGTCTTAGATTACTGGCTATTCTCTCCTGCTATAAAATTCCAAAGAGACCAATATTATGAAGTGACAATTTCTTTCTCTTCATTGATCTTTGATCCATCTACCCCTGAGTATATCAGTGTTTGGTTTGGCCACAACAAGTCTGTTGAAGAAATGACATTGAATCTTAAGACTTATTGTGAACATCCTACCGAAGTTACTGCCTATACCTTTGGCTTCGTATCTGACGAATCAATGGAGGGTAATAATTATCTCAGCATTCATTTTGATGGACCTTACGCTGGGAACATCATCTTCAAGAGTATAGAAATTGAAGGTAAATCGAAATTAACCCCCAATGCCCCTACCGACCTGAAAGTAGAAAAATCACTCATCAATGAACCCGAATGTGATTTCAGTTGTATACTCCCAGCAGTCGACATGGGCGGGGATTCTCTGACCTCTATTACTAAATTTGAGGTTTTGGCTAATGATGAAATTGTTTCGACAGCTGAGAATCTAACTCCCGGTGCGCCCTATTCATTCCACTACATAGCTCCAGAAACTGGAACAGTTACCTTTACGGCTCGCGCCTACAATGAATACGGTGAAGGCGCAGAGGCTGAAACCAGCATCTTCTTAGGCTATAACCTACCTGTTGCGCCAGAAAATGTCCTTGCTATAGAGGAATCTCTTGGCATTGTAAAAATCACTTGGGATCCTGTGACTGCCGACATTGACGGGAATCCAATTCCGCAAGAGTATATTTCCTATACAATCATCGATGCAAACGGCATAGTGGATGAGGGTATACAATCCACAGAGTACATTCACAAAGCATGTGAACCTACCGAGAGAACTTTTGCTCAATATCGTATTTATGCTGAATCGCCTGCTGGTATGAGCTCTGCTTACGGAGTTAGTTCCTTCTTGGCCATTGGAGAAGCTACACCTACTCCATTTGTCGAAAACTTTCCGAATGCAGAAATGTCACATCAATGGGCTTTTTCCACCAACGGTACTGGGTGTACAGTAGAAGTGGTGCCATTCTCCAAGTATGGTCATGAAGAAATTGTAGATAATGGAGGCGTTTTAAGATTGGATGGTTGGGCCGGATATTATATTGCGTTTGCCTCTGAAAAAATCCATATTATGGATGAAAGCCCGATCCTTTCCTTCTTTACCTATAATGATAGTCGTTATAATTATAATGAATTTAAATGTAAAGGTAACTTGCGAGGGTAAAGAATATTCAATTGGAGAATATGTATTTGCAAATTATGTTTCTGGATGGACAAAAGTGCAATTTGACTTATCAGATTTTGTAGCTAAGGATATTAATTTCAGAATTAGGTTAAATGTTAATGGACCTGATGGATACTCTCACGTCTACACTAGCGGTGGAGATTTCACCAAAATTTATGTAGGTGAAAAGGCTCAAACTGATTTGGCTATAGAATTGGTAAATAATCCTACAGAAATTGGTCAGGAAGAGACCTTTGAGGTAAGATCTACCATTTCAAATCTGGGTGAATCTACAGTCATTGCAGAGGATTACACTGTGAGCCTATTATTGGATGGAGTTGAAATTGCCTCTGCTCCTGGCGTGGAAAATATTCTCCCTGATACCACTATAGATTATGTACAGACTTGCACACTCCCTGCGTCTACTCCTTATGGCTATTATAAGTTGCAAACAAAGATTAACTGTGCAAAGGATGAAGATTTGCAAAACAACTTATCCCAATCCCATGATTTAATCATCTCTGGAAAGACTTTGCCCGTAACCTTACTCTCAGGCAGCTACGAGGGTCAAGGATCAGTCCAGTTGGAATGGGAGGTACCAGAATATGACAAATCAAGGACATCTTCTGAGATTTTTGAGGATTTTGAATCATCAGAATACACTCCATGGACTACCCAAGACTTCGGTCCCTGGACCCTCAGAAATTACAATGATTCGCCTATAGAAATACCGGTGCCATTAGACATTCCAGTTGAGAATACACCAGGTTTTGCCCTTTACAATAACGAAAACGCTTGGGATCCTATGGTAATTGGCATTACGTACGCAGGGCATGATGACAGCAAACGGTCAGTAGGCGTGCTTCCCAACTCAGAGGGAGCCAATGATGCTTGGCTGATTTCTCCAGAGTTGGAAGGTGAAGCTCAAACCATAAGTTTCTGGGCATCATCTTGGAACTCAAACTATGGGACATTCCGAGTCTATTATTCACTCGGAGGCATTGAGAAAGAAGATTTCATTGAAATCAGAAGCATATCGGGTGTAGGACTTCTGATAGATACTATTGATCCTGAGACTGGAGAAGTATCAATTGAGATTCTTGCTGGCAGCTCCTGGGGTGAAGAGTATCCCGATGCCCAATTCGCTGTGGGCGATTGGATGAAGGCTATCGTTGATTTGCCTGAGGGCACAAAGCACTTTGCCATACAGGTAACCAGTTATAAGCGTCACCTCTTCCAAATCGATGATATTACATATCGCGCTGCTTCGCCTTATAGAGACCTTGAAATCTTGGGATACAATCTCTATCGCGATGGAGTTAAGCTCAATAGCGAACCGCTTCA
Organism: Bacteroidales bacterium; assembly: GCA_020860445.1. GTDB lineage: Bacteria > Bacteroidota > Bacteroidia > Bacteroidales > Muribaculaceae > CAG-873. Next base: position 16,971 of record JAJBUH010000278.1, on the reverse strand, counting down.
ATCTACTGCTTACGAAGACAAGTCAATAGAAGCTGGTCGTACCTATACATACGCTGTGACCGTGGTTTACAACGATGGCGTCTCTCCGACCAGCAACCATGTAGAGATTGAAACTGAAGTGAGTGGTCTCGAAAGCGTGGCTTATCAATCAGCGATTACGGTTAAAGATCGCCAAATCATTGTTGAGAATGCTGAAAGCGTAGTTATTTCTACTCTCGATGGCATTATCCTTAACAAAGTATCGAAGCAAGACCGAGTGACCACCCCAGTGTCTCCAGGTGTCTACATAGTAAAGACTAATGACCGCACTGCTAAGGTCTTAGTAAAATAATCCATGATTAACACTCGCATAGATTGTATTGGTCCAAGGCTGGGCCATACAATCTATGTCGCAATTTTCCAACTGAATAGGATATGAAATTAAGATACATCTTCTTTATCTTGGCGCTCCAAGCTGTCGCTGCAACGTTGGGAGCCCCGGCTTGGCAGCAACCTTTTGAATTTACCCAGCCCGACGGCACTGTGTTGACAGTGACTTTGCGCGGCGATGAGCATGGCCATTGTTATGTCACCGATGATGGCCAAATCCTTCTTGACAAGGATGGCGCATTGTATTATGCAACCCTGTCACTTGATGGACGTGCCGTTGCTTCACCTCGCTTGGCTATGCCAGCTAATTTGCGCTCTGCTGATGACAATGCATTCCTCTATGCCTTAGATCAAGCACAAATCGGTGTGGCTTTAGGCCAACAAGCTGTAGAGCATCGTCAGCAACTGAGCAAGGACAGCCTATTCAAATCCCAAGCCAAAGCAGCAGAACAAGAGGAGGATTTCCCTCTCTATGGCCTTTTCCCTGGCGTGAAATTTCCAAGCACTGGTGAATGTCGAGGACTGGTGATTCTGGTTGAGTATCAAGACACCAAATACACTCTCACTGATCCCCATGACTATTTCTCACGTCTGCTGAATGAGGAGGGTTTCTCAGAGTATAAAGCCACAGGCAGTGCTCGTGACTATTTCATTGATCAATCCATGGGTCAATTTGTGCCGCAGTTTGATGTCTATGGGCCAGTGACCCTCTCAAGAGAAATGTCATATTATGGCAGCAATCTGGCTGATTCAGGAGCCGATGCTCATGCGGTCGATATGGTGGTTGAGGCTTGCAATCTGCTTGATGATCAAATTGATTTCTCTGAATATGATTTAGACAATGATGGTTTGGTCGACAATATCTTTCTTTTCTACGCTGGCTATGGCGAAAATGCTGGCGGACCAGTCAATAGTGTATGGCCTCATTCTACCGACTTAACCGAATGGGGTGATTTTACTCCTGAAGAGTTACTTTTCGATGGGGTTACAATCAATCATTACGCTTGCACCAACGAATGGCAGGCATACTATAATCAGCCTGATGGAATAGGGGTCTTCTGTCATGAGTTCTCTCATGTATTAGGGCTCCCTGACCTCTACGATGTGTATTATATGAGCGGAGCTTTTGAGCCTGGCGATTATTCGATAATGTGTTCGGGTTCCTATCTCAATTATTCACGCACTCCTCCAGCCTATACAATTTATGAACGCACAGCATTGGGGTGGATGCGCCCCCAAGACATCCAAGGGCCTGGGCTTTATAGGCTTGATAATATTGCCACGAACAATGGAGCCATTATACGCTCGAATTTCGAGACGGAATATTATCTGTTGGAATGTCGGGAAAAGACCGGATGGGATACCTATATCCCTGGCGAAGGTATGCTTGTATGGCATATTGACTATATGCCAAGTCTTTGGGAAACTAACACAGTCAATACCAACAGCATGCATCAATACATTGATATTGTTGAGGCTGATGATATCCGCACTGAGGCCACTCGCGATGGAGATACATTCCCTGGCGCTTCCAATGTCACCTCTTTTACCGATGATACCACTCCGAGCATGATTACATGGAAAGGGGCTCGACTTAACACTCCCCTTACCGACATTGCTTTCCGTAACCATCAAGTTCTTTTCCGTGTTAGCGATTATCACGATGCGCCTCAAGCTACTGTTGCAGCAAAAGCCACTAATATCAAAGGCGATGGCTTTACGGCTCGCTGGGATGCTGTGGATTTCGCGACCCACTATTTAGTGACTGTGTTACAAGATGGCATTCCAGTCGAAGGTTGGTACAAACGTGACGCAGGCAACACCACAATGCTCAAAGTCGACGGATTAGTGCCTCTTACTGATTACTCATATTTGGTATATGCGGTAGATAAAGACTATGAAAGCGAGCCATCAAATGAGGTCACTCTTACTACGCGTTATGCATCGACCGATGGGCTGGCAGTTGTTGCCATCGAGGCTACAGACATCATGGCCAATGGGTTTACTGCCAATTGGGAACCCACTGAGGGGGCTACTGCCTATCTTGTGACTGTCAATACAGACAATAGCGAGAATATAGATATGGAAGTAGTGGATTTCACAGATGGAGTTAAAAATCTTCCCTCTGGTTGGTCTACCACAAGCATTTATTCTTTCTCTCAATCGGGATACTATGGCGAGGAGGCACCAGCGCTGAAATTCTCTGAGGGTGGATCAATTACCTCGCCAGAATATGATGAGGCTATCAGCCGAGTGAAATTCTGGTACCGTGGCAATAATGCCGCTTTGGCCAATGCGGTCACGGTAGAGGTACAACTCGCAGGCGACAGTTTTTATCAGGAGATTGAGCGCTACGAGGTAAGCAACCAGCAAGGCGTAAATGTGGATATAGAAGACATCCCCACTGGTGCTGTGCGCATGCGCATCAATTATGAGGAGAACTCCCATAAAGGCACAATGGCCATTGATGATATTAAGGTTATATTTGGTGAGGACACTGATTTGCTCCTTCCTATTGATGGATATCAAGATCTGGATGCTGGAAATAGCCTTTCTTTATCGATTACGGGCCTCAATCCCGCTACAGAATATATCTATACTGTGGTAGCTACCGATGGCACTTATTACTCTTATCCGAGCAACGAGGTCAAAGTCATTACTAAGGAATCGGAATTAGGCATTAATGATGTAGAATCATCTACCTTATATTATGTCAATGCCAGATGTATAACTCTCAAAGACTGGGGCCAAATATGGCGCACCGATGGGCGTTTGGTATTCCAAGGCCAAGGCACTGTTTCCCTAACTCCAGGATTCTATATACTAAGCATCAATGGCAATACTGCAAAGATATTGATCAAGTGACGCGTTGCTATCTATTGCTCATCACAGCAACTTTACCCCTCACGACATCAGTAAAGTTTTTCTCATAGATTACCCCAGATGGCGCCATTGTGAGATGGCGCCATATTTGTGGTCATCTTTACCATAAATCGTCATTTTGAAATTGAATTATGGCCAAATCGCCTCGGAGAGGCGGTATTTGGTTAACCCCAGTCAATTGAGCGAAGCGAAATTGGCTGGGGTGTGCGATGTGGTTCTATCAACCTTTGCTATTCGCCTCGGAGAGGCGGTACATCGAAGCTGAGTCAGTACCGCCTCTCCGAGGCGAATAGTTTTTCTGCTTGCATTCATCTCTTACCCCACCCAGCGTCGCTATGCTCCGCTGAGTGGGGTTAACCAAATACCGCCTCTCCGAGGCGACCATCTGGGAGCTAGCCTTTTTGCTGTATTACTTGCCCCACAAAGGTGTGATAGACGTTCTCCATTATTTTATTGGGAATAATCAGTTTAGGGTATCCAAGCTCATTGAGTCCGCCAAAGGTGAGAAGACCATGGTAGAATAGCATGCTTTTGAAATTCTGACCCTCATTTACATCGCATATAGGAATTTCTAGTTCTATTCACCTAAGGTACACCCTTTGGCACATATTTCCTTTATAACATCAACACGCTCAGCTCTATTACGCAAATCTTTGACCATCGCCATGTGTTATCTCTTCATGAGCTTTCACTCCGCGAGCCGTCAAGACCATATTGGCAAAATTGTCATATTCATCTATAAACAGATATATCTTCTCTCCTTTGAGATGAATAAGATCTACCATGTAAACTATCGCCTCTTTTATCGAGGTCGTACTTAGCACATCAGCTATCTCTTTTTCAGAAAACAAATTGGGATATCTCCCAAAAAAGAGTTTGAGACAATTAAAGCAATAGCGCGTGAATTTAGCCTCAAGATCGTCGAGGGCGCAAGTGACATGGGAGAATGGTATTCCTTTCATACTGCGGTAAGTTTGTATGGTTCCAACCATGCAAATTTACTGATTTTTTCCTGACAAATCCCTCTCTAATCGAATTTAGATTCCATAAATAGTGGTACAAATTCTACATATCCTCTAATGAGAGGCCGCGGTAGGAGATGCGGTAGCCCTTGTAGCGGTTGACTGCCTTGAGATAGGCATCGCCCTTGGAGCGGAGGATTGAGAGGTCGATGTTGCGCTCGCTGCGCTTGACCTCGATGAGTTCAAGGCGCTCCCCGAATTCATCTTCGGCCACAATGTCGATTTCATTGTTACCTTTGCGGTCGTGCCAATACCCGAGGCGAGTGTACTGACCTGTCTCCTTCAATACTTCACGGAAATAATGCTCGAGAGAAAGACCCGAGTATCGTCACCGCCGTGACCGTCACCGCCGTGACGATACTTTGACACTGCAAAATTAATCTTTTTCCATGAAATGCCCAAACATTTCTTCAGAAAAGATTAAACTGAAGGCTATTCCTGGTAGGGTTGCATGTCGACCATGCCGATGGCGTTGTTGAGGGATTGGTAGAGCTGCATGGCTAGGTCATGGGTCCAAGCGCGGGAGAAGCGGGCTATCTCCTGGCCCTGCGCATCGATGAAGTGCACCTCGAGGATGGCTGCCTCCTCGGTGCCCTCGGCATTCATCGGCTCGATGGTGGTGCTAACCATCATGTACTCCTTGGGGTCAGGGCCAGAGGGCACCATCATATAGATGTTGCGGCTGTCAGCCCCCTTGCCAGCCTGATATTGGTAGTGCGAGCCGGAATTGAACCATAGGTCTTGCACATTCTTACCATCAACAACCACATAGACATTGTAGCTCCAAGGCTGCGCCACCTCGACAACTTCGATCCACGAGAAGTCAAAGGTAATGGTGCCCTCGGTGGAGGTATTGGTGCGGAAATCCTGATAGAGACCGGGATAAGTGAGGGCCCAGCTCATAGCCACAGCCACAAGCCCGAGCAACAGGGATAAACAAATACGCTTCATATTGGTGTTTGGTTTTTAGTCTTTGGTGTTTGGAAATATAAGTAACTTTCAATTTCAGATATAATGAAATGGAACCACAGATTTACACAGATTCACACAGATTCCTTAGATGTCTCCCTCTATATTTCATAGAGCGCCAGAGGCACTGACAGATGTCACAGACTATCTGGATGGCATCTGTGGGAATCTGTCGGCGCGACTGCGCCTCTATGGAATAGGCAATTCCCATAGCTGAATCTGTGTGGATCTGTGTAAATCTGTGGTTAAAATCCATTCTTATTATTTTAAAATTATGTTTTACTTAAGCGTCTTCTTTCTACATTAACAACACTTTTCTCCCTGCTTTTGATTAACTATTAGGCCATCAAAGAGCCGTCCTGTAAATTTTACCGACTAATGTTTTGTGGATATTGGGATTTTTTGTAATTTTGTGGAAATTTAATGCCATCAGACACAAAACATGAAATACTCACTACCAGACACACTGCCCGAATACCCCAAATTCCAAGAGGGTATCCGACGCGCACCCGACCGAGGTTACTCACTGACCCCAGCACAAACCGAAACTGCCTTGCGCAATGCCTTGCGCTATATCCCCAAGCATCTCCACGCCGAGATTGCTCCCGAGTTTATGGAGGAGCTGCGCACTCGCGGCAAGATCTACGGCTACCGCTTCCGCCCGGAGGGTGACCTCAAGGCCAAGCCCATTGACGAATACAAGGGCAAGTGCATCGAGGGCAAAGCATTTCAGGTGATGATCGACAACAACCTGAGTTTTGACATCGCCCTCTACCCCTACGAATTGGTCACTTATGGCGAGACAGGCCAAGTATGCCAAAACTGGATGCAATACCGCCTGATCAAGCAATATCTTGAAAATCTGACCCAAGACCAAACCCTCGTGGTTGAATCAGGCCATCCGCTCGGCCTGTTCAAATCCCACCCCGACGCACCGCGCGTAATCATCACCAACTCGATGATGGCGGGCCTGTTTGACAACATCAAGGATTGGGAAATAGCAGCCCAGATGGGCGTGGCCAACTATGGTCAGATGACAGCCGGCGGCTGGATGTATATCGGCCCGCAGGGCATCGTGCACGGCACATTCAACACCCTGCTCAATGCCGGACGCCTAAAGCTGGGCATACCCCAGGACAAAGACCTGGCCGGCCACCTATTCGTATCCTCCGGCCTCGGAGGCATGAGCGGCGCTCAGCCCAAGGCTGCCGAGATAGCCCGCGCCGTGGCCATCATCGCCGAGGTTGATGCCTCGCGCATCAAGACGCGCCATGACCAAGGTTGGGTTGGCCATGTCACCGACGACCTCGCCGAGGCTTTCCGCCTCGCCCAAGAGGCCATCGATGCAAAAGAGCCCCGTTCTATCGCTTATCACGGCAACATCGTTGACCTGCTCGAATACGCCATCGCTAACAATATCCACATCGACTTGCTCTCAGACCAGACTTCCTGCCACGCTGTCTACGAGGGCGGTTACTGCCCGGCTGGCATCACATTTGAGGAGCGCACCCGCCCGCTCAAAGAGAATCGCGAAGAATTTGAAAAGCGCGTCGACGAGACCCTGCGCCGCCACTACCAGGCAGTGAAGCAGCTCGTGGAGCGCGGCACATATTTCTTCGATTACGGCAACTCGTTTATGAAAGCCATCTACGATGCCGGCGTAAAAGAAATCTCGCGCAATGGCGTTGATGAAAAGGACGGATTCATCTGGCCATCTTATGTCGAGGATATCATGGGTCCGCAATTGTTTGACTTCGGTTACGGCCCATTCCGCTGGGTATGCCTCAGCGGCAAGCACGAAGACCTGATCAAGACCGACAAGGCTGCTATGGACTGCATCGACCCCACTCGCCGCAGCCAGGACCTCGACAACTGGGTATGGATCCGCGATGCCGAAAAGAATAAACTCGTGGTCGGCACCCAGGCCCGAATCCTATATCAAGACGCTCTCGGACGCATGAATATCGCCCTCAAATTCAACGAGATGGTGCGCCGTGGCGAGGTTGGTCCGATCATGCTGGGCCGTGACCACCACGATGTGAGCGGCACAGATTCGCCATTCCGCGAGACTGCCAATATCAAAGACGGCAGCAATGTGATGGCCGACATGGCTGTGCAATGCTTTGCCGGCAACTGCGCCCGAGGCATGAGCCTCGTAGCTCTCCACAACGGCGGCGGCGTAGGCATCGGCAAGGCCATCAATGGCGGCTTTGGCATGGTTTGCGACGGCAGCGAGCGAGTAGACCGCATCTTGCGCTCAGCCATGCTCTGGGATGTGATGGGCGGAGTGGCTCGCCGCTCATGGGCCCGCAACCCCAACGCTATGGATACAGCCGAGGAATTTAACGAATCGCACAGCGATTACTATCATATCACCATCCCCGAGCTGGTCGATGACGAAATCATCACCGAGGCCCTCAAATAATCCTCGAGAATTCTCGAGATTTTTCGAAAATTCTCGAGAATTCTCGAAATTATCGAAATTATCGAAATTATCGAAACTATCGATACTATCGATACTATCGCCAATAACAACCCTAAATATCATACCAGTAATGAACACAATCATGGAATGCGTGCCCAACTTCAGCGAGGGCCGCGACCACAAAAAAATTGACCAAATCGTAGAGCCATTCCGCGCCAAGCCCGGAGTGAAACTTCTCGATTACAGCAACGATGAGGACCACAACCGTATGGTTGTAACCGTCGTTGGCGAACCCGAGCCCCTCAAAGAGGCTGTAATCGAGGCCATCGGCGTAGCCGTCAAGCTAATCGACCTGCGCACCCACCATGGGCAGCACCCGCGCATGGGAGCCGTCGATGTAGTGCCATTTATCCCCATCAAGAATTGCACAATGGAGGATGCCATCGCCCTCTCAAAAGAGGTGGGACAAAAGGTAGCCGAGCTATACGATATCCCCGTGTATCTCTACGAGAAATCCGCCTCAGCCCCCTATCGCGAGAATCTCGCCGCTGTGCGCAAGGGCGAATTTGAAGGCTTTGCCGAAAAAATCAAACTGCCTGAGTGGCAACCCGATTTCGGTCCCGCCGTACAGCATCCCACCGCTGGCACCGTGGCCATCGGTGCTCGCATGCCTCTGGTGGCTTACAATATCAACCTAAACACCCCCGACATCGAGATTGCCACTGCCATTGCCAAGAAGATTCGCTTTATCGGCGGCGGCCTTAGATTCTGCAAGGCCATGGGCGTTGAGCTCAAGGAGCGCGGCATCACCCAGGCGTCGATCAATATGACCGACTATACCCGCACCCACCTATACCAAGCCATGGAGATGGTGCGCTACGAGGCTCGCCGCTACGGCGTAAACATCGTGGGCAGCGAGATTATCGGCCTGGTGCCAATGGCAGCCTTGGTCGATACAGCCAGCTATTACCTCGGCCTCGAGGGATCCTCACCCAACCAAGTACTCGAAAACCAAATTTACGGCTCATGATAACCACCCGCATTCTACACGCCGATATTTACACTCCGCTCGGCTCGACTGCCGTGAGAGGAGAAAATATGGCATCGCTTTGGCATCTGCCTGATGCCGAAATCGAAGTCACCGACAAGGTGATCACCTACATCGGGGCTGAGCGCACCGATGCGCCAAAAGCCAACTTCACTATCGATGCCGAACGGCGTGCGGTGCTGCCTGGTTTTGTCGATAGCCACACCCATCTGGTGTTTGGTGGGTATCGTCCCGATGAATTTATGTGGCGCATCTCTGGCGACTCATATATGGAGATTATGGAGCGCGGCGGAGGCATCGTCAGTACCATGAAGGCTACGCGCGAAGCCATGCCCCACGACCTGTACGAGAAAGCCAAACCCTACCTGCAGCGCATGCTGCAGATGGGCGTAACCACCGTCGAGGCCAAGAGCGGTTACGGATTAGACAAGGAGACTGAGCTGAAGATGCTCGACACCATCAATCTGCTCAACGCCAGCAACGACCGCATCGACATCGTGACCACCTATCTTGGCGCCCATGCCGTGCCTCCCGAGTGGGCCGACTGCCCTGATGGATACATCAATCTCATCATCAACGACATCCTGCCCATCGTAAAGGACAAAGCACGTTTCTGCGACGTATTCTGCGAGAAGGGCGTATTCACGCCCGAGCAGTCGCGCCGCTTGCTGCAAGCCGCCAAGGAACTGGGCATGGGCATCAAGCTGCATGCCGATGAGATTGTCACCACTGGCGGAGCCGAACTGGCTGCCGAGCTCGGAGCCGTGTCGGCTGACCATCTGCTGCATGTCTCCGACGAGGGTATCCACGCCCTGGCCGAGAGCCAGACGATTGCCACACTGCTGCCTCTCACAGCCTTCACGCTGCGTGAGGAGTACGCCCCGGCTCGCAAGATGATTGATGCCGGTTGCGCCGTGGCTCTTGCCACCGACCTCAACCCGGGCAGTTGCCTGAGCGGCAGCATTCCGTTGATGTTCGCCCTCGCTTGCATCTACATGGATATGACCACCGAGGAGGCAGTCACAGCCCTCACCCTCAACGGCGCTGCTGCCCTCGGCCTTGCCGAGCGCATTGGCAGCATCGAGGTGGGCAAGCAAGGCGACATGGTAATCCTCGACAGCGGCAATATCAATATGCTGCCCTACTACACTGCCATGAACAGTGTGCGCACCACCATCAAAGGCGGAATACCCGTGGCCAACAACGATCCCACCTCACCAAAATCACCTTACATCCCAAGACTTACACAAATATGAATCTAATAGAATTGACCCTCAATAAGTTTGTTGAGGCTACTGCCTCGAGCGAACCCGTGCCTGGCGGAGGCAGTGTATCGGCTCTCTGCGGCGCTATGGCTGCAGCTCTCACCAAGATGGTAGCCGGCCTGACCATTGGCAAAAAGAAATATGCCGATGCCCAACCCCAAATGGAGGCAATAGCCGAGAAGCTCGGCATGGCAACCAACCTGCTGGCTCGCTCGGTCGACCTCGACAGCGACGCTTACGACCAAGTGTTCCAAGCCTACAAGCTGCCCAAGGACACCGATGAGCAAAAAGAAATGCGCACTGCTGCTATCCAGCATGCACTGAAGAATGCCGCCACTGTGCCATTCAGCGTGTGCAAACTGGTGCATACCTTCCTGCCCGACATCGAGCAAGTGGCCGAGAAAGGCAACCAGAATGCCATCACCGATGCTTATGTGGCCAGCCTGTGCGCTCGCACTGCCGTGCTCGGCGCTGGCGCCAACGTGCGCATCAACTTGACATCGATCACTGATGCCGAGTTTGTCAACGAAATGATCAAAGATTTGACTGTGATTGAGCACGATGCCCAAGAGATGGAGGGTAAAGTGCGCAAACTGCTGGATAAAGCCCTCGCCTAATGGAAAGAAAAGTGTATGAAATAGGGCTCCATCCTCTCACCTACGAAGACATCGAGAAGATACTTGAGGAGAATATGGAGCTGCGCCTCTCTGAGGCAGCCATCGAGCGCATACAGAAATGCCGCGAATACCTCGACAACAAGGTGGTTGAATCCGAGGAACCCCTCTACGGCATCACCACCGGATTCGGTTCGCTCTGCAACCGTAATATCTCGCCCGAGGATTTGTGCACCCTCCAGGAGAATCTGGTCAAGAGCCATGCTTGCAGCACCGGCACCGAGGTTGAGCCTGTGATTGTAAAACTGATGCTTATGCTCAAGGCTCACGCCTTGTCGCTCGGCTATAGCGGCGTGCAGGTCGAGACTGTGCAGCGCATCCTCGACCTCTACAACCACGAGGTGCTGCCTATTGTCTATGATCGCGGTTCGCTCGGCGCCTCGGGCGACTTGGCTCCTCTCGCCAATCTCTTCATCCCCCTCATCGGCGATGGCGATGTGCGCTACAAGGGCAAGATTCGCCATGCTTGCGATGTGCTCAAGGAGCTGGGCTGGGAGCCCATCAAGCTCAAGAGCAAGGAGGGTCTGGCTCTGCTCAACGGCACTCAGTTTATGAGCGCCAACGGCGTGTGGGCATTGCTGCGCGCATTCAAGCTGCAGAAAAAGGCTGACATCATCGGCGCAATGTCGCTTGAGGCCTACAATGGCCGCATCGACCCGTTTATGGATTGCATCCAGCAGATGCGTCCCCATCAGGGACAGATTGACACTGCCGCCAATGTGCGCCGCATCCTCGAGGGCAGCGAGATCATCAAGCAGCCTGGCAAGGCTACGCAAGACCCCTATTCGTTCCGCTGCATCCCGCAGGTGCATGGAGCCACAAAGGATGCCATCGACTATGTGTCGCGTGTGATACTCATTGAGATCAACTCAGTCACCGACAATCCTACGGTCTTCCCCGACGAAGATCTCATCATCTCTGGCGGCAATTTCCACGGTCAGCCGATAGCCATACCGTTTGACTATCTGGGCGTAGCTCTTGCCGAACTCGGCAATATCTCAGAGCGCCGCGTGGTGCAGTTGATCCTGGGCAAGCGAGGACTGCCAGAGTTTTTGGTGGCCGAGCCGGGCCTCAACTCGGGCTTCATGATTCCGCAGTATGCCGCCGCATCGATGGTGAGTCAAAACAAGATGTACTGCTTCCCGGCATCGTGCGACTCGATTGTGTCGAGCAACGACCAGGAGGACCATGTGAGCATGGGTGCCAACGCTGCCACCAAGCTGCATAAGATAATCGATAATCTCGAGCGCATACTCTCGATTGAGCTGATGAATGCGGCTCAGGGCATCGATTTCCGCCGCCCGCTAAAGTCGTCGCCGTTTATCGAGGGCATCATGACCGAGTATCGCAAGTCGGTGCCATTCCTCACCCACGATGTGACGATGTATCTCGAGATCAACAAATCAATCGATTTCTTCCGCCACATGCCGATCGATTTCTGACTCCAAAGCCGCAAATCAGCAACGCAAGCGTTGCATAAACCACAAAGCCAGTGCCGGTGCCACCACTGAAAACCACAAAGCCACAAAGACATAAAGCCACAAAAACTTATGTCTTTGTGGCTTTGCTCTTGTCCTTATGGCTTTATGCCCTTGTGGCTTTATGGTCTGAGTACCGGTTTACCGGTACCTATTTTATGGCTTTGCTGTCGCGCATTTGCGCTTTTTGTCGGTGATCATGATGTAGATGAGGCTGAAGATGCCGAGCAGCACCTGTATCAGCGCCTGCGCTGCCCAGAGCAGCATTGCAAAGGCTGCTGCCTCGGTCTGGCCAATGCCGTAGAGTGAGAGGGCGAACATCATGGCCAGGTTCCACGGGCCCAGTCCGCCGCTGCTCGGGATGGCCATCGACATCGATACGAATAAGCATGCCACCAATCCTGGCAACAAGCCGTAGCAGTAGTCTGCGCCCATCAGGAATTTGGTGAATGGGAAGCCGGGGAAGCATACCCAATTCTGCAAATAGTAGCATCCCCAGATGCCTATGGTGAGCCAGAAATACAGCCATTTGTGGGGCATAGTGAATATAACCTTAAATCCAACCCAGATATCGTGGGCACAACCATCCACCTTTTTCATGAATTTATAGTTGCGGAAGATGTGGACCAGCCAAAATAGTAGGCTCACGCCCAATGCCACGCACGCCCACATCCAGGGGTTGTCGGCAAATTTCACCACATCGCGCCCTATGGCATAGTGCTGTATGAATAGGTCGATATCTTTATGAGCCACCAGCAGGGTCAACAGCAATAGGAAAATTACGCAGACACCGTCGCTCGATCGATCGCCTACATCGGTGCCAACCACCCTGCTCAGCGACACGCCGCTGCGCCTTGATATGAATATGCAGCGCCACGCCTCGCCCACGCCGCTCATCAGCAGATTCAAGGCGTAAGCTCCGAATATCGATACGCACAGGGTGGTAAATGGCACATGCACGCCTACGCCGTCGAGCTGCAATCCCCAGCGCCGTGCGCGGAACACATAGCTCATGCCGTTGAAGAACATCAACAGGAGCAAGTAGCCGTATTGCACATTGTGGTGTAGCACCTGGACCATGTCGTGGAAATTCGCCTTTGAGAACAGCCACCACACCAGTGCCACGCTGCACCCAATCGGCACCACAAACCTCAACGCTGGCGATAGCCAACGTTTCATATCGGCCCATACGCGGTGCTCTATCTCGTGGGCTCCCCCTGCAGGGCAGGATTTGCCCCCATTTGCTGCTATGTTAGTATTGTCAGTCGTCATAATCATTCAATTATAATTATAACAACCATCCTCTCCCCTTTTGTTCCATTTCCTCAAAATTCTATCCCAAAACCCATCTATCCAGTCGTGGAGAGAACATCTCCTACATTGATTACAACAAATGTGTCATATAAAGGGGCAGATAGAGGATGCCTCCCTCGGTGCGGACGTTGTCGGGGTGAAGCACAATGGCTCGGTTGAGATTGAGAGCATATTTCTTCATGGCCTTATTGAGAGAGACAAATTCATAGCGGTCGCCAGATTTGACCTCAATGAAATTTATGTTGTGCTGATTGGTCACTCGGCTCTTGGGGAGCAGAAAATCAAGCTCCATGCGGCTATCCTTGTCATCTCGCGATGGATTGGAGAAGAAAAACAATCGACGATGATTCACAGCCAGCATCTGCGCCACGATATTCTCCATAAACATTCCTTGATTCAGAGTGAGCTTGCCAAGAATAATCTTACGGTACACATCATTTTTCTCCTCGAGGGTATCAAAAGCTAAAGCATAAAGCAATCCCGTGTCGCCCATATAGCATTTCAGCGTAGTGCGGTCCTCATTGATTGCAAGGCCGAGGCTGGGCTCGGTGCTGTTGAAGCACAGATTTACCATGCGCGCATCCATAAGCCATGTGAATGGCTCGATGTATTCACGCATGCGAGCGTTCTCATTGAGGGCCGCAAGAGTGAATTTCTTTTCGGGCTTTGACAATTGCGAGGGAATCGAATCGAAAATGCTCTCTATTCTTAGCGTATCTGCGCCCGCATGCTTGGCTATGTCGGCCCTGTAGAGGGCGATGATTGTATTCTTTTCCCGGTCGGCAGCATTGAAATCTCTATTGACCATATAGGCATTCAACACCTGGGGCATGCCTCCAAGCACCATATATTCCTTAAAGAGTTGCATAGCTTTGCGATGCATCGCCTGTGGCAGCGGGTCTAATCTCTCAAAACATTCGCGCAGAAAATTGGCCAGCATCTCCTCTCCATTGGCCCACAGAAATTCCTCAAAATCCATGGGGTACATGTCGATGGGCTCCTCTTCTGAGGGGATGACTATACCCTTAGTGTTTTTACGGATTGACATCAATGAGCCTGTCTCAACATAATCATAGCGATGGTCGGCCACCAGATACTTGATGGCAGCTCTTGCCTTGGGGCATTCTTGCACCTCATCAAGGATAATCAACGATTCGCGAGGATAGAGGGTGGTATTGTAAATCAACTGTAGGTAGGAAAACAATCGGTCGCGTTCATGTAGATTATCCAATATCAGATTGAGGTTCTCAACGCTGATATCATTGAAATCGACCTTTATATATGAGCGATAGTTATCCTTGGCAAATTGCTCGACTATGTAGCTCTTGCCAACTCGCCTCGCGCCCTGTACCAGGAGGGCCGACTCGCCATTGCGTTTTTTCCATTCGACTAACCGGTCGTAAATCTTTCGTCTCATATTCAAATCACGTTTTCAAGGTTTAGCAAACGCCCTTCTTACACGTTTTCAAGGGCTGCATCCTGATTTTACACGTTTTCAAGGTTTTCTCGACTGCAAATTTACACCTTTTCAAAATTCCCTCCAAATTATTTTTATAAATATGGGCGATGTGTAAAGAAAATTTGTTCCTTATCAACATCTCACCAACCTCTCCACTGGATTGTACTATCAGAGCCCAGGATACATTTACAGCTACTTAGAAGAAGAATTGGGAAGGCAAAAATTTCAGTAGATCTATTGTGCCATGCCTTATAGATGGCAGAGCCATGTTTTTTTTGCAAAGTTTCGTGAAATAATTTTTAGATGAAAACGATTGGTCCCAAAAAATAGGGTACATTGCACACAATAAACATTAAGGTTTGAGGTTTTAAATAATGTAACCCACACTTACTAATTCTAAAACCCATAAAAACCGCATGAAATCATTAATCTTTCTGCTAGTCGCGATTCTTCACAGCGCTCAGATAGTGCTATGCGCCTCTGCCCCTCCCACCGCAGCTAAGGCCGAGGCGAAAACCGCTTGGGAAACTTCTGACGGATATCCCATAACCATACTGTGGGACGGGTTGGATGCCAACGGAGTTGGCTCAGCTTACACTGCCCAAAATTTCGTGGCCTCCACCCCGGGCCTTACGATAGGGTCGGCACAGTGGCAATTCAAGGTCAAGACAGCCAACGGGGATTACAGAACCGTAGGCCAGTCGGTAAATCCTGCCTCCTTCACAATTGCCCACTAACCTATATCGAGGGTCTCTATTTAAATCCCAACGGAGAATTGGAGGGCCTTATCAAGTACAAGTGCATTGCCACAGACGGCCGAGAATATACGGCTCAGCCGCTAAATATATCGTTAGAACTGAAGCCTCTTATAAAATCCATTACCGACTTTGTGGAATATCCAACATCGGAGTACAATTACCAATTGGGGTTTACTGTCAGCTACGTTGGAGCGGACTACTTGACTGTATCTGTAATCGAAGAGGACTGTAGTGCCGTTAGAACGCGGTGGGTCTATGAGCCGATATTGGCCCATGTGGTCTCGCCCGAAATATGTTCCCTTTTCAATACCTGGATTGAGGTCAAAGCCACAAATGAATATGGAGCCACCACCGCCACAATAGAGCGGCTTGCCAATCTGCCTCCAACGCAAAGCCAAAACTCTACTGACAGCATCGAAGACCTCGAAGTAGATACTCAAGACACCTCACTCTGCCAAATCGAGATTTACAATGTCTCGGGCCAGTTCATTGGCAGAGGCGAAGACCAAGAAAGCCTCAAACAGTCCCTGAGGCCCGGTCTTTATATTATCAGACATTACTATGAAGGTGGTCGAACAACAGTTGAAAAATATATAAAAAGATGATAGGGTTGATTAAAGTCCTTTTCATAGGGGCATTTCTAACTATATTTCACCTCTCTTATGGAGCGGGCAGTGTAGAACCGCCCGAATGGTTGAAATTTTATGAAGGGAATCCCTATGGCATAGAATTCTATGTAGAGTATGATTATGAGCTCTTATCAACATCAGAGGGAGAATATTATCCCTTTGGCCCTCTTACTTTTCATATAAAATGTGAAAAATGGACTCCTATTATATTAAGACGTACTTCCTGGGAAGCCTATCAACATAACGGAGCCTTCCACTTTACATGGTCTAAGAATTTCTCAGATTACACCGTTGGTGAGTGGTTTGAGTATACATTTGAACGTATTTATCGAGACACTTTCTTTCTTATAGATTTTCGTGAAAATTTTGATGATGGTTCCTATACAAATTATCATCTAGAAGGTTCTTTCATCAATTCCTCGGACTATCTCTCTGAGGAGGACTATAAGCTGGTATTTCCGGATGATGTCAACGGATTAGAGAGTATGGGGAGCCAGGGATTGGATATAATGGTTAATGATGGGCAGATAATGGTGGTTGGCACCGATGGCATTGCACCAATGATAGAAATCTATGATGCCAATGGCAGGCTGGTGCTGAAAGCCTCTGCCTCCTCCCCCATCGACATCTCCCACCTCCCCAAGGGCCTCTACATAGCCCGCACCCAATCCTCATCCC
>JAJBUH010000168.1 GCA_020860445.1 Bacteroidales bacterium | reverse complement strand
TAACAGACAAGAGACGTGCTACGCACTGATAATGCCATACTATAATTTATTTCATTTGGAAGTCTTCCCTTTCATTTTATTTTTAGGGAGTAGTTTTCTTCTTTATTCAAAGAAAAATTCGTAATTTTGCAACAAGATGGGACAGTATGCCCATTGAGGAGGCAATTATGGCAGATATTGACGACAACGCACTTGACTTTGAGGGCCCCGAGGCCACTGAATATATCGAAGAAGACATACGCACCCTGGATTGGCGCGCCCACATACGTCGGCGTCCCGGCATGTATATTGGCAGCGTCGGCGACGGCAACAGCCCCGACGACGGCATTTATGTCTTGCTCAAAGAGGTAATCGACAACTCGATCGACGAGTACGCCATGGGCTATGGCAAGCAGATACTGGTCGACATCACTCCCGAAGGCTCAGCCACTGTGCGCGACTTTGGCCGCGGCATCCCCCTCGGCAGCGTGGTCAAGGCCGTGTCGACCATGAACACCTCGGGCAAATTCGACTCAAAGGCGTTCAAGAAGTCGGTAGGCCTCAACGGCGTGGGCCTTAAGGCCGTCAACGCCCTCAGCACCGACTTTGAAATCACCAGCTATCGCGATGGCGAGACTAAGTCGGCGCGATTCTCGCGCGGCGAATTGGTGAGCGAGAGTCCAATCGAACCCACCGACCAGCCCAACGGCACCATAGTGCGCTTCACCCCCGATGCCGAGATATTCCGCAATTACAGCTACCACGAGGACTATGTGGCCGAAATGATGCGCCACTACAGCTATCTCAATTCCGGCCTCGCCATGGTCTATAACGGCAAGAAATTCATCTCCAAGGGAGGCTTGCTGGATTTGCTCACTGAAAACATCGACAAAGATCCTCTCTACCCCATAATCCATCTCAAGGGCGAGGACATCGAGATAGCGCTGACCCACGTGAAGCAATACGGCGAAGAATTCTACTCCTACGTCAACGGCCAGCACACCACCCAGGGTGGCACCCACCTAGCCGAGTTCAAAAAGGCTGTGGCTCAGACCATCAAGGAATATTTTGACAAGAATTTTGAGTTCTCTGACATCCGCTCGGGCATGGTGGCAGCCATAGCCATCAAGGTGCAAGACCCGGTGTTTGAATCGCAGACCAAGACCAAGCTCGGATCGCGCGACATGAACGACCAAGGCCTGACCGTAGCCAAATTCGTAGGTGATTTCGTGAAGAGAGAACTCGACAATTATCTGCATCGCAACCTCGATGTGGCCGATGTGATATTGCACAAGGTGCAAGAGAGCGAACGCGCTCGCAAGGCTATGGCCGGAATCACCAAACTGGCCCGCGAGAAGGCCAAGAAAGTGAGCCTCCACAACCGCAAACTGCTTGACTGCACCGTGCATCTCAACGACCCCAAGGGCAAAGAAGACCTGCGCGAAGCCTCATCCATCTTTATCACCGAGGGCGACTCGGCAGCCGGCTCAATCACCAAGATTAGGGACGTGAGGACTCAGGCTGTGTTCTCACTGCGAGGCAAGCCGCTCAACGCCTACGGCCTAACCCAAAAAGAACTGGTGGTCAACGAGGAGTTCAACCTGCTGCAAGCCGCTCTGAATCTGCAAGATGGCATCGAGGGACTGCGCTACAACAAGGTAATCATTGCCACCGATGCCGATGTCGACGGCATGCACATCAGGCTGCTGATGATCACATTCTTCTTGCAATTCTTCCCCGACCTGATCAAGATGGGCC
Source organism: Bacteroidales bacterium (assembly GCA_020860445.1). Classification (GTDB taxonomy): domain Bacteria; phylum Bacteroidota; class Bacteroidia; order Bacteroidales; family Muribaculaceae; genus CAG-873. The sequence continues at coordinate 1,968 of JAJBUH010000168.1, read as the reverse complement.
ACGTGTACGTGCTGCAGACTCCCCTATTCCGTGTGCGCCCGCGCAAGGCCCAGAGCCGACGCAAGAAAGACACCGACGAGGTATTCTACTGCTACAACGATGCCGAGCGCATAGCCGCCATCGAGCATTTTGGCGATGATGCCGAGATTACCCGATTCAAGGGCTTGGGCGAAATTTCGCCCGACGAGTTCCGTGGCTTTATCGGCCCGGAGATGCGCCTCGACCGCGTGACGCTCAAGAAGGAAGACCATGTATCGTCGCTGCTTGAGTTCTACATGGGCAAAAACACCATGGAGCGCCAAAATTTCATTATCGACAACCTGGTAATCGAAGATGACAGCCAAATCTCCTGACCCAAGGATAGCGGTCTTTGCCGGGTCGTTCAACCCCTACACCATAGGCCACGCCGATATCTTGCGGCGCGGCCTTGAGATATTTGACCGCATCGACATCTGCATAGGCGTAAATTTCAATAAGCCCGAGGCGCATGCCCAGGCGCGGGATAGATTCGCCGAGATACTGCGCTTGTACGCCGATGAGCCGCGAGTGACTGTTAACATTTGGGGTGGACTTACAGCCAACTATGCAAAAATAATCGGGGCGCGCTTTTTACTTCGGGGCGCTCGATCAGTCAAAGATTTTGAATACGAGCGCGAGATGGCCGATGCCAACCGCGCAGTGTTCGGCTTGGAGACCGTAATACTCTTGGCGCAGCCCGAGCTGAGCTGGATTAGCAGTTCGCTCGTGCGCGAACTGCAAGCCTACGGCCAAGATGTCAGCCAATTTTTGCCCCCTACTCCGAAATGATGGAACGATACCCCGGAATACTATTCATAGCCTCGGCTTACAATTGGATGCCCCAGTATGCAAGCTCGGTAATGAGTGATTTGTGGAACGATCACTCGCATATCGTCGTGGGCATATACCGCGAGGAGGACAAATGGCATTTCAAGGATTTTCCGGCCGAGAGAGTGCATTTTTTCTATTACCCATCGGGATGGCTCAAAGGCAAGATCTTTGCCATGCATCCATTCGGCATGATTGCTGAGATTAAGCGTCTGGCTCGGCTCCCAGAGATAGGAATGGCCCTGGCTTTGACGATTGACACTCCGCTCAGCCACTTTTTGCCCAAGCTCGAGCGATCGCTGCCCACAATCTATGTGGTGCACAATATAGAACCCCACAAGTTCACACTTACCTCTCTGCGCAAGCGCATCTTCAACCGCTATTTTTATGCCCGGCCCATAAAGCGACTTGTGCGCAATATGCGCTGGCAAATCACCAATGCCCGATGGCAAAAGTCAAAGCTGAAAGAGAAATATCCTACCCACAAGGTTGCATACCTGCCCTTCCCCTCGCTTGTGGATAGCGAGATAGCCAACGGGCGAGAGAGCGTCAAGGCTCTGCAGGGAGTAGAGAAATACATCCTATTCTTTGGCAAGGTAGAGCCATACAAGGGCGTAGAGACCCTCATCGAGGCATACTCCTCAACCCCAGCCCTGCAAGCCTACCCATTGGTAATCGCTGGCAAGGGACAATTGAGCAATCCAGTGCCTGAGACGATAAAGGAGCGAGTGATACGGATAGATGAGTTTGTGCCTGACAGCCAAGTCGCTTCACTGTTTCGCCACGCGGCCGTGGCAGTCTACCCTTACCTCAAAGGCACTCAGAGCGGGGTGGTATCAATAGCCTCGTATTTCGGCACACCGATAGTGGCCTCAGACATTCCGTTTTTTCAAGAGATAGCCGAGAAATCCCCTGAGATAAAACTGTCAAAGGCTGGCGATGCGACCTCGTTGGCCTCAGCAATAACCCAGGCGCTGCAAAGCCCAGAAAATACTCGGCTCGTTTACGACGCTCTGTACAGCAACAGCCACTGGAGAAAGGAATTTTGGCACATAGTCAAGGATTTCTTCGGCTCATGCGCAAAAGTCCGTGGCTGAGGCTTAGCCAAAGATCACGGCGCAG
>JAJBUH010000244.1 GCA_020860445.1 Bacteroidales bacterium | reverse complement strand
TTTTTTTATGCAATTTTAGTACCGGGGTATGAATAATTTAGGTTAGAGAAAACTATTCAAAAAATGAAAGACAGCATTCAAAATGCTCAAAGTCGGGAAAAGGCAATGCGAGATATATAGAGCCGAGTTAAGAGTCCAATTGCTTGAGCAATGCTTTCGCATTATCTTCCTAAAAGACTAAGTCATCAATCGATTCACAAAAGATGATTTCTTTGAGTTTTAGCTTAAAGATACTTCCTGGGAGACTTCTTGAACAAAATCCTGATGGCGATATTGGCCCTCAGGATTTTGTTCAACCTTTTTCTATCATCTTTCATATCTATCCTAACTGATATCATAGATGGTTCTTCCCCTTACTGCCTGACCAAGAGAAATGATTGGTGCTATTTCGCACCAGCTGGAAGGTCCCGAGGCAGCATGGAATTGGTCTCAGCTTTCAAGGCCTTGATGCTGCCCATAGGGATTATGCTCACTCAGAATACGCGCCTTTGGCCATTGCATTTCTGGTATGCTTTCCTGGGAGTGCCGTCCGAAACATATATGATCCCACAGTAGGCGAAACCCTCGCGTACAAGGATGTGAAGCATCAGAGCGTTGTCTGCATGGGTGTCTATCCTGACATTCTCCGTTTTCGCAAAAGCCCATTCAAGCACCTTCCGCATGATTCCTCTTGCTCCTTTTGCCGAGGCAATCCTGTGAATGGTTCCGTAAGGTTCATCGTTAAGCCACTTGCCATCCTCGATGCGCTTGTAAGTAGGATCTTCACCCATTATGAAAGCGAAAGCGGCCACTATCCGGCCGTCCTCTTCCACTACGAAGGATTGACCTCTTCTGATATCCTCTTCTATGATGGCGCTCGACGGGTATCCTCCGCTCCATTGGCTCAGGTTTCCGCTTTCGCGCATCTTCTCCTTTCCCTCTTTGAGAATGCGCATTACGGCTTCCAAGTCTTCCATTCGGGATCTGCGTATCATGGCTTTCTTAAAAGGTGGTGGCTATTGATGCACTCCGGTTTAGGGGAGGGCTGATTGTCCCTCCTTTATCCAGGCATGGGTTATCCTGCCGATGAAGCGTTTGTGGAAATCGCTGTCGTACCACTTTTCAATCAGCTCCTTGTCGAGAAATGCTTCCGGAACGAAGCGGTCTGCGTAGATCACTTCGCACTCTATCACAAGCCACGCCTCCTCGAAGGACATCTGGCCCGAAGGCAACTCCATAGCGGTCAGCCCGGGATAATGCATCTTGTCTATTTCGCGGCCGCTCTTGGTACCCATCACGCCGAGCACCTTCTTCATGTCCTTGCGGAAAAACGAAAGGGTGTACTTGCCGGTCTTCTCGATGAAGCCGAAGGTGTAGCGCTGGGGGCGCACGACCGTCTCCGCTACCGGAAGGCCCCACATCTCGCCGAGCATTCCCCAAGAAGCGGTCATCGTGTTGAAACTTTCCTTGTCTCCCGAGGTCACCAGCATCCAGTCGGTGCCGATAAGCTCTATGGCGTTGCCCGGAATCTCAGTTGGCTTTATCTCTTTCATCGCTCTATGGTTTTTATTGTTGCTATTTTGTAGGAGCCTTCTTATTTGGAGGCTCGATTTCCGACCTCAAAATTAGCAATAATCCCTTAGACTACCAAATCAATCCTCCCTTTCCGAACATCTTTTCTTCCAATTCCCAAGCCGGCTTCTTTTGACATCCGATACAATTTGACGGACTTGGCTTCCGTTATAGGACTAAACGCCTTTGCCATAGACTGCAATGCTAAAAGCCATAGGAAAGAATCCCAGCGGCGAGCCTCTGGCCAGAATCAGCAATTCGCCCAACTTCCGCAATGGGAAGTTCCGCAACCTATGCCCAACGCCTACAATGACGAACAGACACTGATGGCTCGGCGCATTGCGGCACGCCATTGCTGACCGGCCCTGACCTTCGATCCAAGGCTTCAGCGCAGTCGATTGCCGACGACTTGAAATCCCTTCCCGATGATTCCCTGGCCTGGCTGGGCCACTCGTCCATGCTGATGAGGCTTGAAAGGCAACCAGTCTCATAAGGGCCAATTCTGTCGGGAAGCCCTGGAAGCTCCACTCTCCGCTCATAAAGGAGACCTTTCACTGCGACATCAACCTGCCGACTGAGAGGCTTTTCCCAAGTCTTGCGCCACATTGGCACACCAAATAGAAACCAAACGATAATTTGATTTTCCATGAAGATAACAGAGATAACGTTCAGCCCTACGGGAGGCACCAAAAAGGTGGCCGACATCATCTGCGATGCATTGGGGGAAAAGACACTCCATATAGACCTTTCTGACCCCAATACAGATTTCCCCGAAATTTCATGCCAATTGGCAGTGATAGCCGTTCCCTCATTCAGCGGCAGGGTGCCAAGCCTGGCTTTGGAAAGGCTGGCAAGTCTGAAAGGATGCGGAATGCCGGCAGTGCTTGTCGCCGTCTACGGCAACCGCGAATACGAGGACACGCTTCTGGAGCTTAGCGACGCGGCTTCGAACAGCGGCTTTGAAACGATAGCCGCCATCGCTGCCGTGGCCCAGCACTCGGTGGTGCCATCCATAGCGGAAGACCGTCCCGATGACCGCGACAAGGGAGCCCTCGCAGTCTTCGCTGAAAAGACAGCGGCCAAGCTCGCGACCGGAAGCAGATCCAAGCCGCAAATTCCCGGCAACCGTCCTTTCCGATCAGTCGGGCCAGCGACGCCCCCTATAACAAACAGCGATTGCGAAGGATGCGGCATCTGCGCCAGCAAATGCCCGGCGCAAGCCATTTCTTGCAATAATCCCGAGGAAATTAATCCCAGCTTGTGCATCCAATGCATGAGGTGCGTGGCAATCTGCCCGAAAAAAGCCAAATCACTTCCTACCGAAAAGATGGCATTCATTGAAAAATACCTCAAATCCGTGTGCCAAGTCAGAAAGGAACCCGAGCTTTTCCTATAGCATGGGCTTCTGGCCAGCCGTTATTGAAAGCCGAGACGAAGCCCTTCCCAAAATCAGAAGTCAGTAAACCTTAATTCGACCGAGGCGCTGGCCGAGATTCCGCTCATGCCGACGCACTCGATGCAGTGCTCAAGAATCTTATCGAAGCCGCCTTCTGAGAAGAGCAATCTCAATCCTCCTTCCTCCGGCACCAGGCCTTTCTCCATTCCGGTTTCCTTGCTGCTTCCTTTTCCTCCTAAATCTTCCAAAGGTTAACGGCGCTCAGCTTGTACTTGCTTGCATTGCCGCTGACAAGTTCCCGGTACTTGGCCTCGAACTTTGCCTTAAGAAGGGGCTTGTTCCTTATCAAGCAGCGAAGTTCTTCCAACCTCTTGGCGTTGGGGCTGTCGGCGAACCAGAGCCTGAGATAGCCGCTGTCGCCATACTTCTCCACCAGATGGGCGCAAGCCCGCTGCCAGTGCTCCTCATGGCTCAGCTCGGGATAATTGGCGAGACCGAACTGGATAGTCCTCGTCACCACAGTGTCCGCGTCGATGAACCGGTCAGCCTCGGCCACCACCTTGCCGTAGATGCTCCTTGGCTCCGCGCCGCTGCTCGCCCTGTGGTCCTCCACGGCCTGCGCTGCGATCTCCACCTGCTCCGGGTCGAGCCAGTCCTTCAGCCACAGGTCTTCCCTCAGGAATTTCCCCGAATGCAGATGGTGGAGCTCGCGTCCATAGAGCATTCCCACATCGTGGTAGGAAGCCACAACGTAGGCCATATCTTCGTCCAATCCGTATTCGGCTGCCATTTCAAGGCTCTGCTCGATGACCATATCCACATGGTCGCGCCGGTGCGCCGCGTCAAAGCCGTCGTACAACGGCAGTATGCTGTCTTCTATGTAGTTCCTTAGACTTTCAGTTACCATTTTTTCTATCTTTGCGGCAGGGGTACTCGCCTTTGAGAGGTAGCCCTGCCAAAACATCCGCAAAATTAGAAATTTTTCACGACACTTTCGTCAAGACTCCGCTCTTCTTGATCATAAGCTTTGTAACTAATGTAGACTTTCCCATTGAAGTTGCCCTTATACGGATGTCGCAACAAGCATCGGAACTGCCACGCCCAGACGCGCAATCCAAGCCTCAGTCTCGGTTAATCGATCCGTGTCTATGGCTGTCGGCTTTTGCGACATACTCTCCCGTTTCTCGCTCTAAGCGATTCGTGCCTCACCAGCTAAGATCGAGAAACGGAAGAGACTGTCTCTATGCAAAAGCTGACGGCCGACACCGATCCCACGCCCAGCCATTACCACGAGAGGCTTGGATTAGGCTGAATCACCAAATCCTGAATTTGCCCGATGCTTTGTGCGCCATCCTCTTTCATCTTGGCCGATTACAGCTTTCATCCTACCAGGTTCAGCTTTTCATCATTTCCGTTTTTGGATAGCCATCGGCACGAACGCTCCGCCCAGACAATGGCAAGCGAAAGCCACTTTCTATTGGTTGTTTAAATTGTGAAAGGATACGCCGCCAATGCCTCAGACTAAGACCTGCACGTTCAGCGGCGCCACCAGATTCCAGATGGTCATGGTCTGAGGCGTTGGCTCTCCATGGCCTCAATGCAGATTGTAATCAGGAAAGGGCTTTCGGTTGCCTTAACGCACAGCTATCCATTCGGCCGATGGCAATCCCTTGCATCCTGGCTGTTTTACGGGCTTTGGCAGCCTTACAGGCATCATTTTATACTTTGTCATCTTCCAATCCGATTGCCTAAGAATCGGTGACAGGCATTGGAGTCGATGTTTCAGCTTACACTCTGAAAAGTTTTCTTCGAGGCTCTTATACGGATGGCGCACAAAGCATCAGTGGCCGCTATGCCCAGACGCGCAATCCAAGCCTCGGCTTGTTGCCGATCGATCCGTGTCCATGGCCCTCGGCTTTTGCGACATGCTCCTCCGTTTCGCTCTCTGAGCGATTCGTGCCTCATCGACTAAGAGAGCGAAACGGTAGAGCCTGTCCCTATGCAAAAGCTGACGGCCGTCACCAACCCACCGCGCAGCCATGACTTGGCCGAGGCTGGATTGATCTTATCACCACTATCTGGTTTTGCCCGATGCTTTGTGCGCCATCCTGTTTCATCACACCCCCTTTACGGATTGCCATCGGCACGAATGCTACGCTCAGCCATGGCAAGCGAAAGCCACTTTCTACCGGTGCTCAAGATTCTGAAATGGATACGCCGCCAATGCCCAGACTATGACCCCACGTTTCGCTGCGCCACAAGATTCGGGAAGGTCATGGTCTGAAGCGTTGGCTCTCCTCGGACACAAATCAGATTAAGATTCAGAAAGGGCTTTCGGTTGCCTTAACGCACAGCCATTTATTCGGCCGATGGCTATCCCTTGCATCGTGGCTGTTTACGGGCTGTGCCAGCCTTACAGGCATCATTTTTTACATTGCCATCTTTCAATCCGGTTGCCTAAGAATCCGTTTTAGATGATGAGTCAATGTTTCAACCGGCTCTCCGAATAAGCTTTCATCGAGGCTCTTGTACGGATGGCACAACAAGCATCAGGGCTGTCACGCTCAGACGCTCAATCCAAGCCTCTACTCACTGGTTATCGATCCGTGTCTATGGCTCTCAGCTTTTGCGACATACTCTTCGCTTATCTCGCTCTGAGCCGCTCGTTCCTCGCTTGCTTAGATCGAGATAAGCGAAGAGACTGTCTCTATGCAAAAGATGAAGGCCGACACCGATCCCACGCTCAGTCAAGACATATCCGAGGCTGGATTGGGCTGAATACCACATACTGGTTTTGCCCGATGCTTTGTGCGCCATCCTGTTTCATCTTGGCCGCTTACAATTTCCATCAATCCAGGTTCAGTTTTTCATCATTTCCTCTTTTGGATTGCCATAGGCTCGAATGCAACATACAGGCATGGGCAAGCGAAAGCCACTTTCTACCGATGCGATAGATTTTGGAAGAGATACGCCGCAAATGCCCAGACTATGACCTGCACGATTTGGTACACCACAAGATTCTGAAGGGTCATGGTCTGAAGCGTTGGCTTTCCTGGGACCTAAAACTGATTGGATTTAGGAAAGGGCTTTCGGTTGCCTAACGCTCAGGCATCCATTCGGCCGATGGCAATCCTTTTCATCTTTCCACTTTTACCGGCTGTTCGAGCCTTGCAATTAGTTCTGAATCAATACGCTTAATCTTTCTTATATCCCTATATCTTTATATCAATATATCCATATATTTTTGTATCTATAAATCTGTATATTCATATTCTTTATATCAATATTCCTTTGTACCAATATTCCTTTGTGCCTTTATGCCTTTATGTTTTAACCCAATATGGCTATAGGCATTTGTACATTCATATCCTTATTCCAATATGGTTTATGTCACTTAAGCCATGTATCTAATGGATAGGAATCCTTGTATCTTATATCTTTATATCAAGCAATATTATATCTATATGTACTTATATCCTTATACCCATATATCGTTGTTCATTATTCCTTTATATCAGTGTATCCCTACTTCAATGCGTCTTTCTTCCCTTATATCCCTATATCAGCTCTCTTTCCCTTATTGTGATTCCAAACTTCGGCTCACCGTTGAATGAAAAGCGGCTTGCGCCTTTCTCCTTATTTCCGTCCAGCGGGTCCTGCATTCCCACAAATCGATTCGCGGGCTGCCCTCTGTCTCATCTTCTGCCTGAATGGGTCAGCTGATGCTCGGCGCCTTCTCCGTTCTCGCTTGGCTGCTTCCTTGCTTGCCCATTCCCGCCTGCGCCGATTCCCTTATCGCATTTTCGCCTGCCCATCGCCCTCCGCGCTGATTTGGATGGGAGCTAGCCCTTTCCCTTAGCCTTAATCGAAGCGCGGTTGCCGGATTCGGTAACATTCCGCTGGGCGAAGCTGTCGGTGAAGATCCCATTGCCGCCGCTGGGGCTTTCGTTCAGTCATTGCCACCTGACTTTCACGACACAAAGTTACAACGGCTGCCGAGATGTCAAGGCAAACGGGTTGCGGAAGAAATCTCCACGCCTACGGGTAGTATTTCCCCCGCAATCCTTGACATCGTATTCGTCATTCACCATTGTAGTTTTGCATCGTGAAACTCAAATGACAACAACTTAAAACCCCTACAGCTATGACAACAAAATCTTCAAACCCCAACAACTTCAACCTCAGCGGCTTCGTCGCCGTAAACGCAACCATCCGCAGCTTCGAGAAGAGCTCGGTGGCCCGATTCCCCCTCTCGATCTCGCGCAAGGAGGGCGAGGGAGACCAGGCGGTCCGCAAGTCGGCCCTCATCAACTGCGAGTGCTGGGACAAGAACGCCAGCTCGCCCCGCTTCGACCTCCTGAAGAAGGGCACCCTGGTGAGCATCAGCGGATACATCCGCCCCGACGAGTTCACCGACAAGGAGGGCAAGCTCCAGCAGCGCATCGTCTTCGTGGTGACGAGCGTGTCGGTGCCCGCCAAGGCCGAAAAGGAGATGGCGGCGTAAGCCGCCCTCCTTTACCAACTCGCTGAGCCCCTCAGCGAGTTTTACATCAAAATAAGGGAAAAAGAAAAAATTCCGTCCAATGAAAACCAATACGACAACGCATTTCCAAAACGCCATCAAGGACTACCTTGACAAGCGAGCCGAAAAAGACCCTCTCTTCGCCCAAAAGTACCGCAACACAGACCGAACCATAGAGGACGTGTGCGCCTACATAATCAACCAGGTCAAGTCCTCTGGCATCTGCGGCTGGCACGACGACGAAATATACTCCATGGCTATGCACGTCATAGACGAGCCAAGCGTGGAAATCGGGAAGCCCATAGCGTGCCAAGTGGTCATCAACCACCACATCCAACTCACGGAGGAAGAGAAAGCGGAGGCGCGCAAACAGGCGATCGCCCAATTCCAAGCCTCGGAGATAGCCAAACTAACCAACAAGCCCAAGAAAAAAGCCGAACTCCAAGCGGAGGAGGCGCCGTCACTATTCGATTTCTGACTATGAAACCCAAAACGAAACTGCAAAAGACAGTGGTTGAGAGGGCGAAGACCCTCTCGCCGCTCTCTCCCGAACAAGAAAGGCTGATAAAAAAGCATACGATTTCCCATATCGCAAAGGTCAACCGCAAAGGTGAAATCCAATGCCTCGACTGCAACCATTCCTGGACCGACAAGTCAAAAGCCTATCGGGAGAACGACAAACTGCGATGCCCCAGTGCAAGGCCATTCTGTACGCAGACCCTTCAAGAAAGAAAAAAATCGTCTGCAAGGACTACGCCCTAAAAGGAGAGCGCTGCGGAGAGTTCCAAGTGCTGCGAATGTTTTACGTGGTAGGGATTTACAAGCAAGGCCAATGCGCCACCTTCTTCACAAAGGAGGTGTTTCAGAAATGGATTGATCCCCAAGGCAGAACCACAATACTCAGTCTGCCGCGTCACGGAATGTCGATATACATAGATTCTTGGGTTTGGACCGCCAAATTGGAGGTAAGGAACGAAAATGTTGCCCACACCGTCATTCCCCAGTACACCCTCGCCAAAATGTCGCTAATCCCGGCCTTGAAGAGGAACGGCTACAAGGGCGATTCCCACGGCATCCCTCCGACCATCCTTTTCCCTTTGCTTTTGGGCAATCCCAAATTCGAGACCTTGGCCAAGGCGGAGCAATGGGAATTGGCAAGGCAATTCTCCAAAAGCCGAAGCTCCTTGGAGTTTCTTTGGCCAAGCATCCGCATCGCCATCCGCAACAGATACCGCGTAAAGGACGCATCGCTTTGGTGCGATATGGTCAACGCATTGCACTTATTGGGCAAGGACACGCGAAATCCCCGATGGATATGCCCCGAGAACTTGAACGAAATGCACGACCATTGGATAAAGGCTCTCAACGCCAAGCGCCAAAAGGACAGAGCCAGGCGAATCCGAGAGGCCGAGCAAGAGAGGGAAAGGCGCTACATCGAGGACAAGAAGCGCCTCCAGCAAGACGAGAAAGCCTACCAAGAGAATAAGGAGCGCTTCTTCGACATCGAGCTGAAAGACGGAGACATAACCATACAGCCTCTGAAATCCATCAGCGATTTCATTGAAGAATCCGCCGCTTTGCGCCACTGCTGCTTCGCTTGCAAGTACTATGCGAAGGAAAAGTCGCTCATCCTTCGCGCCGTAGTGGACGGAGCGCCCACCGAAACCATAGAGATCGACCTGGATTCCTTGCAGATAGTGCAGTGCCGAGCCAAGCACAACGGAATCTCCGACCACCACGACAGAATACTCAAACTTATGAGCGACAACATACACGAGGTCGCCAAAAGACCGACCGCCTGACAACAATCCCACTGCCGATGGCTCCCATCGGCAGTGGCTTAAAAACTAAAATATGTACGCAACCGAAATTTTCCCAGAGTTCGGCAAGGAATGCCGACTGCTGACCCCTTACAGAGGGTACCGCTACGCCACCATCATTGACATCGAAGACTGCCTCTTCATAGTGCAAGTGAGCAGCGGAGCCTCTTTCCACGTATATCCCGACGAAATCGAGATACTTGACTGAGTCCCCCGAACTCGCGCCGACCATCCCGATGGTCGGCAACTCTTTTACGCCTCGGCGGCGCCCTCTGGGCTCATTCCTCCTTCAAGCCGGGCAGCGTTGCTCGATGCGCCCTTGCGTCCGCTTTTATTCTTAATCTTTTCCTGTTATTACCGCTTCGCTTCTGCGGTCTTAGGCTTCCGTATTCCTTTTGCAGGTTCCATATTCCTTTTACAGCATTCGCGAATCCTCTTATACCCTTTGCGCCTTTGGCGGCTGTTGGTTTTTCTTGTTCTGCATCCGCAAAACCGAGCGATGGATTTCGTTCGCAAAGTTAACCGTTGACGGCAGTACGACAATGCAAAATGCATTCGGCGCCGCCGATCATTGTCTAAACTTCCGCTCAACGACTTTGCGAAGCTTACGAAATCCCTCGGTCGGCTTCACGGAGAAGCAGACAAAAAAAGGGATAAGAAATTTTTTTATGAACTCCAACTCACGAGAAGAGGCTTTGGCCCGAACAGTTGAAGACGCCGTCAACGTGATGGGCTTCGACAACAAGAAATTCGCAAACCGCATCCCTATGATGCACCGCACCCTCCAGCAATCACTCTGGAGACTCATCAGAGAATGCATCTGCGTGTTCGCTGACGACAACTACGGATACGACGGCAGAAACGCCGCATCCCACCTCGAAGCGAAAGAAATGCTCGAGTACCTCAAAAAGAACGGAAGACACATCCCACTAATCTGATTCTGCAACGATGGAAAAATACGTGACAATTACCTGGCCCGAAATCCAAGAACTTATGGAGAAAGAGGGCTTCGATGAAAACGCCCACCTCATCAACGATGAGACAGGCCTGGACCGATTCGGCAGCTGCGCCTATTTCGTCCGCCTCGATTGGCTCAACGAATCAACCGACAACGCGCACAAGGAGAAATTCTATCTCCTAACCGCCCTCATTGAGCGAAGCGACAACGTGAGCGATAGCCACGCGCTATTCTCCTGCCTGTACAAGGCGAAGGAGGCCATGGCCCAGAAAATAGCGGAATGCCAAGCGCTATTCACAGAAAAGGGAGAACTTATCCTTGATTTGCCCCGATGCCAAGAGTGGCGCGACGAGGATGGGAACGGATACACAGTGACAATCGAAGAAATGACACCTATAGAATGAACATGAGAGTCAAAAGAATGACAAAGGAACAAGGGGAGCGAGTGAACATCGCTCGCTTCCCCAACTTCCACGTTTCGGGTTCGATTCGTGGAATGAAGGAGAAACATTACGGATACGACTGCCTTTTGGTGCGTTGCGGAGCCCATATCTACAACGTGACAACCGAGCCGTCAATCTACAACCAAGCCACAATTTGACATTATGGATGAACAGTATGTATTGTGCGTAGCCAACGAGATACGCGACCAACTGGTCGGCCTGACCCCGACAAACTGGCTTCTGTCCTGGGGCATCGAGGAGCTGACCGCCACAGTCTTCAAAGGCATGCCTTCTCTGAAAATGAAAGTGAAAGGCAGACTGTGGGCCCACTACGTTATTATCGCCCTCGACGAGGGTGTGGACTACTACGAGATTTGGCTCGTGGGCGGAAAGGAGAAACCCAAGAGAATCGCCTACGATGTGGAGTTCACCCAACTTGGAGAAATCATCGACCGAGCCATCGAATCCGGCAGGAACAAAGCGGAGTACGAGGATTTCTGCGAGCAGGAAAGAATCAAGCTTATGGGCGCATAGCGTTTCAGAGCCTAAGAGAAAGTGGGATGCGAGGCATCCCACTTTTTTCAAGATTTTGTTGTAAATGTACAGAAAATTTGCTAACTTTGCTCTAAAATAAAGAAATTATGAAAATGAAAGTCACAAAATCGAAAAGCGGCAGCGACATGAAGTCGCCAATTGAGTGCGCCGCTTGGAAAGCCTTCCTCTTCAAGAACAGGCTGCCGAGCGAACAGGGAAGAGCCTTGAACGGGGGCATCCCGTGCCGCCGATGCGGAGCTCGCTTGACTATGGAAAAGCTCTCGGCAGTGCGCGTTGAAATCCAGGGGCAGCCCTTGCTCGGCCAGTTCCTCATTCCGCTTTGCGGCCGGTGCGCCGCCATCGAGGAGCCTTTCGAGATAGAGGCCTAAAGCCTGGTCATCCCTCCGCAAAAGGCGCATTATGTCCCCAACGCCAAACTGAAAGTGGAAGCCTGATTCAAAAAAACGCGGCCCAGCCTCCCGGCTGAGCCGCGTTCGCATGAAAAATTTAGACCTTCTTTGAAAAATGTTCAACCATCAGTATATATGATTTTGAAGCCTGCGATTTCCGTGGCCAGGATCTCGAACCTTTTGGTCCCTTCGATCACCAGCTTTTTCCCTTTCAGGGATATGATGTTGCCTGCGCTTATCTTGCCCGAATCTTCCTTTTCGGTCACGCAGACCAGCTTGTGGCATCCGGCCATCTTCATGGAAGGAAGCACTCCTTCCAAGACCACCCTAAGCAGGAACCTGATGCGCTTGCCGCATTCTTCCCGCTTAAGTATCTTCTTTATCCTCACGTCGTACTCGTGGAGGGCTGGGGTTATGCGTTTCATAATATTTCTTCTTTAGGTTAGCGTTTGCGCAAAGCCATCTTGGCTTAGCTTGATCTCTTATCCGGTCCTTTTCACCCGTTCGCGACCTTTCGCTCCGCCCCTTCAGCGCCGTCCTCGAATTTGGCGAGGTAATCGGCGAAGACGCTGGCCGCAGACTTCTTGCTCATGGCCTGGGCTCCCCAGCTGACGCAGCCGGTAAGGCTCAGCATCTCCCGCAGGGCGGCTTCCCCCCGGGCGTTGTTGGGGAAGTGGCAGGTGAACAGTCGGTAGCCGGCCAACGCCTTGCAGGCGCGGCCTATCTGCATGTAGGTGTTGAGGATGATGCAATCCGTCACGGGCAAAGAGCCGGTCCATCCGTCTTTCATCAGTTGGGCATGGAACGACAGGAAATCCATGAAATGCAGGAACACCATGCATGTTTTGCCCGGGTTCTCGGACTTCACCGTGCTCAGCGTGCGCGTGCCGATGACATCGCAGATCTGATGGCTCTCCACCACGTATCCGCCCTTGTCGTTGGGGAAGGCTATTACGGGCACCGCCTTGTTTCCCACCTTGTATAAAGCCTCCTTGCAGAACTTTGAGGCCAGTCGCAGGGGAATGCCCCGCTTGTCGAGATACTCTTTAAGAATCGGGCTTGCCAATTCGGCGATCATAATTTTCTTTCTCATAATACCAGTCGATAGTTAGGCTTAAATTCTTTCGCGCTCACCTCAGTGCCGGCTTTCCCGGTGAGCTGTTGCAAAGTTAAGGCCTATTTGCAAGCCCGGTTGTAGGCAGTTTCAAGTACCTACAAAATTTTAACTGTTGACCGGTTATGGGCAGCAGTCTCGGCCGCGAATCAGGACAGGATGCCCTCTACTGCCTCCTTTATGCGGTCGTATTTGCCCGACCATCCTTGCCTCTGCTTCATCGTGTTGTAATCCTTTTCAGTGAAGAATTTCCCGCTGGCTTTCCTTACGCGGTTAAGGCAAGCCATGGCTTTCTGCCAATTGGAGCACAGCCGCCCCTGGGATTGCACAGCGGACACGAAAACCCCGTAAGCCTGCTGGGCCACCAATGGCGACAATTGCAGTTCGGCCCCTTCGCAAAAGAAAAGCTTCCTCATTTCCTCCCCGCTCACTTCCGATGAGAAAATGCCGAATCCGTTGGCGCACTCGGCCAAACCCTCCAATTCCCCCTCGCTAAGGGCGACCCGGCCTCTCTTTTTGACGCACCGTATCCGGCCAGCGGATTCATCCTGGCCGCACTGGGGAGGGTGCAGAAGGGGGAGGCGCGTCCAATAGAACTTGAACATCATCCCGGCCTCTTTCTTGGTAAAGGTCGGGACGGAGAAGAAATGGCGGATGAGGTCTTGCCGGCTCAGGAGCATTTCCTTGACCGCGCCCAGATGGGCGCATGCGTTCAGGTGGTCGTCGGGAAGCTCATGCTTCGGAGTCCGCTCGTGGATGTGGCCTATCATAGCGGCATGGTATTCTTCGCAGAATGAACCGCACCCCCATTCGTTGGCGGGCTTGCTCTTATGGTAGGCCGTTTGGGCCTTCTTTAACAGAAAGTACTGGAACTCGTCTATGCAGTCTTCATGATTGGCCGATATAGAGAGAGTGCGGGCGGACAGTATTCCTTTACCGTCAGTCTCGCTATCGTCCTGATTTTTCGGGACGTTGGATTTGCCATAAGTTTATCTTGAATTTAGGTTGTGCTTTACAGTCGTTTTGCATAACAACGGTTGTTAAGCATTTGTTCACATTTAAGCAAATAAACGTGAATTATTCGGGCTCCCCTTATTCCCGATTTCACCCCATCCGCAGCAGCAGGTCGGCGATATCCAGCCCTTCGGCCCTGTCTTCCTCGGTGGCGAAGGCTCTCAGCGCCTTGCTAATCCGGGCGCTTTCGCAGACTTTCTGGAAAGCTTTCAGGTATTGGCCCCATTTCTCTTCCCCTCCGAGATCGGGGACCAAGACCACGTCGCGCATCGCGACGGATTTCCTCGGCTTCAATTGCGTGAGCCCTCCGCACGCCATCCAGAGGTATTCCGGAAGCCTCAAGCTGGCGATGAGGGCGGTCTTTTCGCTTTCGACGATCATGACTTTCTTTTCAGGGTATGCCGAAAGCAAATGCTCCCCGAAGTAGCATTGCTCCAAGACGTAGTCCTTTCTGCCCATCAGGGAATGGGCCCAGGTTATCCTTCCGTTGCCGTTGGCATCCTTCACCCTGCGCCCCGTAGCAGGGTCGTAAAGCATCACCTTGCCGCCGCGGACCATTCCTTGGCAGTCGACCTGCCAAAAGACCGTGGAGCCTCCCCAATGGCGGCTCGTGCCGACGCAATATTCCCTGAACGCCTTCTCCGTTTCCATTTCCCCGAATCTTGAAGACAGGAACCGAAATAGGGGATTGCGCTCGTAGCCTCCCATCGACTTTTCCAGCACCTCCCAGTCAGTGAAGGAGGGCTTGGCTTTCGGAACCGATACCCTAACCGTTGCCGTACCGCGATAAATTGCTTTCGGGTCTGGATGGTCCTCGAAATAGTCCTTCGGGGAATAGTGGTAGCCGCATTTGTTCTTGTGGTCGCAAATGCCCACGTACGGCGGGAAATCCACCAAGCCAAGCTCGTCCACGTACGGAGTGAAGCACTTCGGCCTGCCGCATTCCGGGCAGCTCAGCTTCCTCCTTGGCTTGCCGTTGTCCAAATGAAACCTGTACGCTCTCATCTTTTGCGGTATTTCCCATGTTCGATCTTCTCTATCACCCGGGCCCTGACGAACCCGCTGAGCCATCTCTTCATCGTCCTCTCGTTTATCTTCATCCGGTTTCCGGCCGCTATGGCTTGCGCCGTGGTGAAGTCGACGGGGAGCTGCCCCAGGAACTCGATCTTCCTGGCAGAGCAAACCGGGACGGAATCCAGGCCGATGTCCTCTATGAGCCGATGGTAGCAGTCTTGGTAATAGGCGTTGAGGGCGATTGCCGTCTCGACGGCTTTTATCCCCACTTTTTCCAATCCCTCTTCCCCGGTGGCCCAAAACAGCGCTTGCAAGGCCAAGGCGAAGCGGCTAACCTGTATCACCAGCTTGTTGTTCCTGCTTTCAGCCTCTTCCTCGCCGGCCGAGTCGTTGATGGCGTCGATTATGGAGTTCTGCCATTCGAAAAGGCAGCTCTTCGCCTCGTCCGTCAGCTGGAGCACGACCCCTTTGTCGCCATTGCACTTAAGCGACAGCAGCTTTTTCACCACCTTGGCCAGATCGGCCAGAGCGCATTCGGAAGCCACGGAATCGTCTTCGAACTCGTTCCACCGCTGGACTTTGAGATTCTTCGGGTAAACCAGGGTCATTCGGTCCAGCATTCCGTTCTCCAGGCAGTTCCCGCTTTGCACAAAGGACTGGAACCGCGCAGTCTGCACCCCGCCTATGATGTTGATGCAGGGGCGCTCTATGACAATCTGCGAATCCGACGACACCCTCATGTATCTCAGCGGCGTTCCCGACCAGGCCGAAAGCAGATGGGTGACGAAGGTTGAGGCGTTGTACCGGGAAGCGATGACGAACAGGTCTGAGAGCTCGTCCATGACTATGGCCACCCCTCGGGGAGTGTCTGCGTGAAGCCTGATCAGCGCTTCCGGGGTGATGTCGGCGACGATCGTCTGGACTACCTTCGGCTTCTCCAGCGAAGGATCGTCCTTCTTGTTGTGGTTGTAGGCCCTCAGCTCCGCCATGTGCTTCATGGACTGCTGGGAATCCCTCTCGTAAATGGCGCGGTACGCCGCGTCTATGGGCTGGGACTTGCCCGTGCCGGGATCGCTCACGAAAACCATGTAGAAGGCAGGGTTGATTTTCCTGCTTCCTCTCACGCGCAGCCACAGAGCGTTCCCTATCGCAGTGGCCGTGGCCGACAATATGGCTGAGCCCAGGTACTCCACCACCATTCCGTCCTGCTTGTGGAGATCGCTTATGATGGCCCGTATCTTCTCAGGGAAAGCCTGTATGGGGAATCGGACCCCTTGGTCTCTTTCGACCTCGGCCTTGAATTCTTTTATGAAGTCGCTGTCTCTTCCTTCTTTCATATTCGTAGCATTAGTGGGTTGGCAGTCCCCATGCGCCGCTTAAGGCTGATTGGATGGCATGAAGGACAAGTGGATAAAGGCGCAGCCCCCGGCGGGCTGAAAGTGGCAAAATGCCAAAAATGACAATAGTGACATCGGCGCATCGCTCTTCCCCCAATGGGTCAAAACATCTTCTTCCAGAAAGCGATCAAGTCGCTTCCGAGGTAAGCCTTTCTTCCGTTGATGGTGCTCGTGCGGCAGCGGATGTAGCCTTTCTTGGTGTAAACGCCCAGGGTCTGGCGGCTGATGCCTAACGCCATGCTTGCTTCTTTCTGGGTGTAGCGCTCATTCGGCTTGACTTTGGGTTGTTCTTTGATCATGTCGATAAGTTTTAGATTAAAATTTTGGTCATCTGAGGGATTTTCCGTATCTTTGTATCGGCTTTCGAGAAGGCCCTTCGGCGATCAAGCTTCCCCATTTGGAAGGAGAGATAACCCGAATTTACCCGAAAGGACGTTCTTTAACCGAATTTGACCGACTTAACACCTTCTTTTTGAAAATGGTTTAAAATTTGAGGAAAATAGGTTTTCAAGGGCTCCGGCCCATCAAATGAGGCCGCAGATTCAGAAAGACGGCATGAGGCAAGCTTGGATTAAGCCGCGTTTTCAGACAACTTCAATTCTAACCCTAAAAAACGAAATGCTTATGATGAAATAGACAAAAATCAATCCCGCAAGGCTTTACCGTTTTGTACCAAATCTAACCGTTTCTTACATAATCGGTAAATATTCGGGAAGATAGATTTTTGGATTCGTAACATACTGACTATCAGACTTATACGGAGGCAATTCCACATCTGGAAAGCGTGTAGCCGTCAAAAGCGGCTCCCGAGTTCGAATCTCGGTCACTCCGCAAAAACGATGCTGGGAGTTAAGCGAACGCTTAACTCCCAGCATCGTTTTTGTAGCCCTTGTCTCAGTGCCCTCAATGGCGCAGGGCCCCTGTAGATCAGTCGAGCAGGAGGCTCTTGTAGCGATAGACCTCGTTTTCCCAGAATCCAATCATACGAGAACCATTGGACAGGCACTGCACTCCATAACATTGCTCGCGCTTGCCATTGGTCCAATAACCAACGAAGCATCCTTGCCCTCCAGCAAAGGTCAGGAGGCCGCTGCCGTTAATCACGCCGTCAATCCAAGTACCCTCGAATGTGCTCCCATCATTCCAATAGTATTTGCCTCGGCCATGGGCTACGCCATTTTTGGTTTCACCGATATAATAACCATTGGTGTAGTTGAGCCGGTTGCTTTGAGCGGGTGTGACTGATTGACCAATATATTGCTCATTCTGCCAATATCCCACCAAGTATGTGCCATCAGAATTCACTTGGATGCCATAGCCAGTGCGATGGCCAGTGCCATCCCATGTGCCAGCAAAGAAATTGGTATCAGACCAGAAATAAATGCCAGACCCCTCAATCTCATCGTTCTTGAAGAAGCCTTCGAAGCGTTGTCCATTGTCGAAGACATAAGATCCTCGGCCGTGTCTTTTGCCATTGACCACGTTGCCGTAGTAATAGCCATTGCCCATGGGAAGTTTCTGATAGTCGGTGGAATTGTTTTGCACCTGTACGGTATTATTGACCGTAGGGGTCTCCTTTACCTTGGGGGTCTGTTGTACAGTCTGGGAGGATGCCATCTTCACTGTGGATTCATAGTATGGCACTTGCTTCATTGTGATTTGCCTAAGCTGATAGGCGGTTTCGGCCATCTGCTTGGTCTGGTCCGTAGCATCTTGCGCTATAACATTCCAATCGGGAGTCTCGTCAGTGCGAGCCAAGGAGAAGTCTAAGCTCTCCATAAGGGACTTTGTGAAGAATCCTCCCATAAGCATATTGTACCAAGAGTAGGAACCCTTGGTGGAACCGGTAAAGGTGAGAACGCCAGTTTGATTCAAGAGCAAGTCCTTGTAGCGCTGAGCCGAATAACTCGAGGCGCTGCTCACGGGGCCAGCAGCGGCCATTCGCGATGCCGGCATTGGAGCATCATAATAGCTATTGCAGCAATCGGTAAGAATAAGGAGCAGGCGAGGATTCTTATTCTTCAGTTCTGATTGGAGTTTCTCGACCGAGTAGAAGTCAGATACATTATTGCTGGCTAAGCACATCTCGGGGAAATTAGAACACTCTTTAATTGAGCGACCACCATGCCCACCATAGTAAAACATCACGATGTCGCCATCGCATTGCAAACTGGAAATTACTTTTTTGAAATTTGTAGGGTTGCAATCTGTACTTTTGTAGATGTATTTCTTAGTGGTGACGCCTGAGGTGGAGAGAGCAGCGGAGGCGTTGGTGATAAAGTCTTCGAGCTTGGTGAGATTTACTTTTACGCCTTTGCCAATGCTTGAGTCGTCAGTGTCGGCAAAGACCACTACGTGGAATGTGTTCTGTGCGCATACCGCGAGGCACAGAGCGCACAATGTGAATGCAAGAAAGATAGAGGTAAGATCAATCTATCCATAGGCAAAGTTAGGAAATTTTTGTGGATAAGAAAAACATAATTTTAAAATTAAATAATAATTGGGTATTTTTGATATCCAGAAGGCGAGTGCGTAGCCAGGCTCCCGAGAGAGTCTTATAACGTCTGGCAAGAGCCGTGCTACGCACTGGGAAAAGGAAAGGCGTTGCGATTGGAATCGCAACGCCTACTTGCTTGGCTTGTCGGGGTTACTAGACTCGAACTAGCGACCTCACGCCCCCCAGACGCGTACTCTAACCAACTGAGCTAAACCCCGAGGTCTCTGCCTTAAAAGCACTGCAAAGTTACGGTGTTTTTTTGGATTGACCAAATTTTTTTTGAAATTTTTTAGGGGTTGAGTGAAAATAATTTGTAATTGTTTGAATATCAGAGGCGTTTGTAGAGCCTCTCCGAGGCTCGAGGGA
Source organism: Bacteroidales bacterium (assembly GCA_020860445.1). Lineage (GTDB taxonomy): Bacteria > Bacteroidota > Bacteroidia > Bacteroidales > Muribaculaceae > CAG-873. Next base: position 2,476 of record JAJBUH010000244.1, on the reverse strand, counting down.
GGGGATTGGCCAAGACCCCAGGCAGCCATGGCGCGTTGCGCCAGGCAGCCTGGGGTTAACCAAGTAGAGCCTCTCCGAGGCTCGAGGGGGTTAGGAGAAGAGGCTCCAGGAGACGGTGAGGCCGGCCATGACGATTGAGACCATCGACATGAGCTTGATGAGGATGTTGAGGCTGGGGCCGCTGGTGTCCTTGAAGGGGTCGCCTACGGTGTCGCCCACGACGGTGGCGCGATGCACCTCGCTGCCCTTGCCGCCAAAGTTGCCCTCCTCGACATATTTCTTGGCATTGTCCCATGCGCCGCCAGAGTTGGCCATAAACACTGCCAATACGAATCCGGCGCTAAGACCGCCAGTGAGCAGCCCAATCACGCCCGGCACGCCGAAGCACAGACCGGTGAGGATAGGCACCAGGATGGCCATCACCGATGGGAACACCATCTCGCGTTGAGCGCCCTTAGTAGAAATCTGTACGCAGCGAGCATAATCCGGTTCGGCCTTTCCGCTGAGGATGCCCTTGATTTCGCGGAACTGACGGCGCACCTCCTCGACCATGTGGCCGGCGGCGCGACCCACTGCGTTCATCGTAAGGCCGCAGAACACAAACGCCATCATTGCGCCGATAAACATGCCCGATAGCACCAGAGGATTCATCAGATTGACATCAAAGTAGGTCATAAAGTCGGAGAACGAAGCCTCCTTGAGCGAGATATGCTGGGGATTGATGGCCGTGCCGACATCGATGGTGGTCTGGCCGATGCGCTCGAGACCGATACGAATCTCCTCGATGTAGGAGGCGAGCAGAGCCAAGCCTGTGAGCGCAGCGCTGCCGATGGCAAATCCCTTGCCGGTAGCGGCTGTGGTGTTGCCGAGCGAGTCGAGAGCGTCGGTGCGCTTGCGCACCTCTTCGCCCAGGCCGCTCATCTCGGCGTTGCCGCCAGCATTGTCGGCGATGGGGCCGTAAGCGTCGGTGGCCAGAGTGATGCCAAGAGTTGAGAGCATGCCCACGGCGGCGATGCCGATGCCATAGAGGCCCATGCCAACATTAGAGAGATCAAAGCCCGAAGCCAACCAGTAGCTGAGGATGATGCCAGCCACAACGGCAAGAACGGGGATTGCAGTAGAAATCATGCCCAAGCCGATGCCCGAGATGATGACAGTGGCTGGGCCAGTCTGTCCGCTCTCAGCGAGTTTCTGTGTGGGCTTGTAGGATTGAGAGGTGTAATACTCAGTAGATCGACCGATTACGATACCAACAATCAGGCCAACGACCACGGCGAGCGAAATAAGTACCCAATTCTCAATGCCAAGCCACCATAGAATAAGGAAGGTGGCACAGGTGATAAGGACAGAACTGAGGTTGGTGCCAACCGATAGAGCACGGAGCAGATCTTTCATGCTGGCATTCTCCTTAGTTCGTACCGAGAAGATGCCCACGATAGAGAGAATGATGCCCACAGCGGCGATGAGCATAGGAGCGATTACAGTCTTGTACTGCATCACAGTGTCGCCTGAGGTCATCATAGCAGCAGCACCGAGAGCCGAAGTGGCGAGGATAGAACCGCAATACGATTCGTAGAGATCGGCACCCATGCCGGCCACGTCGCCCACGTTGTCGCCAACATTGTCGGCGATGGTGGCGGGGTTGCGAGGGTCATCCTCGGGGATGCCAGCCTCGACTTTGCCCACCAGGTCGGCGCCAACATCGGCAGCCTTGGTGTAGATGCCGCCGCCCACGCGAGCGAAGAGAGCCTGAGTAGAAGCGCCCATGCCGAAGGTAAGCATAGTGGTGGTAATCATGCAGAGTTTGGCAGTGGGGGCAAGCGCATCATGAGGCACGCAATAGTCAAGCAATATGTACCAGAAAGAGATGTCGAGCAAGCCGAGGCCAACCACCACCAGACCCATCACAGCGCCGCTGCGGAATGCTACGCGCAGGCCTCCATTAAGAGAGGTGCGGGCGGCGTTGGCAGTACGAGCCGAGGCGTTGGTGGCAGTCTTCATGCCGAGGAATCCCGAGAGGCCGGAGAAGAAGCCGCCAGTGAGGAATGCCACGGGCACCCATGGATTTTGCAAGTTGAAGCCGTAGGCCATCACAGAGAATAGGACTACGAGGCAGAGGAATACGATGGCCACAATCTTGTACTGTTGACGCAGATAAGACATGGCGCCTTGGCGCACAAAATGGGCGATGCGCGCCATCTGGTCTGTGCCTTCGCTTTCGCGCATGGTCTGACGGTAGAAGTACCACGCCAGCAAGAGAGCGATCACAGAAGCTAAGGGGACGATCCAAAAGATAAGCTCCATAGGGTTTTTGGTTTTTAGTTTATAGTTTTTGGAGAAAATTACATTTAATGGTATTTAATTACATCACGTCTGGCAAGAGCCGTGCTGCCGCACTCATCCAGAAATGGTGATGGGTATATTAACTATACCTTTGCATATCCATTTCAAGGAGGGACGGGAATGTTAAAATTCC
>JAJBUH010000164.1 GCA_020860445.1 Bacteroidales bacterium | reverse complement strand
ACAACGAGTGCGAGGACCTCAGGCTCCACGTCCGGAAGTTCGAGGAGAGGTTCGGAGGGCGCCCGAGGAAGTGTTCGTCGACAAGATATACCTCAGCCGCCAATACGACCTTCCGATTGAGAGCATTTTAACTATATTTTTGTACTTTTGCATAATAATTTCGAGGCAATAGGGTCTCTTGAATGAATTCGGAATGGAACAACAATATCTAACACGCCTGGCTGATGCCTACAAGCGTGGTTATGAAATAAGGTATCAAGGAGCAGAGAACGCTCCCGAGATGAAAATGCACTACTTCAAGGCGAAGGAGGACTTGCCTCGCGTACAGGTGGTGCTAAGTTTCTTGCAGGGCATTGTTTCGGTGGGACAATGCAGATCACTGCTCGATGTGGGCAGCGGACGAGGCGTATTCCTGTTTCCGTTGCTGCGGGAGTTCCCCGACTTGGAGGTGACAAGCCTTGACATCCTCCCCCACCGTCACGAACTGATGCAGTGCCTGCGTGAAGGTGGTATTAGCAACCTCACGCCTGTGCTGGCCGACATCTGCAAGTGGGAGGCCGAGGACAAGTCGTTCGACGTGGTGACGATGCTCGAAGTGATGGAGCATATTCCCGACACCGAGGCCGTAGTGCGCAACGCCGTTAGGCTGACCCGCAACTACATAATCGTGTCAGTACCCTCGAAGCCAGACGACAATCCGGAGCATATCCACCTGTTCAGCAACGAGGACTTGCAGGATTTGTTCTTGAAGCACGGCTGCAAGAAAGTGAAATTCATATCTGTGACCAATCACCGTGTGATGGTGGCATATCTATAAAAAACAATTCAATGAAACGAGACGATATAATTATAAAGTATCCACGCACGCCACACATCCAAGGCTCTCGCTTGCAGCCAGGTGACGAGGACTTGAGCCAACGACGCATGGCTGAGATAGCAGGCCGGAATGTGGTGCTGGAGGAGAAGATTGACGGTGCCAACTCTGCCATTTCGTTCACCGATGAGGGTGAGCTACGACTGCAAAGCCGGGGCCATTTCCTCACTGGTGGAGGGCGTGAGAAGCACTACGACCTGCTGAAGCAATGGGCGGCGGTGCAGCGTGACAGGCTCTATGCCGTACTTGGCTCACGCTACATCATGTATGGAGAGTGGATGTATGCCAAGCATTCCATCTTCTACGACCTGTTGCCCCACTACTTTATGGAGTTCGATGTGCTTGACCGCGAGACAGGCAAGTTTCTCGACACGCCCTCACGTCACGAACTGCTCAAAGACCTACCCGTATGCTCTGTGCCTGTTCTCGCCAATGGTACGTTCAATACCACCGACGATATCCTCAAATATCTTGGCAACTCAAACTATATCTCGGAGAATCATATAGAGAACCTTCGTGCTGAAGCCGCACAAATGGGGCTGGATGCAGACCGTGTGATAAGGGAAACCGATGCCAGCCGCACGATGGAGGGCATATACATCAAGGTGGAGGAGAACGGCGAAGTGGTTGACCGTATGAAATATGTCCGTGCCTCGTTCTTACAAACGGTAGAGGAGTCGCAGTCGCACTGGCTCGACCGCCCCATAGTGCCAAACCTCATCACAAGATCTATTAAAGAGTTGTTTGTATGACAATAGATTGGAACCGCATAGAGACAAGTGTTCTTGCTGACTTTGAGCATCGGATGCGTCAGACCCAGCAGCCACCGCAGTGGCACGCTGAGGGCGACTTGTACACCCACACCATGATGGTGTGCGAGGCGCTGAAGGCTATGCCGGAGTTCCAAGCCTTATATCGACGGCAGCAACATATACTCTATACAGCAGCCCTGTTGCACGACGTTGGCAAGATTACCACCACGCGCTTCGAAATGGGCGAATGGAATGCCCCTCACCATGCCCCGGTGGGTAGCCGCATGGCTCGCGAACTGCTATGGAAGGAATATGGTCTGTGCGGTGATGCCGAGGCAATGAAAGTTCGTGAGGCAATCTGTCTGCTCATTCGCTACCACTCGTTGCCACCCCATGCCATAGATATGGAGGATGCCCGTTTGCGGCTTCACAGAATCGCAGCCAACGGACTGCTCACTCCTGACTTCTCTGTCAAGCAGCTCTGTGTGCTTGCCAAAGCCGATATGCTGGGCCGTAATTGCGAGGACCAACAACAGATGCTCGACCAGATTGCCCTGTGCGAGGAACTGGCCAAGGAAGAGGGCTGCTACGAAGCGTGCTATCCCTTCCTGTCTGCACACACCCGCCAGGCCTATCTCTCTGGAACAGACGTGTGGAAAGACCAGAATCTATACGACGACACTTTGGGCGAGGTGGTGCTGATGAGCGGATTGCCCGGCACGGGCAAGGACACGTGGATAGCCCGCAACCTGCCTGACCTGCCCATGATTTCGCTCGACGACATACGGCGTGCCAACAAGATTTCGCCTACGGCCAACCAAGGTCTTGTAGCCAATCTCGCCCGCGAGCAGGCTAAGGAGCATCTCCGCAATCATCAGCCCTTTGTATGGAATGCCACCAACATCACCGCCCAGATGCGTGAGTCGCTCATAAGCCTATTCGAGACCTACCATGCCCGCGTGCGTATTGTCTATCTCGAAACCGGCTGGCAGACACTGCAAGAGCGCAACCAAGGTCGCGAACACGCTGTGCCGCGAGGAGCCATTGAAGATATGCTCGGCAAACTCACTCCACCTGAGGCCTGTGAAGCCGCCTGTGTGGAATGGGTAAGCGTTTAGCCTGTATTATTCATACCCCAGAGCTTGACCAGCATTTTTGAGATAATCACCATATCTGCAGAAGCAGCTATGGCGACATGCTTTGACTTCTTCGTCTCGATTGTCCCATCGGAGAATATCATCTATTGTAATCAGTTCCATTGGATTCTTTTAATTGTTTGGTCGTTATACTTCTTATACATTATTAGTCTTGTTTGGCAAGTTCATCTGCCATCCTGATGATGACATCATGAAGTTCAAGGTTTTGCTTGTAGTGTTCAGGGGTAGCCGCGTAGCCATGAATCGCACCCATTAGGTTGCCAGTAATGGCACCGGTAGAATCACTGTCGCCGGAATGGTTAACGGCTGCAACAACGGCATCTTCAAAAAAGTTCAAAAATGTTATCTATGGAGGGCGTCGTTGAAAATAAGGTCATGGGCGATGGGGGTGAAATAGGGCTCTAATTTGCGGTAAGGGACTGTGAAATGGTAGGCGCCGGCTGCATAACAGTCGATGGCGTAGGGTGCATAAGAGAAAACCACCCCTTCGGGGGTGAGGCCACCCTGGGGGAGAGCGAAATCTTCGAGGGCGAGGGGTATCTTTTTACCATTCTCCAGCGAGCCGAAGACCTCAAGCACGTCTTGAGGGGTAGACATTCCCTCATAGCCGTAACTGAACTTCTTGTCCTTAGCCATCACCTCCAACAGACATAGCTTAACCTGATCCAACGATTCAGGGCGGAAAAGGTATTCGTTATCAATCGGCAGACTGTTCTTTAAGTCAAAGCTGACCAAATCCTCTGCATAGTAGCCGTGATTGCCACCTTCATAAGAGTAGGTGTAGTCGCGATAAGTGAGGTAGCGGCCGTTATTCACGCGAGTGCGCAGGTCCACTATTTCAATCATAGTGTGCCATGGATCATCATTATCCAACGCTGAGACAAAGTAATTATTGGCAGCGAAGCGGCCCAAGGAATCCAAGTCGAATGGAGAGCCCTTGTAACGTATAGCTTTGTCTTTATGGATTTTATACAGTGTATTGAGGTCTACATCGGGCTCCCAAGGCAGATCCACATAGGCATCAAACATGGAGATAATCCACTGCCGTACGGCCTCAGATTGGGGCATGTCGCGCTCTGGATAATCGACCAAGAAGGTGTACGACAGAGTAATGGTATCAATCCCATTTCGGGCCATTTGGGAATGGGTGTATTGATTGGAATATCTCTCGAATCCCTCCAGAGGCCTGTTGAATGCCTTCATCTGCTTGATGCATTCCGACTCTGTAATATCAAATATTCTGCGCTTTCCAATCAGGTTTACAGAATACCGGGTGGGAGAAATCGAGTCAAGATACATTGTATGGTCATCGAATATCGTGTCATTGCCCCACAGATAAAATCCTCCTATAGGATACTGATCATCCCACCCGAAAGCCTTCCCGTCAATCATCATCACGGTATCGCGATAGGGATTGAAATACGCATCGTTTTTCCCTCCACCACACGACCCCACCACCACAGCCATCGCCGCAGCCACCATCCAAGCCAATATCTTCATTTCTCTCATAGCTTCTTGTTTAAAGTTATGCTATTACGGTTCAGGCGCTGGTTGATTGCCAGCATATTCCCTTGAGGAAATAACGTACACAATTGTGTCCATAGTATCCTGGCTTTGGATATTAAAGAGAAAGTCATACTCCATATCAGCGTAAGCCTTGAACACCGAGACCATCTGAATCATCTTCTTCAAAAACCAAAGGCATTCATCCCGAGTCATGTTTTCAACCTGGTTGCCAAATACTTGCAATTCCACTTGATGTTCCCATTCAATAAGTTTGAGAAGCTGTTTAATAACAAAAGTTAAATAGAAAGGCCATCGAGCCTATCAATCAATACATTAAGTTTCTGGATTGTTGAATAAGTGTAATGTTTAACCAATAAAATCTACGTGGTGCCCCAATACGGAATCCAAATCAAGGACAGGCAAGGAAAGACCTTGGCTCAGTTCCAGGAATTCCCGAAAAGAGAGGCCCTCCATAGTGTAAAGACGGGTCCGGCGCGACAAGTCCCCGATAGCCGAAGATGTGAGCTGTAGCATCGATGAACCAGTAATAACTAATTTGAAGCCAGGGTAGTTCACTGCAAAGTTAAGTAAATTGTTGGAAACTCGCAACAATTTACTTCCAAAATTGTAGTGTACTCACTACAATTTACATGTAATTTTGTAGTGTACTCACTACAATTTTGTGTAATTTTGTAGTGTACTCACTACAATTACACGACTCCCTACCAAATGGATTCGGCGAGGGTGAAGGCGACGCCGGCTGATTGGTAGGCGGGGGCGAGGGATTGGTCGGCAACGTCGGGAGGGACGATGACCTCTACTACTTCGCGGCCAAGGCGGAGGGGGCCGTGGAATTGGAGCTCGAAGCTGTCGAAGGCCGGAGAGCGATTGCCTATCAATTCGCTGATGCGCCAGAAATTCTTCTCATTGATGGCTCCCGAGGCTATCGCCTCAAACATCATGAAATATTGTGCCCCCATCTTATGCACCACCTCAGTCTCGCGGATGCCATGCTTGGGGCCTGGCAGACAAGTAGCTCGCACCTGGCTGGTAAGAGTGGGCGTAAGGAAATCGCTCACGCCGAAATTTAGCGACGACCCGATGGTGAGCGTAGTGCGCCCCAGCATCAGCTTCTTGTCCATGCGGATCAACGCATCGCCATAATGCCACGCCATGTCGGCATTCATCAGCGCATCTATCTTGGCATCGGCGGTCGACAGATACCCGAACTTGGGATAATCAGAATCCTTAAGGTCATAAGCCTTGCACCCAAAGAGCATCTCAGTGCTCTTGCGCCTCACCTCAGCCCCGCCCATGGTGGCGCTCGTGCCAGTCTCCATCACATTTTTGATGCGTCCCGATTCCAAGATGGGGGCCAAGCGGTCAGGGCGCACACGCATATAAAATTCGCCCTTATCGATGATGCGCCTGAGGAAATCCTCAATCTTGGGGGCTACCATTGAGTATCCGGGTATGCGCTCAAGCAGCTTTAGGTATTTCTGCTGCCACTGCTGATGTTGGGCCAACGAGGCCGGTGTCTGTTGCTGATTCATGTCATAATGGTTGATTGGTTTTAGGAATCCTAGGAATCTTATGAATCATAAGCATCCTACGGTCTTATAGTCTTATGGTTTTATGTCCTTATGGTTTTATGGTCGCAAAATTACACATTATTCCCCAATTTCAAAAAAATTTCCTAACTTTGCACTACAACTATTCACTATTAACTATTCACTCTTAACTCTTACCTATCTTGCGCTATCTGATATTAGGATTAGGAATTTATGGCTCCAATCTGGCTCGCGACCTAACCGATGCTGGAGCCGAGGTGATAGGCGTCGACAATTGCCAAGCAAATATCGAGGCCGTCAAGGATTATATCTCGACAGTATATCTCATCGATGTCACCGAGGAGAGCGCCCTAACAATGCTACCCCTCAACAATGTCGACCTTGTGATAGTGACTATCGGCGAAAACTTCGGCGCCAGCATCAAGGTGGTGGCCATGCTCAAAAAGCTAAAAGTCAAGCATATCTACGCCCGCGCCATCGACACCATCCACGAGGCAATCCTCGAGGGATTTCATATCGACCGCATCATCACCCCAGAGCAACGCGCCGCCCGCGACCTGACATTCGAGCTCGCCCTCGGCACCTACGTGCAGACCCTCGCAATAGACCCTGACACCTACGTGCTCAAATTCGCCGCGCCCAAGGGTATCTGGGGCAACCGCTACGCCGAGATACCATTTCAGAAAGACTATGGCCTGACCCTAATCACCATCACCCATACCATATACAAGCGCAACCTGCTGGGCATCAAGCAACCCACCAGCGAAACTGTGACCACCCCCGACCCGGGCCTGACAGCCCAAGAGGGCGATCAACTGGTTTGCCTGGGTTCGCGCTCAAGCTTCTTCTCATTCTTCAAAGCCCTTAATGAGGGTCTTTAGTCTTTGGCTTTTGGTTTTTGGAAACAAATGATTAATGGTCTTTAGTCTTTAGAATTTGGAAGCGAATATATAGGAATCTAAAATGGTAATTTTTCCAAAAACTAAAAACTAAAGACCAAAAACATAGATTTATGAATATCAAAATAGACATAGCGCAATTGCTGCGCATACTCCACGATACACCTGCCGACCAGAACATAATGCTCTCTGGTGCCCACGGCATCGGAAAGTCAGAAATCGTCACCCAATATTTCACCGAGCATGGCAAGCGAGTAGTCACCCTATTCCTCGGCCAGATGAGCGACCCCGGTGACCTGATCGGTCTACCCGACAAATCAGAAGGGCGCACCACCTTCCTTCCACCCTATTGGTGGCCCATTGATGGCGAACCGATAGTGCTGTTTCTTGACGAGCTCAATCGCGCTCGTCCTGAACTGCTGCAGACAGTGATGGACCTCACCCTCAACCGCAAGCTCGCCGGACGTCCCTTGCCAGCCGGCAGCCAAGTGGTTGCCGCAATCAACGAGGGCGATCAATACCAGCTCACCGACCTTGACCCAGCTTTGGTATCGAGATTCAACATCTACCGCTTTGAGCCATCGCCCGAGGAATGGATAATATGGGCCAAAAAGAACGAGCTCGATGACCGCGTAGTGGAATTTATCGCCAACAACAAAGCTTGGCTCGATTGCAACCCAAAGAACAAGGTCATCGACACCGGCATCGACAAGCAGCCCGACCGCCGCGCCTGGAAGCGCGTATCGGATATGCTCAAAGGCAAACCTAATCTGGAGAAAGAAGACACTCGCCTGCTCGCCGGAGTGGTGGGGATTGCCGCTGCCCACAAATTTATGGAAGAGCTTCCCAATGGCAAGAAAATATCCGGAGCCGACTTGCTCAACAACTACGACTGGTACATTATCCAAGCCATAGCCCTCCCTATCCACGAGAGCTCGATGCTCAACGAAGACATATTCCAATACCTCGAGACCACCAACATCACCAATCCGGCTACAATAGGCCACAACCTCTCAGCTTATGTAAAAGAACTCGCCTCTAATAATAAAGGCGAAGCCCTGGCCTCATTTGCATCAAATGTCACCAGCGGATACTATAAAAAAAGCCATCACCTTCATCACGGCTTTCGCTCCCGACATCCTGCCTCTGCTGATGAAATACATCTCGAGCTTCAAGAAATGAAACGCCGCATCAACAAGATTATAGAGAGTTGGTACATATACGACTATCCTTTCTTTGCCACAGCCATCTCCCATACCATCGCGCCCAATAGCACGATGGCATGCTCTATGCGCTGCGGAGCCGGAAAGATAGAGTACAACCCCAAGAGGCTCGAATCAAAATCGGATGCCTTGATTGAGGAGTTGCTAAAAGTGGAATGTATACGCATCCTTCTGGAGCATCCCTATACCCGCTTGCCAAAGGATTGTCCCAAATGGGCATGCGCCCTGGCCAGCACATTGGTGGTGGCTGACAATTACAAGTTCAAGACTTTGTTGCTCCCCTCTCCTGCTGACTTTTCCCTCCCATCGGGCGAAAGCTATGAATGGTATGCCCATCATCTCCCAGATAATGTCACATTCAAGCCAGTGCCAGCTGGCCAAGACATGGAAAATCTTGAAAGCCTCACTGATGCCAGCGCCAATTGGGGTGAAGACGAATTCATGGGTCTCGACGTAGCCAAGCTAAAGAACGATATCCAAAATGCCAATAAGTGGGGGTCGCTCCCTGCCGGTCTCAAGGAGAAAATCATGGAGGCTGACCATGGCTCAATCGATTATCGCAAGGTGTTGGCCGGATTCAGAGCAAGCGTGCTGTCATCGCGCCGCAGCCTCACTCGCATGCGTCCCAACCGGCGCTTAGGCTGGGATGCCATGGGCTCAAAGCGCGAGTTCACATCTTCGCTGCTTATAGCTGTTGATGCCAGCGGCTCGGTGTCGAGCGAGGAGTTGAGCGTATTCCTTAGGGTGGTCAATCAAGCCTTCAAATACGGCATAGAGCAGCTTGACGTTATGCCCTTCGATTCTCGAGTATATGATATCATACCTATGCGGCGAGCCGCCAAGGAATTGGAGATTACGGGCCGAGGAGGCACAAACTTCCAACCGGTAATCGACTACGCAGCCCAGCAAAGATACGACGGGCTGCTAATCTTCACCGATGGCATGGCCCCAACCCCCACTCTGCCCGACCCATGCCATTTCAGCCTGCTTTGGGTCTATACTTCCCAGGAGGCTTACGACCACCGCGTCCACGATTTGCCTGGGCGCTCGTGCTATATATCTTGAGGACTAAACGCCTTCTCTATTTGTAATATAAGGTCGATTTTAGGCCTATCGATTATTTCCAATTGGTCGAGCAAAGGCTTAAGGAAAGGACTTATAAGCGGTCCGGAGACCAAGGTCAACTGTTTGCGAGCTCTTGACATAGCCACATATAGTACCCGAGCGCTCTCAGAGCTTCCTCCGCCAGAGCGCTCAAACCAAGATGGATAATCATTCACATCGATTACAATCACGCGGTCGAATTGCAATCCCTTGGCTTTATGCACTGTCATTAGATGCACTCGCTCTTGCACTATGCCATTGTCATAGAAATCGCCTTCGTTGTAGGTACGCATTTCATACACACCTTGCTTGAGCAAGTTGGCAGGGGCTCCTTCTGCATTTATCAAAAGCGTTTTCTCAAGCAGAGACTTAACATATCCCCATCTTTTGATAGGCTTTATCCAGCCATCAGATACCATTTCACGATAGGCCCAATCCAGCTCCGTCACCAAATCCTGAGCTGTAAGAGTTGGACGCTGCAATAATCCTTGAGTATGAGCATAATATTTCTGGCCATAAATTGAGGCAAACTTATCGGCTGCTTTTTGCTGAGTCGAATCCCAGAGCGACACTCGGCCAAGAGCCAAATCCTCGCCCGTGTATTTATAGTTGCGCAAAGCGCTGGTCAGTTCTACAGCCTGCGACATAGACTTAGCAGCTTTGCTTTGGTAGAGCAATCGCTCCCAGCAAGCCCAATTCTGAGGATCGGCCATCACTGCCAAGTGGCTCACCACAGTTTTGAAATCGACTTTCTTGAACAGGTCCTTTCGGCTCAACTTCATATAGCTCACCCGATGGGCCTCGAGCATATCAGAAATGTCTTCGAGCCTCTTGTTGGTGCGCCCCAACACAGCCACAGAATCGGTTGGATAGAAGGCCGACAATTGGCGCACCAAAGCCGAAACGATCATCTCTGGCTCTTTAAATTGCTCATCGCCTTGATAAAGCTCGATAGGTTCGCCATCTTCGGTGGCCGAAGATGTCATGTGGTCTATTTTTGGCTTGTCCTTGACGACCATATTGGTCGTAGCATAGCTATTGAGAAAATTGACAAGCAAGCGAGGCGAACGGAAATTGGTATCAAAATTGATGATGCGTTTCCCTTTGCTGAGCTTTGAGATATTGTCATACTGGGCTCCTATGAATGAGAATATGCTTTGGTGGTGACTCCCAAAACACACAAGGGTGCCATCCGGGGCAACCAGCTTCTCGATGATGGCTATCTGCACAGGATTCAAGTCTTGCACCTCATCCACCTCAATCCAGGCATACTGGCTGTATTTGAGCCTTTGATATCCGGGGAGGGTCAAATGGTAGTAGGTATGATTGAGCAGGTCGTCAAAATCAAGCAGCCGATTTTTCTCCTTGTATTCTATATACCTATTGGCCAATACGCTGAATTGATTCTGCCCCTTGTAACTCTTGCGCAAATTAAAGGGCATTGGATTTATTTCATTGGGGAAACCCTTTTTTGAGCCCCAGAGCCAACTTGCAAACGTTGGCAAGGCAACATCCCAATTGCGACATTCAGAATAGAATTCTGGAACTACAGCCTTGACTATTTCATCCTGATCCAGTTCATCAATCAGCGTCGTGCCAGGTGGCACTAGCTCATTATCAATCAAAAACCGAGCGCAGAATCGGTGCACATTGCCCACAAACAGTCCCTCAGGCTTCTCGCCCAAGGTCCGGTGCACTCGCTCTTGCATATTGCGCGAGGCGCGGTTGGTAAAGGTGAGGCACAACATCTGCTCATACGGCACCCCATAATCCTTGCGAGCCTTGACTATGCGGCGGCTCAGCACATCTGTCTTGCCACAGCCCGGTGGGGCAAGCACCATGGCTTGCCCTCCGATGAAGTCGATAGCCTCTTGCTGGGCTGGAGTGGGTATGAAGTGGTCGGCCATGTCTTATTAGCTCTTGATTGCGTTGAGGATCTGCTGAGCGTGTTCTTTGGTCTTGATTTGCTTGGGCTGGAAGATGTGGGTGATCACGCCATTCTCATCGACCAGATAGGTGGTGCGCAGAGTGCCCATAGTCTTCTTGCCATAGTTGTTTTTCTCGCCCCAGGCGCCGAGGGCTTGCAGCAGCGCGGTATCGGTGTCGGCGATGAGCGGGAAGTTGAGTTCATGCTTCTCGATAAATTTCTTGTGGCTTGCGGCTGAGTCTTTGCTCACGCCCACCACCTCGTATCCAGCCTCGCGCAGGGCCTCGATGTTGTCGCGCATCGACTGTGCCTCGGCTGTGCACCCCGGGGTATTGTCCTTGGGATACACATACAGCACCAACTTCTTGCCAGCGTAGTCGCTGGCCTTAATCTCGCGTCCGTCTTGGTCTAAGCCCAGTACCTCGGGCAGTTTGTCTCCTATTTCCATATTCAGTTTTATTCGTGAGGTTGCAAATTTACACAAAATCTTTTACATTCTGCGCCCCTCCCCCAATAAAAAATTTCATATAGCTTGAGACGCCCCAAGGCCCTGATGTGTCATTTTATCAAAATGACCACAGAAATAGATAAAATAGTATCATTAAATTCTCTATTTTAGCCTTAACTTTGCATCGTACAAAAAATATCCAAAACTAATCTACATATCACAATTAATCTGCATGGAGCTCTTACGAATCCTTAAATCTCGATTCTGGTTGCTGACAGTCATGCTCCTGTGGGCCCTGTCGGCTGCCGCGCAGTCGACAGTCACCGGTACCGTGTTCGACCCTACGGGCGAACCCGTGATCGGAGCCTCAGTGACCGAGAAAGGCCAAACCATGGGTGTCACCACCGACATCGACGGCCGTTTCTCCATCAAAGTTTCAAACCCCAAATCAGCCGTGCTCGTAGTGAGATATGTGGGCATGGACACCAAGGAGGTGCCTGTCAATGGCAAATCCTCGATTGGCATCACTCTCTCAGATTCAAGCGTAGCCCTCGATGAGGTTGTGGTCGTTGGCTACGGCACACAGAAGCGCTCTGACATTACCGGCTCGGTAGCCTCGCTCTCTGAGGACCAGATGCGCCAGACCATCGTCACCAATGCCGACCAGATGCTGCAAGGCAAGGTAGCCGGTGTGCAAGTAACACAAAACTCTGGCGCTCCCGGCGGCGCAACATCAGTGCGTATCCGTGGCGCGAGCTCGCTCAATTCATCAAACGAGCCTCTATACATCATCGACGGCGTGCCTATGTCGGGCAACAATGAAATCGGAGGTTTTGACTGGATGGGAGGCACAAACGGCCAAACCACTGTCAACCCCCTCGCAGCTATCGCCCCCTCCGACATCGTGAGCATTGACGTGCTCAAGGATGCCTCGGCCTGCGCCATCTATGGTGCCGCTGGCGCCAACGGCGTGGTGATGGTTACCACTCGCCGTGGTTCGGCTGGCCAGAGCAATATCACCTATGACGGCTATGTGGCCTGGCAGACCACAGCCAAGCGCCTCGACATGATGAATCTGCGCCAATACGCCCAATATCAGCAGCAACTGCTGAACGAGGGCATCCTCAACAGCACAACATTCGACACCACTTATGCCGATGCATCGCTGCTCGGTGAGGGCACTGACTGGCAGGACGAAGTGTTCCGCACTGCCTTTATGCAGAGCCACCAAGTAGGCGTGTCAGGCGGTAACGACAAAACCACCTACGCCATCTCGGGCGGCTGGATGGAGCAAGAGGGTATCATCATCGGCTCTGACTTCACCCGATTCAACACCCGATTCAACATCGACAACAATTTCAACAAATACATCAAGATCGGCGGTTCGCTGGCTTATACCCGCACCGATGAGACCATCACCCGCAATGACGGCTCTGACGGTGTAATCATGCAAGCCATGACCATGATGCCATCTGTGCCAGTGTGTGACTTTGACGGCAACTGGGCCGGACCGAGCACTGTCAACGGCTCCTCGACCTGGAACCCTGTAGCTCTCGCCCTGCAGACCAACAACACCCTGCTGCGCCAGCGCATGATGGGTAATTTCTACCTCTCTGTTGATTTCCTCAAGCATTTCACCTTCCGCGCCGAATACGCATTCGATGCCTCGCAGAATCAGAACAAAAGTTACATCCCTCGCTATGAATTTGGTCTCGTTTCTAATGACATCAACCAGATGATGCAGCGTGAAGATCATTCATTCTATTGGATGCAAAAGGATTATGTGACCTACCATCAGACATTCAACAGGGTCCACGATGTGACCATCATGGCCGGTTTCGAGGCCTCAAAGTCAAGCTGGAATGGCACCCAACTGATCAAGAAGAATTTCACCACCGATGACATCTTCGTGCTTGGCGAGGATGGTGATTTCGTCAGCAACTCAGGTTGGAAAGATGCCGCTTCTACCGCCTCAGTGTTTGGCCGTCTCAATTATGGCTTCGACTCGCGCTATCTGCTCACCGCTACGCTGCGTGCTGACGGTTCATCAAAATTCGGCCCCTCAAACAAATGGGGCTACTTCCCCTCAGCCGCTCTTGCTTGGCGCATCAGCGAGGAATCATTCGCTCGCGATGTCACCTGGCTCAACAACTTGAAGCTGCGCCTCGGCTACGGCCAGGTTGGTAACAGCAATATCGATACATATCGCTATGCCTCGGCTATGACCACAATGCTTACTCCCAACGGCACTGCTTACTTCCCCCAGAACCTCTCTAATCCCAAACTCAAATGGGAGGCCTCGGAGCAATACAACGCCGGTATCGACTTTTCAGCATTTGACAATCGCGTAGAATTTACCGTCGATGTTTACAAAAAGCAAACCAAGGACCTGCTGATGCAAGTCTTCACCCCATCCCACATCTCCAACAACGAATGGGGCACAATCCAGAATCCTTATGCCAATATTGGTAAGAC
The DNA here is from genome assembly GCA_020860445.1 of Bacteroidales bacterium. Taxonomy (GTDB): domain Bacteria; phylum Bacteroidota; class Bacteroidia; order Bacteroidales; family Muribaculaceae; genus CAG-873. Next base: position 8,019 of record JAJBUH010000164.1, on the reverse strand, counting down.
CGAAAACAAAGGTATCGACGTGCAAATCAACCTTCGTCCCGTGGTCACCAAGGATTTCTTCTGGCAATCAGCTATCACCCTCTCTCATAACAAAAACAAGGTGGTCGCCCTCAACGATGACACCCAGGTGCTCTACGGCGCTGTCGACTGGTACGCTTCGTTCCAGACTGTGTCAATGTTCAAGGTCGGCGAGGCTATGGGCGTATTCTACGGATACGAGACCGAAGGCCTGTTTGAAAACGAAGCCGACATCCTCAGCCATGCTACCCAGACTGGAGGATCAACCCCCTACGCCAACAAGATTGACAAAGATTCAGGCGCTTGGGTTGGCGACATCAAATTCAAAGACCAAAACGGCGACGGCGTAATCGACGAGAGCGACCAAGTGGTGATTGGCGACCCCAACCCTGACTTGACATTCGGTTGGACTAATACCTTCACCTACAAAGGTTGGGAACTCAACGTGGGCATTACTGGCGTAATCGGAGGTGACATCCTCAACTGGGCTCGCTACAAGACCGAAGGTCTCACATCAATCTGGGACAACCAGGCCACAAGCGTGCTCAACCGCGCTCAGCTCGGATATTTCAATCCCGAAGGCTCAACCTCTGACATCAGCAATGTCTATCTGGCTTCCGACAATGGCATACCTCGCTTCTCATCACTTGACGGCAATGGCAACAACCGCATGAGCGACCGCTGGATTGAGGATGGCTCGTATCTACGCATCCAAAACATTTCGCTCGCCTACAATTTCCCCACCAAGTGGCTCAAGAAATGCTATCTGCAGCGCGCCAAGCTGTATGTCAACGTACAAAACGTGTACACATTCACCAAGTATTCAGGCTACGACCCCGAAATCGGTGCTTACAACCAGAGCGCTCTGCTCCAAAACATCGACCGAGGCCGCTACCCCACCCCTCGCACCTACACCCTGGGTCTAAATCTGGCTTTCTAAAAATGAAAAATGAAAAATGAAAAATGAAAAATTCCAAAATATATAAGATTATGGGGATTGGAGCTGCAATGGCTTTGGGCCTGAGTAGCTGCAACGACTTCCTCACCATCGACCCAGAAGACAAGTTGGTGCAAGACACCTACTATTCCTCGGCCGAAATGCTCCGCAACAACACCATGGTGCTATACGCATCCAAGGCTTGGAGCAATTTCCACATGAATTTCCAGTGGAAACTCGATATGATCAATGGCGACATGTTTTACACCTACGATGCCGAAGGCCAATGGTTCTTTGGCTCTTACACCCCGCTCAACACCTACATCAACGAGGGATGGAAAGGTCTGTACAACGTAATCGCCTTTGCCAACTCGGTCATCAACGACATGCCCGGCAACTGCACTGGCACTGTCACCCAGGACGATATCGACAAAGCTATCGCCGAGGCTCGCTGCGTGCGCGGATTCTGCTACTACATGATAGCCGAAATCTGGCATGATGCCCCTATCGTGTACAACAATACCGAAAACATCACCAACAACGACATCGACCTGCCTCGCAACACCCAGAAAAGCATCTATCAATTCGCTCTTGAGGATCTCAACTATGCTGAGGAATATCTGCCCGAGACAGACACCGACAGCTATCGCTGCACCAAGCAGACCGCCCGCGCATTCCGCGCCAAGCTGCTCCTGACCATGGCTTCGCACAGCGACTACGGCTATGACCGCACCTCGCTCTACAAGCAAGCTGCCGATGATGCCATGGCAGTGATGGATGCCAACAATTGGCTCACCGACAACGACTTCTCTACCCTATTTGATGTCGAGAGCAACAATGGCCCCGAGTCAATCTTCGCTATCCAATGCGCCGTGCAAGGCTACAGCTACGGCAATGCCCGCAATGTGGCTTGGAGCCGCTCATCGGTAATCGCCGACCAGACCTGGGGAGCAGGCAAAGGCCCGACAATCGCCCTGCAGAAGCTCTACGACAGCACCGACAAGCGCCGCATGTGGACCTACATGACCAATGGCGACTATTATTCCAATCTCGCCAAGGCAGATGGCGGTTACACCTATTATTACATCAACCGCGCCGATGATGGCTCAGTCATCGAAGACCGCAACGAGATGAACGCCCATATCAAGAAATACATCATCGGCAAGAGCGCTGACTGCAACGGCAATGTGGGCCTCAACCAAGATGCCGCCAATAACATCTATCTGATGCGTCTCGCCGATATGTACCTCACGTATGCCGAAGCTGTAATGGGCACAGCCAATTCCACCAGCGACCCTATCGCCATCCAACGCTACAATGCAGTGCGCGACCGCGCGGGCCTAACCCAAGTATCATCAATCACCTACGAAGATTTGATGAAAGAGAGGCTCAGAGAGTTTGCCTTTGAGAGCCAGTCATGGTTTGACACCCAGCGCCTGCGCTATCGCGAAGGCGACCAAGTAGCTCTCAATTGGATCAATACTGGCTATGGCACTGGCTACAACCGAGCCTCGCAGTACAACCAAATCTACGGCACCGACCAGGCTGATGAAAACAAAGAGAGTTCATACCAGATTGTGCAAAGCAAGGCCGAATACGCCCAGTATGACCCCATCATCCTCACTGCCGACGCGTTTGTCTGTCCCATCCCAGCCGCAGTGTCGACATCATCGCCCAAGCTCTCTGAGGACCCAGTGGATTTCTACTCAGAATAGGATTCCTAAGATGCCTATGATTCCTATCCTCAAAAAATTGCTATTACCTTTTATAATTTCTGACAATGAAGATATTTAAATATATGAGCCTGGGCTTGGTGGTGGCTGGAGCAATGGCAGTGGCCAGTTGCTCAGACGAGACTGATGCCAAGGCCGACCGCGGGGCTACCCCCGAAATCAAATATGTGCGCGACTGCGACCCGGCTAAGTCCGATTCGCTGATCGTAAAAGCTTCGCTCGGCTCCCATATCTGCTTTGTGGGCAATAATCTGGGCGATGTGCAGCAAGTATGGTTCAACGACCAGAAATGCAAGCTCAATCCGACTATGGTGACAAGCCATACCATCATCTGTGACATCCCCTCGGTGATTCCTGGAGAGGTGAGCAATGTGGCTCGCTTCATCACCAGCACCGGCATCGAGGTGGAATATCCCTTCGAGGTAGTGGTGCCAGGTCCAAGAATTGACCAGATGTCGCTCGAATACGCTCCGGTGGGTTCAACCGTCACATTTACTGGCGCATACTTCGTTGATGATCCTAATGTGCCATTTGTGGTAGAATTCACCGGAGGCGCTGAGGCAACTTTCAAGAATCTGACGCAGACCTCGTTTGATGCCGTCGTGCCAGAGGGTGCACAGCCCGGCCCCATCACCGTGACCACCATCTATGGCTCTACAACCTCGACTCTTGAATATATGGACACTCGCGGCCTTATGTTCGACTTTGATGGCGCCACTGGCCTTGGCAACCATGGCTGGCACGATGCTCCTATCGAGACCGACGAAACTGCAATCTCTGGCAACTTTGTACGCCTTGGTGCTGATGGCGTCACCATGAGCGCTGACGGCGGTTGGGATGACAGCCACTTCGCATTTGAGTACTGGGCCGGTTCGTGGAATTCTCCCACTGACTATCCCGAGCGCGAAGGCATTCGCCTCTTCGACCTCGTCGATTTCACCAACTGGAAAGAAATGGGCCTCAAATTCGAGCTGTATGCGCCCTCATCCAACCCCTGGCAAGCCGGAGCAATGCAAGTAATCTTTGCCGGTACCGACTTGGTTTCGATGGGTTACGAGGGTAAGGACATCTATGGCAACTCAGTGGCCGGATGTAACAACACATTCTTCCAAAACGATTCAAATCCCGGTTATCCTCGCGGCATCTATCGCCCATGGTCAGCCTCAACAGCCTTTGACACTGGTGATGAGTGGATCACAGTGACTATGCCATTCACCGAATTCCTCTACGACATGGACGGCGCCAATGCTACCCAGGGCCTCACAGTCGACAGCTTCGCTTCTCTTACAATATTTGTGGTAAGCGGCGGCGTGACCGGTGTTGATTGCCAGCCTATTATCAAGATTGACAATATACGCGCAGTGAAACTTTAATCCTCAAGCTACTACACTATGACACTATATCATAATTTCCGCTCAATCGCCTACGCTGTGGCTCTGGGGATGCTGTGCTCTGCTCCAGTTGTGCTCACATCGTGCGATGATGACGACAACGAATTTGACACCAATCAATATCTTGGCGGTGTCAACCTGAATTCATTCGGCCCAAGTCCAGTGGCTCGAGGCGGCGAGCTCCGTTTCCTCGGTAGCGGCATGGACCAAATCACCAAAATCAACATTCCCGGATCTGCCGATATCACCGATATCCAACGCATCAGCTCTGAGGAAATTCGCGTCACCGTGCCTCAGGACGCTGAGGAGGGATATGTGACCCTATACTACTCTGGCGGCACTATCACCACTAAGACCCTGCTTACCTACAGCGAACCCATCTCAATCGAGAGCATCTCTCCGCTGAGCGTAAAGCCAGGTGCCACTATCACCATCTCGGGCGAATATCTCAACCTGATGTCGCAAGTATGCTTCTCATTTATCGAGGGAGGCGACAGCGTGAATGTCAATTCTGATGCCTTCATCACCCACGAGCGCAAGCAAATCGTGGTCGTGGTGCCAGAGGAAGCAGTAAGCGGCCCAGTAGCTGTAAGCGATGCCGCTGAGGTGCCTAATATGATTGTCAGCGAGGAATCAATCTCTGTCACATTGCCATCGGTGACCGCTCCTGTCGATCTCACTGATGCTATCCCAGGCTCGGTGATCAATATCACTGGCCAAGATTTCGACCTGGTGCGCACAGTGAAGATGCCCAACGGCACCGAGGTAGAATTTACCTACACCGCCGCTGGTGATGCTGAGACCCTGACCTTCACCCTCCCCGAGGATGTAACCGATGGCGAAATCGTAGCCGTGCCTGCTTCGGGAGTTGAAGTCACCATCGCCACTATCGGCGTGGTTGTGCCATCCAACGTGACAGCCACTCCAGCCACCGACTTACGTGCTGGCGACGTAATCGCTATCTCAGGTGATAATATTGATCAAGTGGTAAGCGTCATCTTCCCCAATGTCGAGGAGGCTCAAGCATTGATTTCATCATCAGCCACCAAGATTGAGGTAGCCTTCCCCGAGATGGCTCAGTCAGGCCAAGCCGTACTCAATCTGCGTAGCGGCAAGACTGTTGAGGTGACTCTGGTTACAGCTAAGCCTATAGCCACCAGTTTTAGCACTAATCCTGTTTCGGCTGCTGGCGACCTAACCATTGCTGGTGGGAATCTGGACCTGGTGGTTTCAGTAGTTTTCGGTGGCGACTTCACTGTAGAGGTTGAGAGTGCCGACCCCGCGTCTCTGACCGTGACAGCGCCAGTTACCGCTGAGAGCGGAGCATTAACCCTAAACATGGCCAATGGCGAATATTCGACCACCGAATCGCTGACAGTCGAGAAGCCAGCTTGCGCTTACATTCCCGAGCTCCCTGAGGAGCAATTCACCGCTGGCGGCCTCTTTATCGTCACCGTAGAAAATGCCGATGTGCTGACCAATGTGCTCGTCAACGGCTCTGCCGTACAATACATCATCAACAATGGTACACTCTACATCTCATTGCCATCCTCGTGCGGCTCTGGCTCCGTAATCACCCTCGTATCATCTAATGGTGAGATTTCATACACTATTGATGTCATTCCGGCCACACATGTTGAGATTATCGCCTATAATGACGGTGTCCGCGACTTGGGCAGCTGGGCTGGCGAAAATGACGGCGGCGCATTCAGAATCTACAAGAGTGTCTTCGACGGCGTGCCATCTGGCTCAATGCTGATATTCCATGTGGCTCCTTATGGCGACTACTCGCAAATCCAAGTCAACGATGCCAACTGGGGACAATTTGAGATTCTGCAATTCGACACATCCTACACTACTGTAGAATGGGAACTCACCGCCGAACGTCTCAACCACATCCTCACCACCAACGACGGCTGGAGCGACACGGGCTTGGTAATCCAGGGTTGCAACACCATAGTAAGCAAGGTGACCATAGAATACGAGCAGTCACTCGAAACCACCATCTGGGACACTGGCTGGACCTGCTCAGGCTGGAATGGCAACCAAGACTTGGCATGGGGCGGTTACGACTGGAGCAGTTGCAAGGCCGGACAGACCCTGAGATTCTACATGTCCCCGACTGTGGCCGATGGCGACTGGTGGTGCATCTCGCTGCGCCATGGCAACAACTGGGCCAATATTCCCGGCATCCCCACTCAATACGACTCGCCCGAGGGCGGTCTGCTTGAGCTGGAACTCACAGCCGACATCATTGCCGACCTGGTCGACAACGGTGGCTTGGTAATCACTGGCGACGGCTTTATCCTCAACAAGATTACAATAGAGTGATGCCCTAATTATAAACCATAGGAATCCTAGGCCGCTTAGGATTCCTACCCCTAAAATCAGCCCCAATGAAATATCTCAATAAATACATACTCGCTCTGCCAGCATTGGCCCTGATGATGGCTGCTTGCGACGACGATGACCCAAAGATCAACTACGTCGAGACCTCGGGCATTGTAGCCAAGGTAACGGCTACCTCGATAGCCCAAGGCCAGGAAGTTGACTATGACGCAGTGACCTCGGTCACTATCACCTATGATTCAGAGGTAGCTCTCAGCACCCTGGTTACCCCTACCCTCAATGGCGAAAGCGCATCATGGGCTTATGCCACCGACACGGATGGCAATTCAGTGTTCTCACAGGCCGTGGTGGAGCTCTCATTGAATCCCGGCTGCAGTTATGTCCTCTCGATTCCCGAGAGGGCGGCTGCAGGCGTCAACTCAGGCGTGTATGCCGAGGCCTATACTCTCAACTTCTCAACCAAGGCTAAATCTACCACGCCTACCACCATTCAGAGCCTGACAAACTCATCAGCTACCCAGCCGGCCAAAGACATCTACACATTTCTCGTCGGCAATTACGGCTCAAAGATGCTTAGCGGCACCATGGGTGCTGTGGCTTGGGCAACTGACTATTATGATTTTATCACCAACCAAGCTGGAGCAGCTCCCAAGGTGATTGGATTTGACTATATCCATCTTGCCTCATCGCCTGCCAACTGGATTGACTACGGCGACATCACCCCAGTGAAGAATGCCACCGATGCCGGAGCTATCGCCACCATGTCGTGGCACTGGAATGTGCCCACCGAGCAAGGCGGCTCTAACCTGACATTCTCAACCGATTGCGGCAACTTCAGTCCAAGCAACGTATTGGTTTCTGGCACTTGGGAGAACGAGGTCGCCGAAGCCGACATTGCCAAGCTCGCCAGCTATCTGCAGCTGCTGCAAGATGCTGGTATAGCAATTCTGTGGCGCCCGATGCATGAGGCCGTAGGTGACTATTCGTGGGGCCCATGGTTCTGGTGGGGCAAGGATGGAGTTGAGGTTACCAAACAACTCTGGGTTTATCTCCATGACAAATTGGTCAACGACTACGGCCTGAACAATCTGATCTGGGTATGGACAATGCAAACCAGCGATGCTGGCAATCTCGCCACCGTGGCACAGCTGCAAAGCGCTTATCCCGGCGATGACTATGTTGACATTGTTGGCGTCGACCTTTACCCCTCAGAGGCCCTCACCGACCAATCAGCCTCATATCAGCTGGCCCACGAGGCAGTAGATGGCAAGAAGATGGTAGCTCTGAGCGAGTGTGGCAACCTCATCGACCCAGCCCAAGCTTATGCCAACAGCGCCCTCTGGAGCTATTTCATGCAATGGTACGACCTTGACGACAATGGCACATTCGGGTTCTACAACTATTCAGGTCCCGACCAATGGCAGACTGTCGCCTCCAGCCCCTACGTAATCAACCGCTAAATATAAAGGAAACCACAGATTCACACTGATTTTCACAGATTGTTGGTGAAAATCAACTAAGAAATTCTATCTATCTCAAATCTGTGTAAATCAGTGAAAATCTGTGGTTTTATAACTATATCATCTAACAT
>JAJBUH010000144.1 GCA_020860445.1 Bacteroidales bacterium | reverse complement strand
TATTCTCGAGGTGTTTTATTGTTTGTGATTCTATCTTGGGGTAGCAAAGAGGCTCGACGCAGTATCTCTTTTGCATCCCATAGCTGTAGAGGAATTCCATTGGATTGGAGTATATGTTGTTGTTTCCTTACAGCGTCATTAAATCCACGAGAGGCGACAATAACAGGAAGCGAGGCATTATATTCCTTCAGGGCTTCTAATGTTTGTAATACTACATCTATGCCCACAGGAGACTTCCACTGCTTGGCTTGGAATAGCCATCTCTTGTTGAATTTGGTGGCAATCACATCTGCACCGCGGTCTCCGCTCCCTCCAACCAATCGGATGTTTTGAAAACCCTCGTATGCCAGCAGTCGGCATATCATTCTTTCGAAAGCTTGCCAACTACAGGTGGTTATATCTATTTTTTCAACAAAACTCATGCTTACTGTTCAGCTAACTGAGAATTAAAGGACTCCAAGATGGCGCTAATTCGCTTCAGATTGAGAATGTCAGTTGGCTTAGTCTCGAGATATATGATGACCGCCTCAATGGCATTGCGATATGCCATGCGAGTATTGTTGAAAATCTCGTTGAGGACCATTTTTGACATTCCTTCTATATCACAATCGTAAGGTTCTTTCCAAAGATTCCCATTGAAGAAAAGCTTCGGCTCTGCATCATAAACTTGCAGGATGAAGTCATCAGGGACATATCTGATAAAAGCACCATTTTTAAGTTGATATACGTTGCTTAGGCTTATGCCATGTTTTTGGAGTTCCTTTACGAAAAGAGTTTGTTGTTGGTCACTCAATTCATTGAATAGTCGGTCTGCCAAGGCCTCATCAATTGTAGCAGATATACGGTCTTTGACTGTGGCCATGAGGTCTTGGCAACTTTTCGTAATGTTTTCTGGACTGAAGGCTATACGATCCTTCCAATACTTATTTATGATCAGCCAAGTGAGATTGGAAAGCGAATGGGCTGGATTGCTGCTAAGGTCACGGCGTAGGTCGTATAGATATGCGGCAATTTCAGAAGCCACAGCTTCGATTACATTAGTACCGCATGTAGTGAATCGTGGATGAGCCGAGTCCACAAAAACATCTATACCTCCTACCTCCTTGAAGACGATAAGGGGTAAATGCTTATCAATAATGGGAGAGATGAGAGGGCTTTTAGTATAGTAAGTGGTGACTCTGATAGCAGAGCTTTTGTCCCCATTGCACAATGGGACCTCCAATTTCTCAATCGATAAGAAATCGTCTTTGAGAGAATTCTTTTTGAGTTCTTCCTTACCCAGTGGATTAGTTTTGCCCTTTTCTGACTTACACTGCTTGCATATCGAAACAGACGCAGGATTAGTAGCCCCACAAACAAGGCAAGTCCAAGGTTTCTCTACCTTAGGAACTTGGCTTTTTTGGCAATGGGGGCAAACGGTAGCGGAGATAGGTATCCACTCCCCGCAATCAGGATCAATGCAATTTTTCCCCTTAAGGATAGTGCCACAGATATCACATACTTCCGTTTCAGCGAGAATCTGTGACTCACATCCTGGACATATAATCATAGGAGGGGCGGGTGCCTGCGAAGCTTCTTCTACAACTTTCCACCATTCGGTATCATCGTAGTATCCAGCCTCTTTATTAAGGAATCGTTGATAAAATTCCGTTTCCTTATCTCTATTGGGAAATCTTTTTGGTTTGCCTTCTACTGTATCCCAATATCCCATGTACATATCCGTAGTGCCCGGGGTGCGTACTCGTCTATAGCCTTGGTATAGTTTGTATATGACTGAATGATTATTATCAGCTCCTGGTTGAGAGGGTTGTAGAGAGCTTTCACCTCTTAAATAAGCCATCGCTCGCTGCCATTCATCGCTGCTGCGCTGAAAGTCTTGCTTCAAGAAATCCACAGGAACAAAATCCAAATGAATTTCTCCAACTATACGACCATACGGGCTATCTATTGGATAGTCTTTGATGGTGTTTTGGAATTCGTCTACATATTCAAAGAAGGCGTTCTTTTCGCCTATTCTTATGGCTCTGCCATTTCGTATGAGGTCAATACCAAATTTACTGGTATCGTCAAAGCGTTGGATTCCTACCCATCCCTTTACTCTCTCCTCTACAGATCGAAATTCTACGCCTCCGCATGATGGGCGGGAGTTCTCTCCTTCAGGAATGAATGCTCGGCATTTTGTGCAGCGGAGCTTTGTGCTTAGCACATGGTCAATGTAGTACTGGGCTTGTATTTTTTCGTTTTTCTTTTCTACAAATCGGTCTTGGCGCCAAACGCAGTGCTCATAGGCAACGCATGGTTCGTTGTCTATGAGAATCGTTATTTTGCCCTCCCTAAGAATTGTGGCATAACGTCGACCAATCTCTTCACGTATCCTGGCCACCCTATATTGGATAAGTTTAGAGACAAATCCATGATTAGGGTGCCCGTTTGGCCACCAATTCGAAATCTCTATCTTAGTACCAGATACGAAGGTAATGGGTTTGTTGTCTTGTTCAGCTTCTAATTGGTAACTTTTTGATCGATTAATCTTCTCAAGGTCGATAGTGGTACGAGTACAGTAATCGTCACATTCTCTGGCAGTAAGGAATTTTGTGACAATTCCCATTTTACCTGTTGAGATGTTGAACCCCATGCCGAATAGGCCCAAAGTATCTAAAGAATTATTACCAGAGAAACCAGCCTTTATGGCTTTTTCTGCCTCTTCCGTTGACATGCCTGGCCCATTGTCTTTTATTGACAAGCGCCCTATGTTTTTCTCTATATCTCGTTTCTTGGGAAACTCTATCCAAATAGTCGGATGTTCTATATGAACTCCTTTATTGAGGCTATTTGTAAAAGAGTCAACTGAGTTGTCAATTAATTCACATAACGCATCGATAGGCTTTATCGGAGTTTGTGTCAATGCGATTAAAACCTTAGGATCAGGCGTAAAGTCGAAAGTTAGTTTGTTCATAAGTTATTCAGATTTAGGTGAGACATTGAATGAATTGTTTCCCTAAAGCATAGGCAAGTAAGGGAGGGATAGCATCTCCTATCTGTTCATACTTATCCTCGTCTTTGCTCCCGTGAAATTCTACATAAGGACCAGCAAAATAGTACCAGTCAGGAAAGCTTTGTAATCGAGCGGCTTCTCTTGGGGTAATGGCACGATTCAAAAAGGGATGAATCATTTCGTCAAGGCAATGGGAGGTAATGGTATAGCTTGGCTGATCCTCGATTAGACGTCTGTTTCTACTACCATAAATAGTGTTGGGGAACAAATGTCTGTATTGATCAAGGGCCCCTTGAGCTGCCAACTGCTCAAAGGCTGAGCGCATGCTGCCTTTAGGAGGTATCAAAGCCAATAGCTCCAGTTTGCGTTGTAAATGCCCGGGCCCTTTATGGAAGCTCAAAGATGTTTCTCTTTGAAACTCGTTTTCCCGATAGGATGGAGTTGCTGATAACATATCCTCTAAGGGAAAGCCTCTCATCAACTTGATATAATGCTCTTGGTTTTCAGAGCTATAAGAGTTGACAAGAGAATAATGAGTTATTTCTTCCCCTGACTCAACTGCTGGCAAATCCAATATAGCATCCGCCACTGTTACAAAGGGGAAATGTCTATTTGGGCCATATTGTGGGGTAGGGTAGGTGAAGGGTGGCAAGTTAAGGTCTCGCCTGATAGATACTAAAAATAATCGTTCTCTTAGTTGAGGCACACCATAATCGCAAGCGCGTAGCAGTACTTCGTTAGGATTGCGTGAGACTAACCTATAGGATACAGGTTGTTCCTTATCATCAAAAGTATCACATATGTATTCAAAAATGGAGCCTTTCTTACCATTTGGCCCTTTCTTTGAAAACAATCCCTTGACATTCTCAAATAGTATGGCTTTAGATTTTACACCTCGGGCAATTCGAGAGATATTACTAAATAGATCATCTCTTGAATCACCGCTTTTACGAGGCCCTGCCAAGCTGAAACTCTCGCATGGCGCACCTCCTGACACTATATCTATGGTTTCGGTTTCGGAGTCTATACCAAAGCGCTCGTTTAGAATCCTCCTAACTATTGTAATAGTAACTAAATTCACATCCCCGTGGATTAGTAGGGAACGGTCACTTGGACGACAGAAACTGTCGAGGTATGATGAATTTACCCCTTCGGGTAAAAGATATTCGCTAAGTTCTAATACTTCGGAATTATGGTTGACAGAATAAGTCTCAGCGGTGGTATTGGTCCATTCAACTGCAATAAGTGGTAATATGCCAGCCCATTTGAAGCCTGTTGCTAATCCGCCAGGCCCTGAAAAGAGATCGATGCTGGTCAATGAATACCCCTGCGACATCATCTTATGTCGGAGCAACTCATTCATGTGTCAACAATATCTTGCCGATAGAGGAGTTTCGGAGGTTAGACCTATAGAATCCCGATTCGGTCAGTCAAATTGTTATCACATACCCATATAAAACGGAAAACGTGGGATTCACTTCACTGCTCGTCCCACTTATTGAGGTCTTGGCGTTACCCTGTACAGAAAGACGAGCAACGCAGAAACCCACGTGTGGCATATACGTAGACCACACGTGGGCCCGGATGAGCACACGTGGGCTATGGATACAAGCCATCCGTGAGCATCTCTGGTTGCTGAGTCCTTGTCTGTACTATAAAACCGCCAAGTTTCAATAAGTCAAGAACAAAGCGTAAAGACGCTCCTTTTCATATGTCCGCATTCTTATCATTGGTATCGAGCCAATGACAGAATACGGTGCAAAGATAAGGATTTTTTACTATAAATCGATGTGGGAGGGGAAGAAAAATTTATCTACCGATAAAAAGTCTGAGAAGATTCACTCTGGTGGGAATTCCATCCCTGGGTATTTGAGGCTTCCCATGGGGTTGTCTTTAGTGAAGACAGCTACCTCGTAGACATATATCTCCACGTCCTCAGGGAGGTCGGGGTTCTCCATGAATTGTTGGGCATAGGTCGCCAAGTCCTCAAAGGTTTTGATGCCGGAGGTTGGCTGATAGTCGTTGAAACCCATACGGTTCATTTCATCAACAATATCCTCAATGGTTTCATAGGCCCAGACATCCCCTTCCTCCTCATCGTGGAGCGAGGCTACATATCGCTCGGGATAGAAGATGCCTTCAGCATCATTAGTACCCCAATAGCTGCAGTGAGGCTCTTGGGTCCAGTAGTAATATTTGATAGAAGGGAAGTGCTTGCGGATGACTTCAAAGGCTGGGAGGTCCTCACTCCACGCCGAGAGGGTGTGTAGGCTCAAACATGTGCCATCAGCAGAGATGTCGTCAGATACCAAAGGGAAAAACTCCCCTCGACCATCGCTGATGGGTTCTTTACCGAGGGCTGATTCTATGAGGCCGAGCCAAAGGTAGTTCTTATCAGCTTTGCGTTGGTACACTTGTTTCTGGATTTCTGTGAGCAGGTCACGGAGGCGAGCAATCTCAGTAGGGTCTCCTACTATTTTAAAGTCGGTGTGGCAAATATTGGCCATAAGTTTGAAACGGGTTTGGAGGGTTAAAAAGTTTTTCGTAAATTTATAGTGCAAATGTACAACGAATTTTTAGAACGTGTGATTATATCACTGCTAAACTATGTGAATATATGGCTAATTTATTATTAATCCGAGATTTATGTGAGAAGAATAGGATCACATTCAGAGAACTGTGTCGTAGGGTAGGCCGAACAGAGTCTACCTTGCAAACAGCCATGCGCCGAGGCACAACTAATACGACCACTCTCGAAATGATAGCAAAGGAGCTGAATGTATCGCCAGCCATCTTCTTTGACGGCACGTCGGAAATTGATGCTCAATCAAAGGACAAGGAGATAAAGCTCCTCCGTGAGCTTTTGGCTGAGAAAGAGCGCATTATCTCCTTATTGATGGAGGAAAGAAAGAGAGGGAAGTAGGCATCTCCGCGAAAATATAAGTGGGACATAGAGAAGAACACTCTGCTTCCTCTCCTTCGTTATTGTAGTGAACCTTGATCAGGATATTTGTATCCTCTCTAATATAGTCGCTTTGCGTCTTGCTGTCAGCTCTTAGAGCCTCCAATACACGATAATAAGAGTTTGGAATAGGGTCTAGATGTTCATTAGCAACTTGGAGTTCTCCTGTTTCAAGAACTCGAAATAAGACATAGATTTCACTCCAATCTCCAACGTTGCCTATTAGTTTAGGAGATTTGGATTTAGATTTCTTGGCCATGGAGATTACATTATATTTAATGCTTTGAGTTCTTGCTCTGCTGTTGCTTGGATGGCAGGGATGGCGACCGAGTTGCCAAATTGCTTGTAGGCTGAGGCATCGGCTACAGGGATGACAAAGGTGTCGGGGAAGCCCTGGAGGCGTGCCCATTCACGAGGGGTCATCTTGCGGATACCGTCACGGTTGACCTCACCTTTTATATTGGTCACTGGGGTGAAGTTGGTGAGACGCTTATCGATGATCAGATTGCATTCTCTGCCCATACCTCCCACTACGATGGCATTAGCCACATCATCGAGGTCGATGATTTTATAGCCAAAACCATGGCCAGCGGCTTCGTGCCGGGCTTTGTGACGTTTTAGGGTTTCCACATAGACGGTAGAGAGGTAGTATTTAACTGAGACCTCTTTCTCTTCCATCACATCGCGGAACTTTGGTCTATTGGGGCCAGTAGAGAAAGGCTTGGGGTATTCAAAAGATTTTACATCGATGTTCAAATCTTTTCTAAATCCAATGATATATATGCGCTCTCTGTGTTGGGGTACTCCATAATCCATGGCATTGAGGATTTGAGGTGGTACCACATCATATCCAGCATCATCAAGATGAGAGAGAATGGTGGCCAAGGTTTTGCCTTTGTCGTGAATGGCCAACCCCTTCACATTCTCCAAGAAAAATGCCTTAGGTTGATGTTTGCGAAGGATAGCCTCTACCTCGAAGAAAAGAGTGCCTCGAGTTTCATCCTTAAAGCCTAAGCGTTTTCCGGCTAATGAGAAGGCCTGACATGGAAATCCGGCGCAAAGCACATCAAATTCTTTGGGAATGAAGCGTTTAGTGCTTTCTTTTGTGATGTCGCCAAAGGGCATTTCACCATAGTTGGCCAAATAGGTCTCTTGTGCTTTAGCATCAAATTCTGAGCTATACACACATTTGCCCCCAAGATTCTGCATGGCAATTCTAAAGCCCCCAATACCAGCGAATAGGTCGATGAAAGTAAACTTGGGATTTTCGGGAGCTGGGAAGGGCACATCAAAGAAATCGTCAAATAGATTTAACTGTAATGGGTTTTCAGCACATCCTACAACTACCTCTTCTGGAATGTCTTTCTCTTGCTTTTTACTTTTGCGAGCCAGAAATTGACGGATGGCTAATTTGATGTCATCTTTACACACCTCACCTATCTCCGCGTTGCCATGGAGATAATGGGATAGGAGAGCCATGTGGTTTTCATAAGATGTCTCTCCGTATATCTTGACTCCAGCCTCCGTTATTTCTTCAGGGAAGTCTTTTAATTGAACAGGGAAGTCATTGGTGGATAAATATGGGATGCTGCCTTTTTTCATAAGATACAAAATGGGGGATATTATCTCCATTACTCAGGAGGGTAAGTTTACTTTTTATGATTCTTTCTTTCCTCCATGAGAATAGCTATGGTGCGCTCCTTCTCAGCTAAGAGTTCTTTGAGATGGGCAATTTCACGGTCTTTAATCTCGCGCTCACTCTCAGTGAGGCCATCAAAAAAGATAGCGGGGGATACTCCGAGCTCTTTCGCTATTAGTTCTATGGTTGCGGTATTAGTGGACCCTTTGCGAATAGCGCTTTGGATAGTGGATTCAGTACGGTCTACCCTCCGGCATAGTTCCCGAATGGTTATTTTCTTCTTCTCGCATAAATCACGTATGATTAGGAGATTAGCCATTTATTAACAAATTTTAAAGGTGATTTAATTGTATACTACTAAATAAATAATATGTTTGCTTTATAAATTTACGTAAAAATCTTCAAATCACCAAATTGTTGATGATTCACCGTAAAATCTGATGGTCAAAATTAGTCGTTGGAAAACAGGAAACATACGATTAAATCGTATGTTATGAGATTAAGACAAAGAAAAACAGGTGGCTCTACAGGCAATACACAAAATAGGCTATCCCACCTGGGATAGCCTATTTTGTGTATTGCCTGTAGAGCGATTGTGAATAGTGCGTGGCAATATTATATTTTGAACATCTCGATCACTTCGTCTACCAGTTTGGTAGTGCGAGCTTTGATGTCATCAATGGTCCAGTTGTCTTTGTCAGCCAGGTCTTTGTTGATGCCCAATCCATTACGATAGCCAACATAGAGATCTGATTTCTTGCTTTTGCGGTCGCGCTTCTTCTCAAATGAGTAGTTGCTTAGTTCGGTATTATATCCCGTCATGGTGAGATTGCCAATCTTATGTACATAGGCTTCCCGGTATTCCTGGGCTAGATTATAATCTCCGTCAGCAATCATATCTACCCATTCTTGAGGTATCTTTTCACCCTCTGGGAAGATATGTTCAATAGTCCATACGTATGTGCCACCCTTATCATAGCGTTTCCATAAATCAGTCCATGATTCCTTGGTCATATACTTTTGAGCCAACGAGCAAAGTATATAACGAGCTGCATCTACATTCTCACGGTAGATGTCCCCTTCTAATTTTTGCCGGAATAATTCATCGGAGGCGCTCACTGACTTTAGGGAACCTTTGATATGGCTTTCTATAGTAGAACCCTTGAGTCCTTGTTCTTCAATCTGAGAGATAATTTCCATTAGTAAACGTGGGATATCTCTGGTGCCAGGAGTGTCAGTGACATTTCTGCGAATGAAAAACAAGACAAGGTTGTCGATAATACGGCTTAGCATCTTATCATCGATCTTTAACTCTGATTTCTTTTTCATCAGATATAGGAGCAGAAGATAAGATGGCACCCCTTGTACATGCTGTAAGTCGACTAAGTTGGGAGAGTAGGGACTTGCGTTGCCCTCGGCTTCTGGGTATATCAGTTCAGTATACAGCGAAGCACAGAGAACAATGTCGTTAAGGAATGACGGGAGGTCGTTGTAGATTAACTTCTCATATATGGATAACAGATTTGACTTGGTTGCCACAGCTCCCAAGGGATCTTTTTTGCGGTCCTCTGATTTGCGGAAGGGTATGTTGAGCGCATTCTTAAAGGCATTATAGTAGTGACGAAAGAAACGCTCTTGAATTGAGTAGTTGTCAGGGAGGTATTGGAGAATGCTTTGCCAGCGCTCAAAGCAATCATCACAAGTTAGGCCATTCCTTTCAGCTCGAGCCATAATCATATTTTTCATAAGATCAATGGCAGTAAGTGGTGTCCCTCGGTGATTGAGAGACTCAAACATTACATAGGCATCAGAGTGGCTGGACACTTCGATAGCTACAACCATAGCCGAAAGAACTCTACTCTTAATGGAGAGGAGAGCCTCAGCAATGGAGATGTTATCACACTTCTTGAGATCTTCCTCAATTCGATATTTGAAGTAATAGTAGCAACGAAAGATTTTACGACGAGTACGGAAATTAGCGCCTTTGGTATGTTTGTCTGTTATCCCCAGCTCATTCATTAGGGCATTGTAATCGCTAAGATTATAGTTTTGTACTTGTGGAACTATTCTTAGCCCATTGGACGAGTTTTTTGCAATAAGGCTTTTTCTTAATGAAGAGATTTCGTCTTGATCGTCTTCGTCAAGTTCTGCTTTATGTTCCTTTAGACAAGTATAGAGAGCAGTTATGAGTAAACTCAGAGTAGTAAGTCGTTGCTGGCCGTCTATAACTTCTAACTTTGGGTTAAGAGCCTCGTTAGTGGGAATATAAATTATGGAACCGATAAAGTATTCCTCTTCATTGTCCATGAGGTCATCATAGAGTTCACACCATTCATTATAACCCCATGTGTACTCTCGTTGGTATTTGGGGATGAAGAAAGAGTGCTTAGCCTCTTTGTTGAAAAGCTCACTGATATGTTTCTTGGTTGCAGAGTTTATCATGCGTAGGCCTTCTGTCTGATATTTGTGAAGCGTTTTAATCCCACCTTATTAGATAGGATGAGATTATGGCACAAAATTACAACTTTTGAAGTATTTTTCAAAATCTCTAAAGAAAAAATTTCCTTGCTGCTCGCTATGAGCGATTCAGCAAGGGGTGAGGGCTGCCATCAGAATGGCAGCTCGTTGCCGTCATCGTCACAGTGGGCTCGGAGGGGAGATTCTTGGGCTTCCGGTCGGGATTCCATTGGCGGGGCTGGTAGTCAGGGTGAATCTACATATCGGTGGCTTGGATATGTTACACCGTCAAGGTGGTAATAGGCACGATGTGGATGCCATCAGAACGAGTGTAAGCAAAATCCCCGGTGGCTGTTAGTATCATTAGAAAAGAAGGTGTGCCCATTTTGGGGATATCGAGTCTTTCTTTAAGCTTGAGGAGATTGGCGCACCCCTCTTCGATAAGGGTAGGTCCTCCGAGTTTAACCTCGATGAGTGCATATTTGCCATTGCGCAGATGCATTACCATATCGCACTCCAATCCATTGCTGTCGCGATAATGAAAGACGTCTCCATCTAAACATTGTGCATACACTCGCAAATCGCGCGCGCACATTGTCTCAAAGATTAACCCGAAAGTCTCCAAATCACGCATTAAATCCTGAGGTCCTATGCGCAGGGAGGCTGTTGCTATAGAGGGGTCTGTAAAATATCGAGTAGGGGAGGTGCGGATAGAGGCTTTTGACCTGAGGTTGGGATTCCACGCCGCCATATCTTCAATTACGAATATTGATCTCATGGCTTTAAGGTAGGTGGTAATGGTTTTTTCTGAGACATCATGACCGGCACCTCGGATATCAGCCGCGATGGCCCCAATAGTAGCTTGTGAGCCTTGATGCCTAGCATAAGCTCGCATTAGGTTGGCAGCTAGGATTGGGTCACGTTCCACATTGTCAACCCGACTTATGTCTGAATGAGCTACAGCGTCGACATAATCTGATGCTGGGTCGAGGGAATCTTCTTGGTCTAATTGCAGAGCTAACGGCCATCCGCCACGACATAACAGTTGAGCTATAGTGGTCAAATCGTAGGCATTTTGTCCTGTTACTTGATTGGCTCCATTAAACAATTCGCCAAGTCTTACTTGCTGGGAGGATTCTTTAGATTCAGTAAGACTCATAGTGTGCATCGATAAGCGAGCTATACGACCAGCGCCCGAGTGAACTATCTGTGAGAAATCAGGAGGGACGGCTGAGCCTGTGAGTATGAACTGGCCAAAGGCTGAGCGTTGGTCGACTTCGAATCTTACTGCATCCCAGAGCCTTGGGTAAAGTTGCCATTCGTCAAGTAATCGTGGGGCAGCTCCCTGTAGAAGTCCCTGAATATTTAATTCCACCATTTTAGCGTATTCGTCTCTACGCATGGGATCGTCCATGTATATGACACTTCTGCTAAATTGTCGCCCAGAGGTTGTCTTTCCGCACCACTTTGGTCCTTCTATCAATAGGGCCCCTTTGGTGCGTAATTTCTTAGAAATGTATGAGTCGGTAAGTCGAGGCAGATATTCCATGGGAGAAATTTTTCTGCAAAAGTAGGATTTATTTTTTGTATTTCCAAATTTGAGGGGTTTTAATTTCCAAAATTGTGGAGTTTTCGTTTCCAAAATTGTGGAGTTTTCGTTTCCAAAATTGTGGAGTTTTCGTTTCTATAGTTGTGGATTTTCCATTTCTATCCCAATCCCGATTATCTCGCTGCTCGCTATGAGCGATTCAGCAAGGGGTGAGGGCTGCCATCAGAATGGCAGCTCGTTGCCGTCATCGTCACAGTGGGGAGGGGAGAACGAGATTATAGTTGAGAAAGATAATCTTTCTCAACTATAATCTCAATGGGCGAGAATGTCGTATGGATAATAAATGGGGATATCAGTTTCGGTAGTGGAGGATTCTTTTAAGAATAAGGCATAATGCACAGCCACACCATCTTTGACGAAAGGCAATTGCTGAGTGCGCTTTCGCAAATCCTGGCCCAAGGATTCAGCATCTTGAGGTTTAGTCCACTTGCATTCCCCTATGAGGATATGCTTATGGTCCAGCGATTGGGCCACAACATCAAGCTCGATTTGTTCCCCATCCCGAGTCTTTCCCCACCAATTTGAGGCCACTCCGTAAGGGATGCCAGCTATAATCCGACCGCTTATGTAATCTTGGCAGAGGCGTTCCCAGCACTCGGCCACATAATCGTTGCGATTGCTGGAGATTATTCCCCAAACTCCCTCAGTCTCCCCCATCTGGAGCAATGACCGGTAGGGCGCCACAAATCGATAGTAAAAATGCAACAATGGGTCCTTGATTTTGTAGAGACCTTTCTTGCTGTTCTTTTCCGCCTCTCCGAATGGGAGGTCTCGTCTGACAAGATCCAACTCTATTAGGCGGCTCAGGGGCTCGGTGATCGCTGTCGCTTCTTTGCCAGCTCGGCTGGCGATTTCTGATAGGCGATTTGCGCCGTTACCAATAATCGACAATAGGGTGGAAGCTTGCACAATCTGACGCATGTCTTCATAAAGCAGGCGTTGAGGCTCTTCTGACAGAATGCCATTTGGATCCAAGATGAGATGGTCAATAGCCTCATCGAGCGAGCGATAATCCATGCGCAACTCCCAATAACGTGGAATACCACCCCAAACTGAATATTCCTCTACTCCCTGCTTTGCCTCGCATTTCAACGCATCGGTGATGTATGGAGCGGGTAACGGAGCGAGTTTTATGATTTCGTTGGCGAGGCCGTAGAGGGGCTCGGTGCGGTCCAATACATAACCTTGCATAAGCTGCTGTGAAGATCCGCAAATGATAAGGTCATATTTCAGGTCTTTTCCGTTAAGGAGTTTCTGTAGCACTGAAGTAATCGAGGGGCAGCTCTTTACCATATAGGGAAATTCGTCAAGGCAAAGAGTGATGCGTCTGTCAAGTTGGCGGTTTAAGGCTTGGAAGATCGATTCCCAAGTGGGATAGGTTGCTTGGTCAAAGCCTGGTATTGTCTGAGCAATAGAGAAAGCCAGCAGTGCGCGCTGATTGGTTTCGTTGGTCTGGTCGCTTAGGAAATAGATATCGCCTCGTTTTAAATCGAGGACGTGCTTGATAAGTTGTGATTTGCCGATGCGACGGCGTCCATAGATAACTATGAACTGCTCGTCTTCTCTCTCTAAGGCCTTCTTAAGACGGTGGGAGACCTTTTCTCGATCAAAAAAATCTTTAAAGTACATGATAAACTTTGTTCTTTGGAATTATAGTGCACAAAGATAATGTTTTTAAACTATAATTCCAAAAATCCTACGACAAATACATAATTTTTTTGAACTTTTACCTATACACTCAAAAAAAATTGCGTACCTTTGTGAAGCTAAAGTAATTCGCTATAGAAATTTACGTAGCCTAACGCATCCCATGACAATGAAGACCCAAAAAGGAACTGGCAACAAGAAAAAGACCGAAAAGGACAAGAAAAAAACAGAGGCGCGATATAAAGTTTCCCATCTGGTAAAGCCCATCGATATGACTCTCGAGCAGTGGCAAGTGGCCCTGCGCCGACAAGCGGCTGAAAAAGAGACATTTGAGATTGCCCAACCTCGCGACCGAGAGAATCCCGGGTACTTCACTATCAAGAAAGCCATTTTCAAAAAAATCACAATCAAGGATGAGCGAAAGGGCCTGAAGCCCAAGCTGCTGGGCTATGGGCCCACCTACAAAGTTGTATATCGCGGCGACAACAGCCAATGGAACTATTGCTCATGCATGGATTTCTGCACCACGGGGCTTGGCACTTGCAAGCATATCGAGGCGGTGAAGCTTTGGCTCGACTTCAATCAAAAACGTCCAACCCGAGCCCTCCCAAGCGCCTCTTCTCTGTACATCGACTACAAGGATGGCCGCAAGATTAAGCTCCGCATCGGTAGCGATGAGCGAGAGCGCATAGCAGCGTTGGCTAAAGATGTCTTCGATGATACGGGGAATCTGCTTCCAGCCCCAGACCATAGGATCTTGGATTTTATCCATCAGGCCAAGGAATTATCCCCGACATTCAGATGCTATCCCGATGTAATGGAGCAATTGAGCGCTAAGCGTCGCAAAAAGTATCTTCAGGTTCTATCTCAGCAGATAGACGACCCCATGCTCGATTCGCTCCTCAAGACCCATCTCTACCCCTACCAAAAAGAGGGCATTCGCTTTGCCCTGCGCCATGGACGCAGCATTATAGCCGATGAGATGGGCTTGGGCAAGACTGTGCAGGCAATCGGCACTGCTGAGTTGTTGCGCAAATCCCAACTGATAACCTCTGTGCTAATCGTGTGCCCTACTTCGCTCAAATACCAATGGAAATACGAAATTGAGAAGTTCACAGCCTCAAAAGTGACCGTGGTTGAGGGCAACGCTCTGAAGCGCAAAGCCATATATGACTCTGATGATGCTTTCTACAAGATAGTTTCCTATAATGCCATGGCCAATGATGTCAAGGCACATGGCTCGCTATCGACCGATATGCTCATTATGGACGAGGTGCAGAGACTCAAGAATTGGGAGACACAGATGGCCAAAGCGGCCAGAAATATACGCTCTGACTATGCCGTTATCCTATCTGGCACACCTTTGGAGAACAAGCTCGAAGAGCTCTATAGCATCGTCGAGCTTATCGACCAGCACTATCTGGGCCCATACTACAAATTCCGCGATGAACACATTGTGACTGATGGCGCTGGAATGACCATTGGCTACAAAAACCTCAATACCATAGGTGACAAACTCAAAGAGATATTGATTCGCCGACGCAAAAGCGAGGTAGCCCTGCAGATGCCAGCCCGACAGGACAAGACGCTATATGTGCCAATGACCAAAGAGCAAGCCGAAATGCATGCCGAGTATGAATACCAGGTTGGGCGCATCGTGACCAAATGGCGCAATTACGGCTTCTTGAGCGAACTTGACCGCCAGAGACTTATGCTATTTCTGAGCCAGATGAGAATGGTGGCCAACAGCACCTACATCTTGGATCAGAAATCTCGTCACGATACCAAAATCGATGAGTTGGTCAACATCCTCACTGAGATATTTGAGAACGGCGATGAAAAGGTGGTCATATTCAGCGGCTGGGAAAGGATGACGCGATTGGTGTGCGCTGAGCTTGACAAGCTCGGTGTGCGCTACAGCAATCTCAACGGCAGCGTACCTTCGGCCAAGCGCCGCAATCTGGTCAAGGACTTCACCGATGACCCCGAATGTCGGGTGTTTGTCTCCACCGATGCCGGCTCAACGGGCCTTAATCTGCAAGCTGGATCCATAATTATCAACTTAGAGCTCCCTTGGAATCCCGCAGTACTCGAGCAGCGCATAGGTCGCATCTACCGCCTGGGCCAAAAACGCAATATACAGGTAATCAACATGGTCTCAGTCGATAGTATCGAGAAACAGATTGAGACCAAAATAGGATTCAAATCCGCCTTGTTCGCTGGCATTCTTGACCAGGGGGATGATATGGTGATGCTGCCCGACAAGAAGAAGCTTGACGAGTTGATGGAAACTCTCGGCCGAGTAGTGGATGAGAAAGAGAAAGAACCCAAAGCTGACACTCATCCCGAGGAAGAGGCAGAAATCGAATCCAACGCAGAAGAACCAACCGAAGAGCAAGAGGATATCATCGATGCTGAAGAAGAAATCGTTGAGCCTGAGGCTGAAATCGTTGATTCTGAAGACCAGGCAGAAATCAAAGAGGAAACTATGGAGGCCATCTCTACCTCAAATGAGGCCCCTAAGGGTGAGAAGGTGGTTAAAACCTCTGAAACTTCGGAAAAGCCCTCTGCTCACGAAGACACTAAGGCCAAGGAGCAAGAAGAGGCTACGCATGAAAAAGTTACAACCAATCCCGAAAGGCTAGTAAGCCAAGGCATAAACTTCTTTACAGGCCTTGCCTCAGTGCTGCAATCGCCTGAGAAGACGCAAGCCTTGGTCGATACCGTTGTAAAAACCGATCCTGCCACAGGCCAAACCACCCTCCAAATCCCCGTTCCAGACAAAGCAGTCGTAACCGGCTTCCTCACTCTCCTCGGCAAAATGCTCGCCTCCTCAAAATAAACCCTAAGGAGGTCTTATCCTCCTAAATCCTATCCTATTAGGGGCTTGCCAACAAGGCTGGGGACCTAATTAGAATCCACCCGCCATCCTCAACCAATAGTCCCCGATTTTGTCATAAATCAGCGGAATCTATCAAAAATTGATAGATTCCGCTGATTTATGACAAAAAATATTAGTTATACCTGCGCATTATTGGGAATTTGTGGTATGCTATACCTGCGCACTATTGGGAAATTTAACAATTTCATACTTGCGCATTATGGGTAAATTATTGAAAATTATTTGGATAAGTCGATTTTGTTGAGTAACTTTGTGCCTCTAACCTACAAATCGACCAAGATATGATATTCAAAAGGAAGATATACCAACAATTATTGGACTGGAAAGCCCGCGGTGGTGCCACAGGTTTGTTGATAGAAGGTGCGCGCCGTGTGGGCAAGTCGACTATCGCTGTCGAATTTGCTCAGAATGAATATAAGAGCCATATCCTGATTGATTTCAACATTGCGCCAGATAGCGTGAAGAATCTCTTTTCCACTTCGCTCAATGATTTGGATACGTTTTTCTTGGTGCTGTCTACCGAATACGGAGTGAAGCTCCATCCTCGTGAATCTCTTATTATCTTCGATGAGGTACAAAAATGCCCAAAGGCTCGTGAGGCTCTAAAGTATCTGGTACAGGATGGGAGATTTGACTATATTGAAACTGGATCGCTTATCTCTATACGAGAAAACGTACAAGATATCTCCATCCCATCTGAAGAAGAGCCACTGCGCATGTACCCAATGGATTTTGAAGAATTCTGTTGGGCTATGGGAGATGAGCAAATCCCTGAATACATACGTCACTGCTATCAAACCCTGATACCGTTGGAACAAGGGCTGCACCATAAAGCCATGATGTTGTTCCGACAATATCTCATAGTGGGAGGGATGCCTAAACCCCTGAGCGCCTATATCGAGAATGGGCGTGACTTCTACGCTGCGGAGCGAGAAAAGCGTCAAATCCTTAGGCTCTATCGAGCCGATATCATGAAGATTGATGCTAAATATCGCTCTCGCGTCTTGGCTATATTCGATCAATGGCCAAGCCTATTGGCAAAACAAGATAGACGAGTAGTGCTCAGGAGTTTAGAGGAAAGGGCTACCTATGAGGTCTACGAAGATACTTTCTTTTGGTTGCAGGATTCGATGATAGCCAATGAATGTTTCAACTCTACCGACCCCAATGTGGGTTTGGCTCTCAATCAAGAGCGAACTTATATTAAATGCTACATGGCCGATACTGGCTTGCTGCTGACCCATGCTTTCAATGAGAATGAGCTGGCGGATGGCGAATTGTTTCGAGAACTGTTGCTCAAGAAACTGTCGATTAACGAAGGTATGTTTTTTGAAAACATCATCATGCAAATGCTCGTAGCAGCTGGGCACCATCCGTACTTCTACGTCCATTACAACACGGATAAGCATCGCAACGATATTGAGATTGACTTCATAATCTCAAACAAGAGCAAACTCAATTACAAGATTTATCCAATCGAAGTGAAATCCAAGGATCGCTACTCTACGGCCTCGCTCCATACTTTTGTGTCTAAATTCAAAAAGAGAATAGGTTGCGCCTATGTGATACACCCTAAAAATCTCTCTAAAGAAGAAGGCATCCTGCGCCTGCCAGCCTATATGACTTTTTGCCTCTAAGGGATGCTCATTTTGTCATAAATCAGCGGAATCTATCAATTTTTGATAGATTCCGCTGATTTATGACAAAAATTCATTATCTTTGCAATGAAATTTGTGTTGGATTTCAAATGATTTAAATTGAAAAGAGATGATAATCGGACGTAAAGCAGAGATGCAGAAGCTGAAAAAGGTAATGGCTGAGGATACCTCCCAGTTTGTGGCGGTATATGGGCGTCGCCGAGTAGGCAAGACATTCCTGGTACGCGAATTTTTTGATTATAAATTCGCTTTTACCCATACGGGCGTGGCCAATCTCAACACCAGGGGCCAGCTGAGGCAATTCGGCAAATCTTTGCGAGCTCAAGGTTCTAAGCATCAAGGGAACCCAAAGGATTGGTATGAGGCAATGGACTGGATGGCCGAGCTGCTAACAGATAGTTCTGAAGAGCGAAAGGTGGTTTTTCTTGACGAAGTGCCGTGGATGGATGCTCCTCGTTCAAGCTTCGTTTCAGCCTTAGAGCACTTCTGGAATTCTTGGGCCTCGGCCCGGCGAAATGTGGTGCTGGTGATTTGCGGCAGCGCCACATCGTGGATGATTGAAAAAGTAATCAATTCGCATGGCGGTCTATACAACAGGGTAAATGCAAAAATCCACTTGCATCAGTTCTCCCTTAAGGAATGTCAACAATATGCTGAGGCCAGAAATCTGCATTGGAGCCGACGGCATCTCGCTGAGGCTTATATGGCTCTTGGAGGGGTTCCATATTATTGGTCGCTGATGGATCGATCTCTGAGCATGCCCCAGAATATCGATGCCTTGTTGTTTCAGGACGGCGGCTCGCTGCGCGAAGAATATCATCAGCTCTATGCCTCTCTCTTTACCAATCCTGACCCTTATGTGGCCATTGTCGAGGCATTGGCAACATCGAGCCAAGGGATTACACGCCAGAAATTAATAAAGAAGACCGGTCTGCTCGATAATGGCAAACTGAGTCGCATGTTGCAAGACTTGGCTCATTCCGGATTCGTGCGCAAGTATTGCCATCTAAACCAGAAATCAAAAGATGCCCTGTATCAGTTGGTCGACAACTATACCCTGTTCTATCATACATTCATAAAACCCGAACCCAATCCTGGCAAAAATTATTGGACAGCCATGATAGGACGCCCTCAGTATAACACCTGGACCGGGCTTGCCTTTGAGCGCCTATGCTTGCGCCACATCGACAATATCTTAGATGGACTGGGAATTTCGGGTATTGTAAGTAACGTCAGGTCATGGCATGCGGTTAGAGACCAAGACAAAAAGGGGGCTCAGATAGACCTGCTAATTGACCGCGCTGACGGGGTGATCTCGGTCTGCGAAATGAAATATTCTGTAGCTCCCTACGATATCACTCCCTCCTACCGTGAGACATTAATCAACAAACTCAATCGCCTCAGAGAAGAGATGGGCGAAAACAAATCCCTGCAGCTTGTCTTAGTGGCGTCAGCTGGACTGAAACAAAATGAAAATGCTGATATTATCGATCACGTAATTACCCTTGACCAGCTTTTCTCCTAATCCTCATTTTGTCATAAATCAGCGGAATCTATCAATTTTTTGATAGATTCCGCTGATTTATGACAAATATGCTCATGACTATCTAAATAGGGCATCAAGGGTGAGGACTTTTTGGATGACTGAGGCGTGGGCGCCGGGCTTGAGGCCGTAGGTGGTGATGAGGGTGTTGATGATGGAGCGGCGCTTGCGGGTGACGGCGCGGTAAGCGGATTCTTTTTTCTTGATATCCTCGGCGTAATCAGCTTTCATCTCGTATTCGTCAGCCGCCCATTTGATTTCGCAGAGGTTGGCCTCATGGTTGACCCGCTCGATGATGAGGTCGATTTGTGCCTCTGGGGTCAAGAGCGTAGATACCTGGATGGGTACTCCAGAGATGCCCAATTCCTCGCGTATCTGCTGGATGTGCGTCAGGCAGAGCAATTCAAAGGCATATCCTCGCCATACATAAGCCTCGGGCGAGGCGTGACGAGTTTGCCAAAAAGCCTCATCGCCTGTGGAGTTGTTTTTGACATAATGCAAGTAAAATATGGTGAAGAAATCACACAGCTGATAGCATACCTCTCGGCCTTTGGGAGTGATGCGTGAGATTTGGGTCACAATGCTACAATTCTCCAGATTATGGAGGATTTCACTTAGGTTTCCACCCAATTTCTTACCCATCTCGGTGCCTATCTGGGTGAGGGTGAGGCCGTGCTTGCGATGCGACAGCAATTCTACCACATTGACGAATTGGTCGGGATTGGTGAATAGCGAACTGTAAAGAAAGTCAAACTCGTTTTCCAACATCGCCCCACGGCGAAACAACAGGTTGTCGATATTCTGCGCCATCGACATGCCTGGCTGCAGTTTGTCAAGGTAATAAGGTATGCCACCCAATACCATGTGGCAAAGCGCTACATCGGTGCGGCTGAATCCCAAATTGCGGCTCTGGCAGAATTGCTCGGTTTCGGCCAAGCGGAATGGCTGCAGGAAAATGCGGCAAGTATCGCGATTGAACAGGCCACCCTTGTTCTTGAATATCTTATTTACAATCCATGAGGTAGCCGACCCGCAAAGGATTAGCTTCAGGTTGTCTTGAGCTGCTCCCCATCCGTTCCAGAAAGCCTCAAGGGCAGGCACGAGGTCGCTCTTTGAGGTCTCCATCCAAGGCAGTTCGTCGAGAAAAATCACCTTAGGCCCCTCGGTGATTTGTGACAAATAGCGGCGCAACTGCTCGAAGGCTTCTTGCCAGGTGGTCGGGATCGGCAAGTCTTGGCCTGAGTACACTGCCAGAGCATTGGCGAAGTTGGTAAGTTGCTGCTTCTTGGGCCGTCTGTAGAGGCCGGTCATGTAGAATGAGTATTGCCTTTGACACACGTTTTGCACAATAAATGTCTTGCCTACGCGGCGACGCCCATACACAACTACCATCTCCGACTTAGGCGAATCTATGTATCTCCTAAGCATCTCCATCTCTGCCTTGCGGCCTATCACAAGTTGCTCCATATCGATTGCGCTTTTATGAATCACTCCGCAAATATACGAATATTTTGACGACTGTCAAGACGAAAAAATACGATTCTCCGTCAAAATCAGTGCTAAAAGTGCTAATTTTGACGGAGAATCGTGTTTTTTTGTCTTTTTTATCGTCAATTCTGATGATAGTAGGCTATCTGCCTATTCTGTTGTTAGCGGCTCTCAGCTGATGCCGGAGGCGTTGATGATGGATTGGAGGCGGCTGAGGTTGGCTGCGGTATTGGCGGCGATTACGCCTGATGAGTGTAGCATGTCTAAGGGTTGACCGTTGGGAAGGCTGATCACGCCTCCAGCCTCGGTGAGCACCAGGGAGGCTGCGGCAAAGTCCCAAGGGCTTAGGCGGTACTCGAAGTAAAGGTCGACGCGACCCATCGCCACGTAGCACATCTCAGGGGCGGCTGCGCCAAAACGCCTCAGGTCGTTGCACTGCTTGAATGTCTCGAGTATTGCCACGGAGCACTGGTCAGAATATTCCTTATGGTACACTGGCAACGCCGTGCAGAGGATTGAGTCGGCAAATGGGCGCTCAGACACGTGAATGGGCTTATCGTTGAGCCACGCTCCGCGGCCCAGCTCTGCGCTGAACATTTCGCCTGTCCTTGGCAGGTACACCACGCCAAGGCGCATTTCGCCTCGCAGTCTCAGCCCGACGGCGATGGCGCATTGGGCGATGCCACGGCTATAGTTGGCTGTGCCATCGATTGGGTCGATAATCCACACGGCCTCGTGGTTGAGGTCGTGTCGGTCTTCCTCCTCGCAGAGAAATCCGCAGCCCGGCATGGCCTCAGAGAGATGGCGGCGCAGATACTCCTGTACGGCCAGATCTGACGAAGTGACAATGTTGGTGAAGCCATCCTTTTGCTTCACATCAAAATCGGCAGCCATGCACCCGGCAGCCCCTCTCACTATCTCTTTTAGCTCATTGAGTTCCATATCTCTATCGGTTTTCCCTACCAACGTCTCTCCCTCCCTAATTATTGTGAATCCTCCAAAATTCACCCCATCCCCCACGCCCTGATTAGTCGTGACAGTGCGCCATTGATTATATT
>JAJBUH010000190.1 GCA_020860445.1 Bacteroidales bacterium | reverse complement strand
AAAGTTCGGGATAATAATCCGTCCCCACAATAACGTCAATTCACCGAGCGCTTACGCCAAAAGCAAGAAAAGAGGGCCTGAATGGCTCCCTTGTTCCTTAAATTTTTCTCAAAAATCGAATTTTTGCCCCTTGAGATTCAAATATAAAGAGAATCATCAAAATTGATTTCAAATCCTACATCAGAATATCAAAGCCCAAAATGAAAGGGTGTGCCCATTATGACACACCCTCGTGTTCAAATCTGCTTTTCAAGCTCTGGACTTAAGGTTGTATATGAGAAAATTAATACTTTATTTTTCTGAAAGATTGATTACCTTTGTTATCTTGCTCCCATGAGAGCCATCACTATAGGTGACTTTCTTGATGAAGACGCCATTACAAGGCTTGATTACTCGCATGCCTTGCAGATTGTAGTATTCAACACTCACAGTCTCTGCGTCGGCGGCTATCCCTGTAACGCCACTTTGCTCCTTGATGCCGACACTGGTGGCATTAAAGACGCGGCAATCGTTGCGGTCGTCGGCGTTGTAGTTGCTCACAAAGGCTACAGCCTCAACATATTGGTCACACCAGTCGTCGGGCAGCACATAGCTATATCGAGCCACTGCCTCATTGCCCTCGAATTCAAGCTCGTCGCCCCATATATCGCTCAAACATTTGCGATACACATGACGATGCTTGAATGTTGTATCTCCCTCATAGCCAGCCTGTTTGTGATGAAGGATGCTATCCTCGATAAGGATTACTGTGATTCTCGGAGCCTTGCACTGGGCATCAAAAGTGGCCAATTTGCTCACACTTGCCTCGATATCCAGAGTACGCGAGTCGATGTCGTAGTTTGTCTCGGCGTCGACAGCCACAAAAGCAGGCACTGCAAGAGCCTTTTGAAGTCTGGGTTCAAAAGAATCAGAACTATAGATACCAAACACTGGCCATTGCTCATTGTCGCTGCCTTGTCCGTAGTGATAATCGGGGGCGTTGGTGCGGTCAAACATTCCGGCGGGGGCATAAGTGCCATTGTCTCCATAAAACCACATATAAGCCTTATCCTCATCTACCGTGAGCCAATCGGTTTTGTAACCCACATGGTGGGTAATCTGCACAAACTGGTCGCCATAGCCCAGTTCCACCATCTTAGCAATAGTTTGGATGGCACGAGGGCAGTTGGAACACATCTCGGTGCTAAACTCCTCGAGGAGAAGCTTGTGGGGCACAGTCTCGGTGTAGGTTGTGAGATAGGCTATGGCGGTGTTATCGCTCTCAAGCTCGTCGCCTTGAGCCGAGATGGTTAATGCCACGGGAATCAGCAAACCGCAATCCATTATGTCGCTTTGAAATTTCACTGTCACCTCGTCTTCGTCATATTGGCTTAGAGACTTGTCAACGGCCACAATCTCAGACTCTTGTCCATCATCGCCAATGCGATAGGAATAGCTGTAACCATTTATATCGGCGTTGGCAGTGTTCTTTACCTTGAAAACAGCCTCAAAAGTGTCGCCATAGGGCAACATCTCGGGAAAGGACACCACACTCACGGTCAAGTTGCCGCCTGGCACCATGTCGCCAGTAAGCGTGAGCTCCACGCACAGCGCTCCATCGACATTATCACTGCGATCTTGCCACGTCCCGTCCTTGGCCACCCAGCAGCCATTAGTGGTTGCGAAACCTCCAACAGCGATGCATTTCACGCTCTTGCTTTGGGTGAAAGAGTAGCCAAGCACGAAGTCGGTGGAGGAATCAAAAGAAAGTCCACCATTTAAGGTCACCTCGTTCCAACCCTCCACAGGCTCAGCGATTGTAGCCGCGTCGAGGTTGTCGCCCTCGCGCTCGCTGCGAATCCAGGTGCTCACATCGCTTATGTCGTCGGTGTTGGCCAAAGCCACGCGCATTCCAGTGATAGTGGCGCCATCATATTGGGCAAACAGCGAGGCCGGCAGCCCCATGGCGGCAGAAATCACGCCACTACCCGTTTTGCTCGTAGTGCCGCTGATATTGCCCTCGCAAAGGCCGATATTCACAGAAGCGGCAAATGCCACACTGCCCGTGAGGGCAAGTATGGCACTCGCTATTGCCGCAAAAAAAGCGTAAATTTTTCATCATTAAATATTCATCAACCTTGGTTTAGTTTGAACAACTTAAACCAAGGTCGCTTATGAGAAAATTAATACTTAACTTTCTTTGTGCTAACATTGCCATTGGCGTCGATAGTGCGCACAATATAAACGCCGGGGACAAGGTTTTGGGCGTTGGGGAGTCGGCGTCCGTTTAAGTCGAATATCTCAACATTGCTGACATGGCTGGTCTGAACTTCGGAGATTCCGCATACGTCTTTGGCATTGATAAAATAGCTGTACAACATTTCGGCATCTTCGTTTTCATCCCATTTATTGTAAGCCCATGTGCCAATCACATTCAAATCAGAGTCGGCACAGGGTGAGCCGGTGATAGTTTCGTTGATGGTAATCGTGATTTCCTCATAATCGCCTATTTCGCCATTCCATTCCCAGTCAGTTTCAGAATATGTATGGACCATATTTTCTTTCATCCACTCATAGGCCTCGAGCTTTATGTCCTGCATATATGGGAGCAATTCAACAAAATTGTCGTTATCATCTGTCTTGATATATGCAGTGCAGTCGTTGCTCGACAGGGGAGCAGCGGCGAGAATCACACCATTATCATTGACATAGGTTGCTTTCATTGCAACCGAAGGCTCGATTTTGCTATAAGTGTCGCTGTCAAGGTCGAACAAATAGATAACAGAGCTGTCTTCTGTGCCATACAACCAGTCGCCATAGGTAATGGCTGAGGCCACGGCATAACTGCCCTTGGCAGAAAGGCACATATTGTTGAACTCAAATTCGGGGACAGCTTTTTGCAACGCCTCAACGGTATCACTCCAGTTGTTGTAGGTCTCTAACTTGCTGTTGTATTCAGCTACAGCTGCATCATAGGCGGCCAACTCATCTTCAGTCATGAAGGATGTCATTTGGGGGTATTCTCCCAATTCCTCTTCCCACTGAGCATAAGCAGCGTCGTAGGCAGCCTTTTCTTCCTCGGTGACATAATCGTTGATGTCGGGACATGGGTACATCCACCATGCATTCCAGTAGTTTTCATAAGCTTCGTTATATTCCTCAAGTCTGCCAGGGTCCATAAAGTCCTCGAGTTGAGGGCACTCACTCTGTTTTGTATAATAGGCGGCCACTGCTGCATAGTAGTCGGCAATTTCTTCTGATGTCATAAAGTCCTCTGCGTTAACTGATTGAGGATATTCAGGCTCTGTGGGCACCTCAACGTTGTCGGGATTCACATCCCACAGAAATTTATAGCTCCATTCACCGTTTGCTGCCTTGGTGTAGAGCATCGGCACTGTAACTGCGCCTGAATAGTCACGCATTTGGCCCACGACAATCGTGCCGTCCTGGTTTATGCAAATCGCGGTGACATATTGAGGGGTGCGACCTGTGAAATCAACGGTGGGATAAGGCAAAGCCACATATTCGCCAAAAGAGCCGTCGCCAAGGCGTGACCACACAACCGGGCGCAACATCAACCCCCCCATCGTTGGGGTTGGATATTTGGCCGCAAATGTAGTTGCCGTCGGCTGAGATACCATTGGCAATACCTTCGCTGTCGCTTGCCGACAGCAACAACTCAGTCCAGGCCTTGCTATCGCTGTCATAGTAGTACGGACGACTTGAGCTTGCGTCGAGTGAGCCCACAACGGTGCCGTTGTCGCTCACAAAGTTGCCATAGCCCGGCAAATATTTTGCCTCCTCTGTGTTGAGGGCAACTGCAGCCATATCTGCAAGGTCGATCAAGGTGATAGCCTCACCTTGAAGGTCGGTTCCAGCGGCAAAAGTTCCTGCCGGCGAAATTTGTTTCACTAAAGTGCCCGTTTTGACTGTCGAGATGTCGAGGGCCATTGCTGTCATGGCCATTGCCATGAAACCAGCTAAGATTAATAAAGATTTCTTCATAAAACTGTTTATTATAAAGTTATTCCTATTTTTTCAAGAGTTTATGCGTTGCCACTTGTCTGTCGCTGCTGATGGCGCGAGCTAAATAGATTCCCTGTGGCAGCATCGAGGTGTCGATGGTCGCCCCATCGCAAGTGATGTTTTCCCTCAAAACCACAGCACCGCTTATCGAGTAGATTGTGAGAGCTACATTGCTAAGGCTGGGATTGTTGACAATCAATGAATTGCCCATATTTGCCGATTTAATTGCCAGCAATGAACCGCCATGCAATGCCGAGACACCCGATTGGCTTGCCAAATTATTGCTTAAAACCAGATCACTCGTGCCGTTGCCATAAACTGCCTCTATACCATAGTATGTCATCGATGAGACATTGGAGGGAAGTTGGTCTACAAATTTCGGTTCTTGAATGTTGCTGCCAACCAAGGTGCGGGAGTTGCCCACAATGCGATACACATTGTAGCCAGTGGGCTCTGGCATCGGAGTTTTGTAGCGCACGCCGGTGTGGGCATAGTCGATAGCACCCTCGTTGTCGCCTTGAGCCCTAATCATAAAAATTTGGTCAAAATCACTCTCATAGAATTTCTCGCCATATTGCGCGCCATACACCTCGCTAAAATCGCTGTGATACCAACCTTTAGCCTGGCTCAGCGGATAGTCGGTTGTGGATTTGGCAGTGCTAATGCCCATATTGCCGTAGGAATAGCTCATCGCCACCAAGAAACCATCGGGAGCCTCAACAGGCGACGGCAACGTATAAGTATTCCATTCATCGTCGACATTCTCGACTGTGGCTTCAAACAATGGCACATTTATAGGATAGCCAGTAGCGTCGAGCGCAAAGAGGAAGATATTGACTTGGGGATGGAGACCAACATCAGAAGATGTGTGCCACGAAATTTCCTTTATCACTGCGGCATCACCAAAAGCGTTGCCCTCGATAGCGTAATACAGGTTGCCAATAAAGTTGTATTCAAAGCCGCTATAGCTGGCTGGGATGCCGCTGTCGTAGCGGAACTCAGCAATCGGAGCGTCCCAAGTCACTGTTGCAGAAGCCATGTCTACATCGGTGGCTACTACGGCGTGGCATGGAGCGTAGCGACGAGGCTCTATTGCAAAATCACAGTCACCGACTTCTTTGCCACTCTCCACAGCTATTTGGCCATTAAGGCTATGATATGTGCCGGCAAGCACTTCCACATCATAGTTGCCCACATTCTCATATACATCCTCTATTTTATAGGTGCCATCGTCTCCGCTTATTCCATAGTAGCTTGAATAGCCAGAGAGTACCACACCTGCGCCCGGCAGAGGATTGCCAGTCGTGGAGTCGGTGACGCGCCCACTAATGCTTGTGGTCGACAACGTTTTGAGGGAGAAATTGGTGATGACAGATGCTGACTCTTCCAAACTGTCGCCATGTTTGCTTTGCGGCTGATAGCCAAATTTTTCGGCCACCAATGTGTATTGCCCCGGAGTGACAGAAGCAAACAAGTAGCAACCCTCGTTATCGGTTGTGGCCGACATCATGGTGCCGTCGATTGTCACAGTGGCACCAGCCAAGGGCGAATTGTTGGACTCTTGAAGCACTGTGCCACA
This sequence comes from Bacteroidales bacterium, assembly GCA_020860445.1. Lineage (GTDB taxonomy): Bacteria > Bacteroidota > Bacteroidia > Bacteroidales > Muribaculaceae > CAG-873. Next base: position 16,391 of record JAJBUH010000190.1, on the reverse strand, counting down.
CAGCGTGCCTGTGGGGTCTTGGCTCACGTAGAATTTTGTGGCAGGCAGCACATTTGAAACACTGGCTACCCCGCTTGCTGAGGGATTTGCATAGTCGACATTCTCGCGAGTGGTGCCAACATATATTGAGCGCGGTGTGTCGGTGGAATAGGCTGCAAAACGCTTGTAGTCCAAGAAATAATCATTGTTGCGTGTTGCGTAGAGCACCAGGTTGCCTCCGTGATATTGGTATGGCTCGTCGAACGGTATTTCTATCTCGTTGGTTCCGGCTTTGAGGAACAAAGTAGATGAGAACACTTGCCTGAATTGAGCCGGGTCAATCCAGGTATTGTCGGCAAAGTCGCTCTGGGTAGTCTCAGCGATCCATAGTTCAACATTCTCTGTGTCGTAATCGGTGGCAGAGGTCACAATATACGACAACCCATAAATTGTGCACTCATTGATGCCTATTTCGTTGGCAGTATAGATCATTTGGGCCAGTGAGCCAGTGGAATAGAAATCCCAGGGCACAACAGTGGTGAGATTGTTGTCGCGTTCAAAATCAATATTGCGCACCTCATCGGGGAGAACTGTATATGGCTCACCAGCTGTGGCGTCATTGCTGGAATCAAGGTCTCCGTCTAAAGCCACTTTGGCCAAAAGCACACCCGTTTGGGCTTTGTCGGGAGTCCAACTAAACTCATAGGTCTTTTCGCCGCCTTTTTCGACAGCGCAGTTGTCGATTTGTGCTAAAACAAGACTATTTTTCGTATCTTGCAAAATAACAGAAAAACCGCTCTCTGCGTTGGCTCCATTATTTCGGATTGTGAATTTGGCCGAGGCCGGAGTGTTGACATTCAAAATTGGGTTCACTCGCAGACTTGTGGCCTTGAGGTCGTGGGCTTTGGGGGTGCCGAGTTCCACGTTGTCGAGATAGCATTTTGAATAGAACATATAGTCCACATAGTGAGCAGGCACATCAAAACGCAATATTCCAAGTTGTCCCGCATATTTTGTGAGCGACACCTCGACTTCGGTGAAATCAGCAGTCTCCTCGCGTGGATTTGACGTGGGGTCAACCACATAAATCGGCTCAAACGTTGATCCGCCGTCCACGCTGAGGCTCACCATGAGATATGTGTCATCGCTTGGCGTAACTTGGTATCCGCCATTAAACCAATCGACATAGAGGAAGCGATAATAGAATTTGAGATAAGGATTGTCGCCCAATTCAGTGAAATGGGTTGCGGCATAGCAATCAACCTGCGATGTGAGTGCCGCGCAGCCAGTGCCATTGATTCCCAACTGAGGCTCCAAATACATATAGTTGCTATTCCATGTGGTAGGCAGGCCTGTGTCGAAATTCTCAAACCAGTAACCTGTGCTTTTTGCCTCCTTAACAGTCTGTGTGACTTTTACAGTGAATTGCGGCACATTGGGGTCATTGGTCGAGAGTGTAAACTCACCCTCGTATTGCCCCACTGTCTCTACATCAAGGGTCACACCTATGCTCACAACTTCTCCAGCCTCAATTGTCAATGGCAATCCGGCAATAGTGATCTCTGGGCTTGCGTCCTCCAGCTCCACTTCAAGGTTGGAGCTGCCGATATTGGTAATCACATAGCCCATAGTTGTAGCTGCGTCTTTGTCAAAGCTGTCTTCAAACTCCAACGTGTCTTCGGCGCTGAAAGCAGGGGTGCGGGGCTCGCAAATCGAGAAATTGTCAATCAGTATTCCCGAACCCAGAGCTGGCGACGTGGCATGAAAGCCGATATGGCAGAGGCCAGTTTTGGTTGCAGTGAAAGATGTCGTGACATAGGCCCAGCCATTGGAGTCGGTGTCGAAATGCTGCAAACTAATCGACATATCATCGCAAGAAGTGCCATAGCCGGCCATTACACTCATCTCCTCAAACACGGTGTCAGTGTCGCCAATCATCAACAGCCAATAGGAAAGCACATAGGTACTACCCTCGATGGCAGAAAATCCTGGTGAGAACAACCAAGCGTCGTGGGCGCTTTTCTGCGTAAGAATGTAGGCGCAGCATTCTCCACTGGGTGTTGGCAGTTGCCCTGAACTGGTGTAAAGTGCGCCACACTGCCATTTGTCATCTGGCACTCCAGGGGTAGCCTCGCTGACCCAACCGTCGGGCAACTCTGCGACACTCCAATTCTCACTGTCATCAAAATCCTCGTAAAGCAGTGGAGACGAGGAGTTGACTTTGACTTTCTTGGTCGGACTGATGCCCAAGGCCTTGGCCTGCGCTTGGAAATGCTCTTGTCCTTGCGAATTGAGATTCAGGGCATGGAAGCGATTTGACAGCGCAGTGCCACCATAGGCTGTCGCCCAACCCATTCCCGTCAGCCCGTGACGGCAATGGTAAATAACTTGAGTTTGTGCATAGATAGTGGTATTGGTTATTTGATAACTATTTTTTTTGGTTTTGCCATCCATTTTCACAATCAGCATGCCAGGTTGGTTGGACGTGAAGAGATTTACCTTTTGAGCCAAGCAGCGTCCTTGCAAATCATAGAAGTCGGCCGGCAGGATTGGTACCCACTTCGGGGTGTTGGTCATTGAGCTCGATATTCCATCCGTCGGGCAATTTAAAATCTGTGACTTGCAGATTGTCGTAATATTCAATCTCGTCGAAATCTGTAACATAGCCCGACAAATCAAATGATGTGTCAATATCATCGGGGGAGCCATCAACCGTGAGGTCGAAATTTTCCTCAAGAATCACCTCTGTCTCGGCATTTGCCAAGTTCTTTGAGGACCGACGCAGGGCATCTGTCATGGCTTGGATATACTGTTACCTAAACTCTGCCGAAACAGAATCCATAATGATTGGCGATGACTGCCAAGGATTGAGAAGTCCTGCCGTCTTGCATTGAAAAACAACAGATTTGGAGGAAATGGCCACATTAGGACTTTTAACCTGACGCTGCGCCACAACAACAACTGAGCAAGTTAGCACAATAACCATAAATAAAGTAAAAATTCTCATAATTGGTCGATTGTTTAAAAAGTTTTTGTGTTGCAAAATTACGCTTTAAAGCCATAAACCCATATTTCATAATGTATCAAATACTTTTCAAAATAAGAAATACAATGTTTTCATTGTGGTATGAAAAAATAATATTATATTTACAATTAAGTGATTTTTAACTACTTAATCTTTTCCCGTAACTACTCAGCGATTCGGTACTCACAAAAATTTTGTAACAATTCCTCTCTGCCATATTTGAGGAGACATAAAATATCTCAATGGTGGCGATGTGCCCAAGGACAGCACCAACAGCAGCATTACTCCCAACCAAGATTCAATCCCCCAGCAGTTGAAGAGGCGCACCCAGAGACTGTGAGAGAAGATTGGACGCCACACGGGCGGCCAAGAGGGCCGTCCAGGAACTACGCTCATTAAGGAAGAGGGTTTCGATGAGGAGGTCATCCACGCACCAGCCGTTTGCGAAAAGTGCGGAGCGCCGCTTGGGGAAGGCACCAAAATCATTGAAGAAAACCAGGAGGACGAGATTGATGTGGTCATCACAATAGTCAAACGCAGGCACAAGCACTGCTCCGCTGTGTGCAAATGCGGGCATCTTAACCCAGTGGAGAAGCCAAGGGACAGTCATGCGCCAAAGACAAGGCTGAGCCATGGTACACCATGATTAAGAATGAGATTGGCAAATGTGGCGTGGTGGGATTTGACGAGTCAGGATACTACTGCAACAAGCGGTTGGACTGGTCCTGGATAGCCAACAGGAAGAACTGCAAGCAGACAATCAATTGTTTGCATCAGTTTTGGTTAACAAAATTTAGTGGGAATGATCAAGATTAACCACAAATTAGCCATTAAATGAGAAACAAGCGGAACATTGGGTGTTTCAAACCTGTCTCATTTTTTTAATCCCCTCGCAAGGGTAACCCAAAGCTAAAACATTGATTTTTGAGCATTTGTAAAGCGAAAAGGCCTCACAAGGCAACAAAAAAGAGAGCCTCGGCAAGCATTTTGCCAGGCTCTCTGGAGGGGTTTAGTGGAGCTGGAGGGGTTTGAACCCTCGTCCAAACGCGGAATCAATGCGCTTTCTACGTGCGTAGTGCACCGCTTGGTTTTCGAGTTGTGGCAAGCCAGGACTACCAACCGCAACCTTAGCCTCTGTGAGCTTCGGGGCGACCGCGAGGCGAAGCCTCCCCTATTTCCGATTTAGCTGCACCGCTGATCGATTAGTCTCGGAACGTTGACAATCGGGCGATGTCTCGTCCTCCGCAACTGTTGCGGGGATAAAGCTGATCTACTATACTTCAATCAAGCAGCGAGAGCGTAGTTGTTTTCGCCATTTAAATTTTTTGATGTCGAGATTATAGAGCAAGCCATCATCGCTCTGCACGCTTACGCACCGCTTCTACACGCTGTCAAAGCCAGTCAGCCCCATAGTTGCGGACTGCAAAGTTACGCACAATCCCCGAATCCACCAAATAATCACATAATTTTTAATAATTATTAGCAATATTTTCGCATCACATTCTCAATCAGTATATACGATATGGTCTAAACACGGAGTTCACAGAGTTTCACGGAGACCACGGAGACTTTCTTTTTCAAGAGTCTCCGTGGTCTCCGTGAAACTCAATGTACTCCGTGTTTAAATTTAAAACCTTGTACATGTTTATCTATTGCTTTTCTTGGCACCACATGGTATAACAATTTTTGCCGGTGGAGCGCTGGAGGCGGACGCGGGAGATGGCGTCGGGGAGGGAGATGGGAGTGAAGTTGTTGAGGTCGACGCCGACATCGTATTGCATGGGATGCGCCATGTCGCGCATCGGCGGCAGGTCGAGGCCATCGTAGCCCTTGCGCAGATGCACATGGCCATGAAACTGCGGGTCGAACCGATACCGCCCCATCCAGCATAGATAGGGATAATGCGACAGGTAGCATTTCACTCCCTGGTACTCGATCACATAAGCGTGGGCCACCTCGCAAAAAAGATGCTGGAGCTTGGGCTTGACGATATTCTTATAGTCATGGTTGCCCAAGCACAGATGGATGCGCCCATTGAGGGCCGCAGCAAACTCTCGCACCACGGCGGGGCCAAAGGCGAAGTCGCCCAAATGGTAGACATCATCGTCAGGACAGACCACTGAGTTCCAGCGGTCAATCATGGCTTGATTCATTTCGGCTACGGTGGCAAAGGGTCGCTTGCAAAAGTTGATGACGTTGACATGCCCGGCGTGGGTGTCGCTTGTAAGAAATACCATAAGTAAGGTGTCGTTAAGTGACTTTTCTATTTAATTTAAAATTTAAACACGGAGAGCATGAAGAATCTCGGAGTTCATGGAGATTTACTCTTTCCTTAGAGGATACCTTTCTGAATCGGTCACCGAGACCGCTGAAGCGGTGCCTGAGGTCACGGAGTGTGGACGTTATCCCTTTGATTCCGGGGCCAGCGAGATATTAGCTTATCCTCGCGCTCTGTGTCCTCTACAGCGGCCTTGCCGCCTCTGAGACCGAATCCTGAACGCAAGCAGGACAGAAAAATCTCTGTGTCCTCCGTGAATCTCGGTGTACTCCGTGTTAAGACTATATCCTTAAACCGTGTTAAGACTAAATTCTTAAACTTTGTATAGACTATATCCTTAAACTTAAATCTTATAGAAAAGTTAGTTGTTTTCTTAACGCAAAATTACGAATTAAGAATGAAATCACAAAAAAATAGACCAACAAGTGGAATATATCTCACTGAGATTGCCGTTTTGACCCAAAAATTCACTAACTTTGCAGCAGATTTCAACTTTTAGGCATGATTGAACGAATAGTTATAATTGACAAGGTAGACCCGCTCACCTTCTACGGCGTGAACAACAGCAACATGCACCTGATACGCAACCTATACCCCAAGCTGCGCATTGCAGCCCGAGGCTCGGTGATCAAGGTGATTGGCGAGGAGGGCGAGACTGCCGAGTTTGAGAAGAAGATGAAGGAGCTTGAGGCACACGCTGCTGAATACAACAAGCTCTCAGAGGATTCTATCCTCGACATCGTGCACGGCGAGCCCCCACGCGACATGAAGCGCGACGATGTGATCATCTACGGCGTAAACGGCAAACCCATCGTGGGACGCACCCCCAACCAGCAGAAGTTGGTAGAACAAATCAACAAATATGACCTGACCTTCGCGCTGGGTCCTGCCGGCACTGGCAAGACCTACGTGGCCATTGCCATGGCTGTGCGCATGCTCAAGAATCGCGAAATCAGGAAAATCATACTGTCGCGCCCCGCTGTCGAGGCCGGCGAGAAGCTCGGCTTCCTGCCCGGCGATATGAAGGACAAGATCGACCCATACCTGCAGCCCCTATACGACGCCCTCGAGGACATGATTCCGGCTGTCAAGCTCAAGGAATACATGGATTCAAAGGTGATACAGATCGCTCCCCTCGCATTCATGCGCGGCCGCACTCTCAACGATGCCGTCATCATCCTCGACGAGGCCCAGAATACCACCACGCATCAGATCAAGATGTTCTTGACGCGCCTCGGCATGAACGGCAAGATGATCATCACGGGCGACATCACCCAGATCGACCTGCCTCGCTCGATGACCTCGGGCTTGGTGCAAGCGCTGAGGGTGCTGCGCGATGTGCAAGGCATCGGGCGGGTGGAGTTTGGCAAAAAGGATATCATCCGCCACCAGCTGGTGCAGCGCATCGTCGAGGCGTATGAGGCGTATGATGCCGAGACAGCCGAGCAGCCGGCCCCCGACACGGCCCCCTAACCCCCGCAGCGGGGGGGGAGGCTACCGCCTGCTGGGGGAGCCCCACTCGATTAGGCCCACCTCGCCTGACCGGGCCCGCGAGGGCGCTTGGCCCCCCACCTCGACCAGCCTCGAGAATTATCGATAATCTCGAAAATTCTCGAGAATTCTCGATCTATAACAGTTACCAAAAATTTAAATCAAAGATACAATGATTACACTGACAAAAACTGACTTCCATTTCCCGAAACAAATGAGCGTGTACCATGGCAAGGTGCGCGATGTCTACGACATCAACGATGAGCTGCTTGTGATGGTCGCCACGGACCGCATCTCAGCATTTGACGTAATCCTGCCCAAGGGCATCCCCTACAAGGGCCAAGTGCTCAACCAAATAGCATCGAAATTCCTCGATGCCACCGCCCACGCCGTGCCCAACTGGAAAATCGCTACCCCGGACCCCATGGTGACCGTGGGCATGAAATGCGAGGGATTCAAGGTCGAAATGATCATACGCGGCTACCTGACCGGCAGCGCCTGGCGCGAATACGCAGCCGGCGCCCGCGAAATCTGCGGCGTCAAGCTCCCCGACGGCATGAAGGAGAATCAGAAATTCCCCGAGCCCATCATCACCCCCACCACCAAGGCTGAGGCCGGACACGATGAGAATATCTCAAAGGAGCAAATCATCGCCCAGAGTCTGGTCGACAAGGCCGACTATGAGCAGATGGAGCAGTACACCCGCACCCTATTTGACATCGGCACCAAGATGGCAGCCGACAAAGGCCTGATCCTGGTCGACACCAAGTATGAATTTGGCAAGCGCGACGGCAAGGTCATCCTCATCGACGAGATTCACACCCCCGACTCATCGCGCTACTTCTACGCCGACACCTATCAGAAGCTATTCGAGGAGGGCAAGCCCCAACGCCAGCTCTCAAAGGAATTTGTGCGCCAGTGGCTGATGGACCATGGATTCATGGGCAAGGCTGGGCAGCAGGTGCCGGAGATGACCGACGAGTTCTGCGAGAGCGTCTCTGATCGCTACATCGAGCTGTATGAGCACATCACCGGCGAGAAATTCGTCAAGGCTCCCGAGGAGCACCTCGAGGACCGCATCGCCAAAAACGTGCTCGACTTCCTCGCCACCCTCACCCTATAACAAGGATATAAATTCAACCATGGAACAAAACCACAGATTGACACAGATTGGCACGGATTCCCCATCAGGCTTCTGTGAAAATATGTGCAAATCTGCGGTTCTTACCCAAATATAAATATGTGTTATGGCATCGGGAGCTGAGAGAGTGAATCCATACCAGGGCGACACTCGCCACAAGGGAGAACAGGTGAGAGAGATGTTTGACAACATCGCTCCCGCCTACGATTTCATGAACCGAGCCATGACCTTTGGCATCGACAAGCTATGGCGCCGCCGTGCCGTGGGCATGATACGGCGCCACTTGTCGGCCATGGAGGCTAGGACCCCCGAAATCCTCGACGTCGCCACCGGCACCGCCGACCTGGCCATCCTGCTGGCCAAAAGCATCAAGGATAGCCGCATCACCGGCATCGACCTGTCGACCGGCATGATCGAGGTGGGCCGCAAAAAGGCGGAGAAGGCTGGGCTGAGCCATCGCATAGCCCTCGGCGTAGCCGACTGCCTGGCTTTGCCATTTGCCAACGACACCTTCCACTGCGTGACCGTGGCCTACGGTGTCAGGAATTTCGAGAAGCTCAGCCAGGGCTACCGCGAGATGCTGAGGGTGCTCAAGCCCGGAGGCATGCTCTGCGTGATCGAACTCTCGACCCCCACCTCGGCCTGGGCCAAGCCTCTGTATGGATTTTACACCAAGCACATCATCCCGGCCGCGGGCCGGATGGTGTCGCGCGACACTCGCGCCTACGCCTACCTGCCCGAAAGCATCGCCGCCGTGGCGCAAGGGCAGCAGATGACAGCCCTGATCGAGGAGGCCGGCTTCGGCCAGGCCAAGTTCTTGTCCTTGACTTTCGGGGTATGCACCATATATACCGCTCTCAAGGGCTGAAAGCCCCACTAATCATTCACATTCTTATATAAGTATGAACATCAAAATTGCCATTCTTTCTGCCCTCTGCTTCTTGACGGCTCTATGCGCCAAGGGGCAAGCCATGTATTTCAACTCGGCTTCCGAACCCGATTCAGTGGCCATCGACAACATACAAGCCCTCAACGATTCGGTCATGGCAGAAGACATACCAGTGTTCTACGAATCATTGGCTGATTCTTTGCTTATCGAGTGCTACGCACCCGACACCCTGATGAGCACCAAACCCCTGCCGAGAAAATTCTTCTTGCCCACAGTCTTCCAGTCATATCAGATGCCCGACACCACATCGATATTCACCCCCGAGTATTCGGGCAACCCGGCTCTGCGCTGGATCGAGGATGATGCATCTGTCAGCCGGCGCTCGCAAGCCATCTTGCAAAAGATGGTCATCCAGAACCCATCGGCCGCGCCCTACAATGTCGAGTTCTTGCCGGAATCGCCCAAGGAATGGGTGGTCGAGGTTAACCCTGACGAGCACTCAATAGTGATACGTGACCTGACCGACGTAGAGAAGGCCAACCAGACCACCTTCGGTCCGGTGATTATTAAGAAGAAGCATTGGATGCGCACATTCAATGCCTCGCTGCAATTCTCTGAGGCTTACATCTCGCCCAACTGGTACCAGGGCGGCAACAACAACCTGAATGCCCTGCTCAACCTGTACTACAATGTCAAGCTCAATCAGAAGTACCACCCCAAGTTGCTGTTTGAGAACACATTCCAGTACAAACTCGGCATCAACAACGCCCCCGACGACTCGCTGCGCAATTACAACATCTCGCAAGACATATTCCAGATCAACACTGTGTTCGGTATCAAGGCTCGCGACAAGTGGTACTATTCGGTGACGGGACAGTTTAAGACTCAGTTCCTAAACAACTACGCCAAAAACTCCCACACGCTCAACGCCGCCTTTATGTCGCCAGCGACACTCACCCTCGGTCTTGGTGTAACTTACAACACTACTGGACCGAAATACACATTCGACGCCTCGATAGCTCCCTTGAGCTACAACCTGGACATCTGCACCAACAAGAGAGTAGATGAGACATCGTACAGCATCGACGAGGGCAAGCATTTCAAGCACTCGTTTGGTAGCAGCGTGGAGTGCAAACTGGCTTGGACGATTGCCTACAATATCAAGTTGAGTTCGCGGCTATTCGCCTTCACCGATTACAAGTCGGCATACGCCGACTGGGAAAACACAGTGGTGTTTGAGATCAACCGCTTCCTGACCACACAGCTGTTTGTGCATTTCCGCTACGACACAGAGACTCCCTACTCTGAGGAATACGGGCATTGGAAGAAACTCCAAGTCAAGGAAATCCTCTCGCTCGGCTTCGCCTACACCTTCAGCACCATTTGACCCAGTGGCTAAATGAGAAGACGTTTCATTTTCATAGGTTGCTTGGCACTGTGCATTGTCATGGTGCCAAGCGTGTCTTTTGGGCAGAAGTGGCATCGCGACAGCGTAGAGTGCCGACTGTCGCAACACGCCCTGGAGCCGGTCGAGGGAATCTGGCAATTTCCGGCCGACGGGGCCACGCTGTGCATCATGCGCGCCTCGGAATCGACATTCGACATACATCTGCTGGATTCGCCGCGATTGGATATTCCGGCGGGAACAAAGGTGGGAGAATTGACCGACACCCCGACCAAGAGTCGGTATGACGGCAGCCTCGATGCCAGCAAGATTTCCAACGCCAAGATCAAGAAGTCGCGAGCCGTGGTGGATGTGGCTGATGGATATCTGCGGTTCAAGCCGTACTCTGACCGCACGAGCGTATCGTTTAGGCGATGGCTCCCCTACTTCATGCGCATGACCATCACCAAGCCCGACAATCCAGATGGGCTGATTGGGGCAAAGCGAGTGTATCCCATCGATACTGATAATTTCAAACCATGCCTATGAATCGTATTGTAGTCTATTTATGCCTTTTGGGGTTGTCTGGTATGGCCATGGGCCAGCGTACCACGCGGCCGGGGCTGAGATTGGATGGGGGCGCGTATGGGGTCGTGGGAGATACTGTGAGGGAATGTGGCGATTCGTTGCGGCTGAGCGGATACGAGAAGACCTTGCGGTCGAGCTATGAGACGCTGTTTGCAACTAATCTTTGCGTTGACACAATAAAGGGCGTAGGGCTTACGATTGAATATATGGATGCCTCGGGGAGGCAGCTGCACCAGCGCCAGGTCGAGGCGCGCGAGGTGATTCCGCCGGGCCAGACGCGCCAATTGAGGTTTGCGAGCTGGGATAAGCAGAAAGTATGGTACTACGAACGATCAGCCCCAGTGCGGACCAGCAGCGGCGCAACGCCCTATCAGATAAGCGTTTGCGTAGATTATTACCTAAGATGAGGGCTTGGCGGGAGAAAAATTATAGTTAAAGAGTGTTAAAGGCTATTGTCAATTCAAATAAAGTTCGTACCTTTGCACTATCAAAATATTGCGGGGTAGAGCAGTGGTAGCTCGTCGGGCTCATAACCCGGAGGTCGTAGGTTCGATCCCTACCCCCGCCACAACAAAGAGGCTTGCCGATGGCAAGCCTTTTTTTATGTCCTAACGTAAGCACGTAAGTTTAACGTAAGCACACCGATGAGGATAAATAATGTCTTATATGAATTAAATCTTAACACGGAGGTCACTGAGATTCACGGAGTCCACGGAGTTTTCCTTTTGCTGCCCTATTTGCGTTCTTGATTCGGTCGCAGAGGCGGCAAGGCCGCAGCAGAGAACACAGAGCGCGAGGAAAAGCTGTGGCACAGGCCATAGCGCCTCGCTGGCCCCAGAATCAAAGGGACGACGCCCGCACTCCGAGACCTCTGGCACCGCTTCAGCGGTCTCCATGACCGAATCGAGAAGCGTATTAACTAAGGAAAGTGAAAATCTCCGTGGGCTCTGTGTCCCTCAGTGACCTCCGTGATTAGACCAATTTAAAATAGAGAAGGTCTATAATTTAATAGATACTTAAAATGGATTCGATAAAAATACCGAATCCATTATTTTTGTGCTTACGTTTAGCTTACGTGCTTACGTTTTACGGGATTAATATTGGTGTTTGACGGGGGTTATTGCAAATTGGAAGGTGTAATCAGCGTAGGGAATCTGGTACTGCTTCAGGGGGATGGCGCCCCAAGAATTGACGCATGCCAGGCCGGCCTGCTTCAGGTCGAAGCAGACCTCGGTGGCACCGAGAGGCTTGACATCATGCTGGTGGCGGTTGGGCTTGTCGGCTCCGCCGTCAAGAGCCTCGATAGAATACGGCAGCGAAGATGCCGAGAAGGGATTCGAGCTGCTGATCAGCAAGCCATTGCCCTTGCCGTTGAGCACCTTCCACTCAACCACGCCGGTGCGTGTGCCGCTCTCCTGCGGATAGATGTAGGGATAGAAGGTATCCTCAACCTTCTGGCGATAGCGGCCCATGTCGGCCGATGCGTTGCGGTCGGCATAATTCTCGCCCGGGCCGCGTCCGAAATAGTCGACAGTGTCAAATCCCTTAGGCATGGCCATGCGCATGCCAAAGCGGAACATATTAGACACGTCAGCACCCTCCTGAGCCTTGAAATCCTCGGCTCCGCGGATTGTGCCGTTGCCATCGATGGCATACGACATAGTGAGTTCGCCCTTCACGCTCGGCATCGAGTAGACAGCCTTGACATGAGCCAAGCCATCGGCCTCGCTGGTCTCGAGCGACACAAGCTTCATCTCCGGATTCTTCCAAGCGGCATACTTCTTCTGTAGCCCTGCGCCGTAGTCATTGTCGGTGGGAGCGCGCCAGAAATTAGGACGCAGCGGCGATGCCAGCATCTCCTCGCCAGCCGACTCAAAGCTTGACAGGAAGCCAGTAGCCTCGTCAAAGCAAGCGGTAAACTGATTAGAAGAAACGATCACCTTGCCGTCAGCCTTCTCCACATTGGGTGCCTGAGCGCTGGCCAGGTTAGAATTGCCGCAACAGCAAGCCTTGGGTTCGGCGAGTGTGAACTGCTGAGCAGCCACCTCGGTGCCAGCATGGAGCAGAGGCTCCTCTTCGCGCAGCTGATAAGAAACATTGAGGTGCCAGTGACCCGGTTCGGCCATTATGCCAAGCGGCAACTTGACAGTGCGCGACTTCTGCGGCGCAACATTCACATCCTCAATCACGCCCTTGCGCACGGGACGACCGTCGTGGAGCAGTGTCCAATTAAGCGACACATAGTTGAGCGGACGGAAGAAATTCTCGTTGAAAATCTTGAGTGTAGAAGTCTCCGGGTCGAAGTCGCTCCAGATATCCTGATACATGCGCTTTACCTCGTAGGCATGGGGATTGGGCACGCGGTCAGGCGAAATCAGGCCGTTGTTGCAGAAATTGTGGTCGGTGGGGTCATAGTTGTTGTAGTCGCCACCGTAGCCGTAGAAATGAGTGCCATCGGCAGTGACAGTGCGCAGCGACTGGTCAACAAAGTCCCAGATGTAACCGCCTTGGTATTTAGGATACTTGCGGATCATATCCCAGTACTCCTTGAAACCGCCCTCGCTGTTGCCCATGGCGTGAGCATACTCGCATTGGATGAGAGGCTTGTCGTAGGCCGGATTCTCGCAATAAGCGGCGCAATGATCATAGTCGTAGTACATCGGGCAGAAGATGTCAGTCTTGCCATCTTTCTCAGCCCTCTCGTACTGCACGGGGCGGCTCCGGTCCATGCTCTTGACCAAGTCGTAAGCGTCTTCAAAGTTCTGACCGTAGCCAGCCTCATTGCCGAGCGACCAAACGATGATCGATGGGTGGTTGAAGTTGCGGGCCACGTGGCGCTCGTTGCGCTCGAGGTGAGCCTTGTTGAAGATAGGATTCTTGGCCAGGGTCTGGTCCTTGTATCCCATGCCATGGCTCTCGACATTTGCCTCGGCAGTCACATAGATGCCATAGCGGTCGCAGAGGTCATAGAAATATGGGTCGTCGGGATAGTGGCAAGTGCGGATGGCGTTGATGTTGAGTTCTTTCATGATGCGCACATCCTGCTCCATGCGCTCGCGGCTCACTACATAACCGCCATCGGGGTCAAGCTCGTGGCGGTCAGCACCCTTGATCAGAATCGGCTGGCCATTGACCAGCAGCTGGGCATTCTTGATCTCCACGCTGCGGAAACCGACATTGACCGGCACTACCTCGATCACCTTGCCATTTTTTGACAGCGTAGCGGTGAGGGTGTAAAGGTTAGGAGTCTCGGCTGTCCACTTGTCGGGATTGTCAACATTGAGAGTTGTCGACAGGGTGCCTTTGCCATTAACCGAAGCAGCAGCAACCTCCTCGCCAGCGCTGTTCTTGAGCGAGAGGGCAACTGCGCCAGTGCCCTTTAGGTCCATCTCGACGCGCAGCACGCCATCGCGATAGTCATTGGTGAGGTCGCCCACAGCGCGCAGGTCTTGGATGCTGGTGCTCTTGTCGCGAGCCACAAGGTAGCAATCGCGAGCGATGCCGCAGAGGCGGAAGAAGTCTTGGTCCTCGAGATACGTGCCATCGCACCAACGCATCATCTGCATGGCGATCAGGTTGTCCTGGCCGGGCTTGATATAAGAGGTGAGGTCAAATTCCGGCTCGAGTTTTGAATCCTCGCTGTAGCCGACAAACTTGCCATTGACATACAGGTAGACGCACGATGTCATCGAGCCGAGGTGGGCAACCACTTGCTTGCCCTTCCAATCGGCGGGAATCTGGATTGTGCGGCGATACGAGCCCACATGGTTGTCCTGCTCGGGCACCTCGGGAGGATTGTTCTCGAAGTGGCCCTTCCAAGCATAGCCCATGTTGACGTATACGGGGTCGCCATAGCCGTAGAGCTCCCAGTTGCCTGGCACGGGCATCGTGGCCCAGGCTGAATCATCATAGCCCACCTTGTAGAAATCAGTAGGACGCTGGGTAGCATGCTCTACCCAAGAGAATTTCCAGTCGCCATTGAGCGAGAGGAAGTTTGGCTGGCTCAAGGGGCAGCCCTGTTGGGCAGCCTCGGCCGAAACAAACGGAAAGAACGTGGCGTGCATGGGCAATCGGTTGACCTGATTGACCTGCGGGTCTTGCCATTCTGGCGTGGCGGCGCTGGCAGTAACGGCGAGCGCGGCGCAGAAAGGTGCTAAGTAATTTCTCATGTGTTGAATATGTTGAGTTGGTTACATATAGCGGTTTAAGGTGTAGGTTTGTTACTTACATTTTATGGTTTATGGTGTAGGTTTGTTACTTACTTTGCAAATTTACGAATAAAACTTTACAACAACACGGTAAATATTCGTCAAATTAGGACAAAAATTCGTAACTTTGCACAAACTTTAAGAAAACGCTACAAAAGCATGCCACAAATTTCAATCAGAGGCGCAGAAATGCCCGAATCGCCGATTCGCAAATTGGCCCCCTTGGCTTATGCGGCCGAGCAGCGCGGCATCAAGGTGTACCGCCTCAACATCGGTCAGCCTGACCTCCCAAGCCCGCCCTGCGGCTTGGAGGCTCTGAAGCATATCGACCTGAAAGTACTCGAATACAGCCCGAGCCAGGGCTTCCTCAGCCTGCGCAAGAAGCTGGCTGAATACTATGCCAAATATTCAATCAATCTCACCCCTGAGGACATCATCGTGACCAATGGCGGCAGCGAAGCCGTGCTGTTCGCGTTCATGAGCTGTCTCAATCCCGGTGATGAAATAATAGTGCCCGAACCCGCCTATGCCAACTACATGGCATTTGCCATCAGCGCCGGCGCGGTAATCAAACCTATCACATCGTCGATCGAAGACGGATTCGCACTGCCTGACATTGACAAATTTGAGGACCTGATCACTGAGCGCACCCGCGCCATCCTGATTTGCAACCCCAACAACCCCACCGGTTACCTGTATACTCGTCGCGAGATGGAGCAGATACGCCACCTGGTGCAGAAATATGACCTGTACCTATTCAGCGACGAGGTGTATCGCGAGTTTATCTACACGGGGTCGCCCTACATCAGCGCGTGCCACCTGCCCGACATCGATCAGAATGTGATACTGATCGACTCGGTGTCGAAGCGCTACAGCGAGTGCGGCATACGCATCGGCACACTGTGCACCAAGAATAAGAAGGTGCTGCAGACCGTGCTGAAATTCTGCCAAGCTCGCCTGTCTCCCCCACTGATAGGACAAATCGTGGCAGAAGCCAGCATAGATGCACCGATAGAATATCAGCGCGAGATGTATGACGAATATGTAGAACGCAGGAAATGCCTGGTCGACGGCCTCAACCGCATTCCGGGGGTGTATTCCCCTATCCCAATGGGTGCATTCTACACCGTGGCCAAACTGCCGGTCGAGGATGCTGAGGAGTTCTGCGCTTGGTGCCTGTCTGACTTTGAATATGAGGGGGCAACAGTTATGATGGCTCCGGCCTCGGGTTTCTACTCCGATCCGTCGAAGGGCCGCGATGAGGTGCGCCTCGCCTACGTGCTAAACAAAGAGGACTTGAAGCGAGCATTGGAGATCTTGGGGCACGCCCTGGAGGCGTATAATAAAATGAAAAGTGAAAAATGAAGAATGAAAAATGAAGAATGAAAAATGAAAAATACCATCCGGA